>CAZZZW010000366.1:0-4192 GCA_964658795.1 Phormidium nigroviride PCC 7112
GTTGCCGACCCGGTTGCCGACGAGGCCTAGCCGGTCGACCGGTCCGACCTGCGGCCACCCTTCGCCGTGGGAGAATTGACCGGTTCAGCTCCACTCACACCCGAGAGACTCATCCCTGAGGCTCCGTACCCCGAAAGGACTCCCTGTGCTCCGCACGCATGAGGCCGGATCGCTGCGCGCATCCGACGCCGGTAAGTCAGTCGTTCTGGCCGGTTGGGTTGCCAGCCGCCGCGACCACGGCGGGGTGGCCTTCATCGATCTGCGGGACGGCAGCGGAGTGGTGCAGGTGGTCATCCGGGACGACGCCGAGGGCGACGGGCAGGTAGCGGCGCTGCGTAACGAGTGGTGCATCAAGGTCTCCGGTGAGGTCCGGGGGCGGCTCGAGGGCAAGGTCAACCCGAACATCCCCAGCGGCGAGATCGAGGTCGTGGCCGACCAGCTCGAGGTGCTCAACGCCGCGGCGGTGCTGCCGTTCCAGATCGACGAGCACACCGAGGTCGGCGAAGAGGCTCGGCTGAAGTACCGCTACTTGGACCTGCGGCGACCGGCGCCGGCGGCGGCGTTGAAGCTGCGCAGTGACGTCAACCGGGCCGCTCGCGACGTGCTGTACGGTCACGGCTTCCACGAGTTCGAGACACCGACGCTGACCCGGTCCACCCCCGAAGGGGCCCGGGACTTCCTGGTGCCAGCGCGGCTGCAGCCCGGCTCCTGGTATGCGTTGCCGCAGTCGCCGCAGCTGTTCAAGCAGCTGCTGATGGTGGCCGGCATGGAGCGCTACTTCCAGATCGCCCGGTGCTACCGGGACGAGGACTTCCGGGCCGACCGGCAGCCGGAGTTCACCCAGCTCGACATCGAGATGAGCTTCGTCGACCAGTCCGATGTGATCTCGGTGGCCGAGGACGTGCTGCGCTCGCTGTGGCGGTTGATCGGTTACGAGATCCCGGCCGAGATCCCACACCTGACCTATGCCGATGCGATGAACAAGTACGGCTCGGACAAGCCGGACCTGCGCTTCGACCTGGAACTGACCGAGTGCACCGGCTATTTCGCAAACACCCCCTTCCGGGTGTTCCAGTCCGACTACGTCGGTGCGGTCGTGATGGCCGGCGGTGCCTCCCAGCCCCGGCGGCAGTTGGACGCCTGGCAGGAGTGGGCCAAGCAGCGCGGCGCCCGGGGTCTGGCCTACGTGCTGATCGGTGAGGACGGCGAGCTGTCCGGGCCGGTGGCCAAGAACCTGTCCGAGTCCGAGCGGGCTGGGCTGGCCGAGTTCGTCGGTGCGCAGCCGGGGGACTGTGTGTTCTTCGCTGCGGGCGCTCGGAAGAGTTCGCAGTCGCTGCTCGGCGCGGCGCGGGTGGAGATCGGCCGGCGACTCGGCCTGCTGACTGAGGGCGAATGGTCGTTCCTGTGGGTGGTCGACGCGCCCCTGTTCGAGCCCAGCTCGGACGCCGTGGCCAGCGGTGACGTGGCCGTCGGGGCCGGCGCGTGGACGGCCGTGCACCACGCCTTCACCAGTCCGAAGCCGGAGTTCTACGACACCTTCGACACCGACCCGGGATCGGCGCTGGCCTACGCCTACGACATCGTCTGCAACGGCAACGAGATCGGCGGTGGCTCGATCCGTATCCATCGACGCGACATCCAGGAACGGGTATTTGCGGTGATGGGCTTGTCGGCCGAGCAGGCGCAGGAGAAGTTCGGGTTCTTGCTGGATGCCTTCGCCTTCGGCGCGCCGCCGCACGGTGGCATCGCCTTCGGCTGGGACCGGATCTGCGCCCTGCTGTCGGGTACCGACTCGATCCGTGACGTGATTGCCTTCCCGAAGACCGGTGGCGGCTACGACCCGCTGACCGAGGCCCCGGCCCCGATCACGCCGGAGCAGCGCAAGGAAGCCGGCGTCGATGCAAAGCCGGCGCCGAAGGGCGCGAAGGTTGCGTCCGAAGCTGCAGCCGTACCGACGGAGCAGTCCAACTAACTGTCCGGCGAACCGGCCGGCGTCCTCGTGGGATGTCGGTCGGTTCGCGGTTGTGCCGTGGGCAACGGTCCGCACGGTGCGTCATTCTGAAGGTCTTCGGGCAGCGTCAATCCGGCCTCACCAGCTCAGGGTGGTGAAGGTAATTGCGTCTCGGTTTCTGTTCGGGGTCGCGCCAGGCGGGTGGGGTCCAGTGTGGAATGCCTTTGATCAGACTGGCTTTCCACCCTTGCCTCGGTGCCTTGTTGTTGTGGTAGCCGCAGGCGAGGGTGAGGTTGTCGGGGTTGGTCTGTCCGAGGTCGTTTAGCCATTCGTTCATGTGGTGGACCTGGGATTGTCCGGCTGGCCGGTCGCAACCCGGAAAGGTGCAGCCCCGGTCTCTCGCGAAGATGACCTTCCGCTGGATGGGCGAGGCGAGGCGTCGGCCTCTTCCGTGCTCGACGAAGCCGAGTTCCTGGTCGAGGATCGCGGGGATGACGTTGAGGTCGGCGGCCAGGTGGAGTAGCTGCTGGGTGGTGAGGGTGCCGCCGTGGTGGGTGGTCGCCCGCCCGGTCCGTTGTTCGAGGTCGGTCAGGTCAATGGTGACGATCAGGTCGGCTTTCAGCCCGGCGTGATCGGGCAACTCCCCGGTCTCGACCAGGAGTTCGCCGGCTTCGGCGAAGGCGTCGTGGAGTTGTTGCGGTCCGGCGCGCTGGTCGCGGCCGAGTGCGTCGCCACCGTGAACGAGGTTGCCGTCCTCGTCGAGGTCGAGGTTCCGAATCTGGGCGAGGCTGGCGAAGATGATCGACCAGACCGCCGTGGCCCCCGGGGTGAGCCGGCCATTGATCAAACTGGACCCGTCGGGCAGCACACTGAACTGCAGGCCACGGCGGCGGTATTGCGTTTCCTCTTTCGGTTCCGGGCCGTCCTCGTCCAGCAGTGCGGTGATCCGCCGGGCCAGTTTCTGCAGATCCAGCGAGTTCAACTCCGGCGTGTGTGCCACCAACCGCTCTTCGACCGCCGCCCCGAATCGGGTCCGCAGCTCCTCCGGCAGGGCTTCGATCGTCTCGGCGATGACCCGGGCGTGGTCGAAGGAGAACAGCCCTTCGCCCAAAGCTGAAGCCACGACCGGGAACGCCGGCTCCAAGGGCACACCGGCCGGGCTGACCCGGCCCGCGAACCGCCCCATATCGTGAACCACACCGTTCGCAAAAGAGCGGGTGCAGCGCAGATCGATCCCGATCAGATCCACCAGGGCCCGCAGTCGCAGCGAGTCGACCCCGATCCGATCGATCTGCGCGTAGACCTCCAGCATCCGCAACCGAGCCTGATTCGACTCCCGCCAGAACGAGACTGCGACCGAGCGCAACTCATCCAATACTCCACTACTGGATGATTCGCTTATGCATTCGATTCTAAGTCACTGAACACGTCAAGGCAAGATTGGAAACGTAAGAATCACCTTGTCAACAAGAGCGAAACGCGAATGAGCAGGCCTGCAACAGAACGCTACCCGCACCCTCCGACAAAACCTGCTAAGCGCTCAACGCCCGCTCGATGAACGCTGCCTTGGCGGCCGAATAGGCCTCCCGATCTGAACCGTGCGACTCGGCCAACTGCCGCTTCAGGGCGGCGTACTCATCGCGCAGTGCCGCCGACGACCGGAGCAGATCGCGGAACTGCAGTTGCTCGGTCCATCGATCGGCGCCCGGCCGCATCACGTGCAGATGGGCGTTCCGATGGTCGTCGACCACGTGCACGAAGAACCGCCGATACTCCCGACCGTCCAACTCCGGCGGTACGTAGTGCCAGCCCAACGGAGCGATCACGACGGCGAATTGCTCGACGAAATCGAAGGATTCCACCGACGCCATCAGATCGACGATGGGCTTGGCCGGCAACCCGGGTACCGAGGTCGACCCGACGAACTCGATCGGTCCGATCAGCAGCGGCCGCAACGACGCGATCAACGCCTCGGCCCGAACCGGCCACGACGACGAGTACGGCTCGATCGAGATTTCCTCGTATGCCCAGGCCGGAACGTCCGGGTCCGTCATGCCGTCGACGCTACTGCCAGCAGTCGGTGATCGGCGTCGCGGTGGCACTGGAGCCCACCCGGGGCAGGCCGTAGGCATCCTCCAGCGTCCGCAGCACCCCGTAGTGGGTCACGTGTTCGCCGTAGGTGCCGGGCAGCACGTGCTGGCCGTAGAAGATCGTCGGGATCTGGTTGTTGGCGCTGTTGTC
>CAZZZW010000367.1:0-4188 GCA_964658795.1 Phormidium nigroviride PCC 7112
CTGAGCCGGAGGGACTCGACTGCCCGGAGCCGGAGGGACTCGGCGCCGAAGACGACGAAACCGCCAGCGTCACTACGCTGGCGGTTTCTGGTGCGGCCCCGGGCTCGCGGCCCGGTCAGTCCTCAGTCGTCCCAGGGACCGAAGCCGTCATTGCTGTCATTGGCGTCTTGCATGTGCTTACTCCTGTACTTCGTCTCTCGTGCAGTGGAGGTTCAGGTCGGCGATCCGGCCAGACCCCGACGCGCCGATGGACGCGTGCAGAGGCGGATGATCGCTGCGGCGCTGTCCGACCAGGTACGTCGGTGCGGCCGCGTCTTACATCGGCCGGTGCTGAACCAACTTGAGCAACGCGTGCGAATACTCGCAACACATGCAACGTGGACAGCAGGTTTCCGACCTGAGCCTTTGGGTGGGCCGATCTCTTGTGCCCGATTGCCGGGCCGGACAGAATTTCGACCGACACAACGGTAACACAGTTGAGCCGTGAGCTATTTCGCCCGCTGGAACAGGCGGCAGTGGTCGGGCGTGGTTCGGCTACTGCGGACGGGAGGATCGCAGTGCGTGCAGGCGCCGGTGACCGTTGCGCTCGACATGGGTGCCGACCGCGGCACCGGAATCGACCAGGTGCTGGGCGCAACGAGCGATCAGATCGCGATTTGCTCCGAAGGTACGGGCGAAATCCGAAATGGTGATCTGGGTGCTGGTCACGCTGAGGTCCAGCAGCTGGAGCATGCGGTCTTCGAGGTCGGTAGCCATGATCGCGTCGAGAACTACAGGCCGCGAACGTTGTCGGCCTGGTTGCCCTTCGGCCCTTGGACCACGTCGAACTCGACCCGCTGGTTGTCGGACAAGCCCCGATCGGTGCCGCCGGTGGTCACCGCCGACATGTGGACGAAGACATCCGAGCCGCCACCGTCCGGCGCGATGAACCCGAAGCCCTTGGTGACGTTGAACCACTTGACGGTGCCCTGGGTCATGGCATTTCTCCTCGTGAAGCAAGCAAGGTCCGCACTGTGCGAAGCTCGGGTCGTGGCGTACCGCCGGTCTCTCGAGCGTGCTTGAGAAAGAGGAAATGCGCGCTGCATCCATGCCTTGGCGATGAGCGGACTGCTCGCAACCACGGCACAGGGTGTGTGCAACCAATTTCACGCTAGCACGGAAGGCAGGGCCCACCTATTCAGCGCGAATCGTCCGATCCGGCAGTCAGGACGGCCGCGGCAGCAGACCGTCGGAGATGATCTTTCGCTGGATCTCCGAGGTGCCTTCGAAGATGGTGGTCAGCCGGGCGTCCCGCCAGTACCGCTCGACCGATCGCTCGGTGGTGTAGCCGTTGCCGCCGTGTAGTTGCATCGCTTGACTGGTCACGTCGGCTGCCATCTCGGTGGCCCGCAACTTGGCCATCGACGCCTGCCGGGTGCAGTCGACGCCGACGTCGATCAGGTGGGCGACCTGGCGGTAGAACGAGCGGGCCTGCTCGACCGAACTGGCCATGTCGGCCAGGGCGAACCGCAACGCCTGGAAGTCGCCGATCGGTCGCCCGAACTGCTCGCGTTCCTGCAGGTAGGTGGTGCAGTCCTCGACCGCGGCCTGGGCCAGCCCGACCGCCCGGGCCGCGGTATGCACCCGGGCCACGTCGAGCCACGCGCCGACGCCGGAGAACCCACTGTCCTCGCCGTGACCGGTGGTCACGACATTGCCGGCCGGCACTCGGACGCCGTCGAAGATCAGGTCCCAGGTCAGGAAGCCGTGGTAGCCGATCTTGTCGATCGGAGTGCCGGTGAGGCCGGCCGGAAAGCTGCCACGGTCCTTCTCCAGAAGTAGCGTCTGCAGGCCTGCTGATCGAGATTCGCCCGCTTCGGGCTCGCGAATCCGAACCAGCACCTGGATGAAGTCGGCCGCCTCGGCATTGCCGCACCATCGTTTGTGACCGGTGATGACCCACTCGTCACCGTCGCGTTCGGCTCGGGTCGTCACGCTGGCCAGATCGGAACCGGCATCGGGTTCGGACAGCGCGATGGCGCCGATCCAGCGGCCGGTCGCGGAGCGCTGCAGCAGGTCGGTGCGGCGAGAGTCGTCCTCCAGGCCGGTGCCCAGACCTTGCGCGCGGGCGATGATGCTGGCCACGCTCATCCAGGCTCGGGCCAGTTCCTCGGCGACCAGGCAGTATTCGAAGGCGCCGAGTCCCAGGCCACCGTGTTCGCGCGCGATGGTGATCCCGAAGTAACCGAGTTCACCCAGTCGTTGCAGCAAAGCAGGCGGGATCAACCCTTTCTGCGGGTCGAGCTCGTCGGCCAGCGGCCGCACCTCGTCCCGGGCGAACGCGCGCGCCTGCATCATCAACGCTTCACGCTCGGGCGTGTGCCACGGGCTGGTGAGTTCGGGCAGGGCCGGTGGTCTGATGCTCATCTGTCTTAGTCTGCCGTCGGATTCGCAATCGCGCAGTGCCCGTCGTCACGCTAGGAGACCGGTCACGCTGACGTGCCCCGGCAGCCCGGCGTCACCGGTAGCCGGCTGCCTGCAGTTGGAACAGCTCGGCGTAGCGACCAGCTCGGGCCATGAGTTCGGTGTGCGAGCCGACCTCGGCGGCCCGGCCGCCTTCCAGATAGACGATGAGATCGGCCATCAGCACGGTGGAGAATCGGTGGCTGACCAGCACGGTGATCGCCTCGTTCTCGCGGGCGGCCTCGGCATACCTTTCGAACAAGGCATGTTCGGCCTGCGGATCGAGACTGGCCGTGGGCTCGTCGAGCAACACCAGCAGCGGCGCGGTGCGGCGCATGGCGCGGGCCAGCGCCACCTTTTGCCATTGGCCGCCGGACAATCCCTGACCACCGGTATAGGCCGTGCCGATCCTCGTCTTCAGCCCGGCGGGCAGCTGCTCGACCAGGTTGCCGGCACCGGCTCGATACAGCGCCCCGACGGCCGCGGGCTCGTCGTCGAGGCCGGGCAGGTCGGCCACCCCGATCGATTCCACCGCGGGAAGCTGAAAGCGGGCGAAGTCCTGGAACGCGGCCGTGCACCGGGACCGCCAGAGCTCAGGATCCAGCTCGGACAACGGGGCGTCATCGACCATGATCCGGCCCGAGCTCGGCTCGTACATGCCGAGCAGCAGCTTGATCAGGGTGGTCTTGCCGGAGCCGTTCTCGCCGACCACGGCCACGGTGGCGCCGGCCGGCAACGTCAGCTCGAGACCGGTGAGTACGGCTTCGTCCTTACCGGGATAGGTGAAACTCACCTGCTCGAACCGCAGGCCGTGCTCGATCCGGGTCGGCGGCGTCGTCCGGCCCGCGCGTTCGCGTTGCTCGTCGGCGTAATCCTCCAGCCAGAGCAGCCGTTCGGTCGTGGTCAGGGTTGCTACGAGGGCACCGGAACTGGACGCGGCACTGGCCAACTGGGTACGGGACCGGCGGATCAAGGACACCGACATCAGCACCGTGCCGAGGGAGTACGCGCCGTCGGTGGCCCGGATGACCACGAAGGCGATCGCCGCCATCAGGGCCGCGGCATAGCTCAGCCAGCCGATGCTCTGCACGCCGAGCACGGCCATCGCCTGCTTCTTGCTGCGTCGGTCCACCTCGGTCACCAATTGCCGGTGCTCGGCCGTGAGCGTTTCGGCCAGCCCGTACGAGCGAATCTCCGGCGCGGCCTGCGGTTCGCTGCACAGGGCGAACAGCAGGGCGGCCTTGCGCCGGGAGTCGGCCAGGTCGTCCTCGGTCCGCTTGCTCATCCGCCGCGCGAGCCGATCGGCGACCATCGGCGGTACCGCCGAGAGTGGCAGCAACAACAGCCACGGTGACACCGAGCCGAGCAGCACGAGGAACGCGACGATCCGAGCGGCCGATGAGGTAGTGCGCAGGATCATCCGCGGTGCCGCAGCCAACTGCCGTCGGCTGCTGTTGATCCGCTCGACCTGGTTGAGGAAGTCCGGCCGTTCGAGGTGTTCCAGGCCACCGATGCCACTGATCAGCTTGACCAGCTCCCCGGTCCGATACAGCGAGATCCGATCTGACAAGGTCATCGCCTCGGTCGCACCGATCGCGCTGAGCAGCCAGCCGAGGGACAGCAGGCCGCCGACGATCGCGACACCTTCGGCCAGCCGGGACGGGGAGTCGGCCAGCGCACCGTCGACCAGCGCGCGGTAGCCCAGCGGGTCACAGGTGGAGGCGACGGCGCCCAGCACCAGCAACG
>CAZZZW010000368.1:0-4187 GCA_964658795.1 Phormidium nigroviride PCC 7112
TCTTCGACGAGGGCCACCGAGTTGTAGGTGTAGGCCTCGACCATGGCGCGCGGATTCCACCGCTCCCGGATCAGGCCCTGCATCCGGTCGGTGCGGTCCGCGAGGTACTCGGTCCGTATCCGGCCGGCCTCGGCCGCACCATCGGCGACCTGTTCGGCATGGTCAATGATCTGAGCATGGCCGGCCTGCTACGCCGGTTCGGGTTGGTGCCGGCCAGCCAACCGGCCTCCGGAGCCGCCGCGGCCGCCCACGTGATGGCGAACCTGGCCGAGTTGATCGCCGAATCAACCGATGCAGAAAGGGCAATCCTGCAGCGGCTCAGTGCCGGACCGCCGGTCGGGACGGTTCGTGACGCCGACTCGCCGGTCCGGGGATTGGTCGAACGCGGGCTGCTGGTGGCCGTCGACCCACGCACGGTCGAACTGCCGCGCGAGATCTCGCTGGCCCTGCGGGAGACGCCGGCCGGTCCGGTGTCGGCCACAGCACCCGAACTCGAACTGACCGACCGCGGGGTGGCGGTCGTCGACGGCACGGCCACCACGGCAGTACTGGAGACGGTCCGGTTGGCCGAACTGCTGCTCCACGCCATGGCCGACGAACCGGCTGGGCAGCTGCGTTCGGGCGGCGTCGGTGTCCGTGACCTGCGTCGGCTGGCCAAGGTGCTCGACCAGTCCGAGACGGTGACCGCCGTCCTGCTCGAGGTGTGCAGTGAGGCGGGCCTGCTGGCCAGCTCCTCGATCATCGACCCGACCTTCCTGCCGACCACCGAGTTCGACAGCTGGTTGGCCGCCGACACCGCGCATCGGTGGGTCCGGCTGGCCGGTGCCTGGCTGGCGATGACCCGGCAGCCGAGCCTGGTCGGCCAACGCGACGACCGGGACAAGACGATCGCGCCGCTCTCGGCCGATGTCGAACGGCACAGTGCGCCGGGCCTGCGGCGGCAGTTGCTGCGGGTGCTGGCCGATCTGGCGCCGGGTGCCAGTCCGGTCTCGGACCCGGACGTGCTGGCCCAACTCGCCTGGCAGGCCCCGCGGCGGGCCGTCGCCCACCGGATGGCGGCTGCGGCCGTGCTGTCCGAGGCGGCGATGATCGGCCTGACCGGCTACCGCGCCATCACCTCCTACGCCCGGGCATTGCTGGACGGGGTGGAGACAGGGGCGGTCCGGGCCGAGGCCAACGCGGCGGATCTGCTCGGCGCCGCCCTGCCCGCTGCCGTCTCGGAGTTCCTGGTCCAGCCCGACCTGACCGTGGTGGTCCCCGGACCCCCGACGCCACCGCTGCAACGCGAACTCGCCCTGACCGCCGACCTCGAATCGACCGGCGGGGGGGCGGTGTACCGGGTCTCGCCCAGCAGCCTGCGCCGGGCGTTGGACGCCGGCCGGACCGGAGACGACCTGCTGCGGTTCTTCACCGACGGCTCGCGGACACCGGTGCCGCAGGCGCTGGAATATCTGATCCGGGACGCGGCCACCCAGCACGGACGGCTGCGGGTCGGCACGACCACGGCCTACCTGCGCTGCGACGACACGGTGCTGCTGGACCGGGTGTCGACCGAGCCGGGCCTGGAACCTCTCGGGCTGCAACGGCTGGCCCCGACCGTCCTGGTCGCCTCCTCGGGGCTGTCCCAGTTGCTCGAACGGCTACGCGCACACGGCTACGCCCCGGCCGCCGAGACCGCGGACGGATCGGTGCTGACCCTGGCCACCGACGCCGCCCGGCTGGCAATCCGGCCGCAGACCCGGAGTTCGCGGGTGCAGGCCACCGCCATCTCCGACAGCCAGCTGGCCGATGTGGTGCAGCGGCTGCGGGCGGCCGAAAAGCTCTCGGCCGCGATCAACAACGCCACTACCCGGGTCAGCCAGGACATCCCCGGGGTCACCTCGGCGTCCATCCTGGAGATCCTGCGCACCGCGGTCCGGGAAGAGCTGACGATCGCGATCGGTTATGTGGACGACACCGGCACCCCGTCCCAGCGCACCCTCACCCCGATCTCGGTCGGCGGTGGCACCGTCCGCGGTTATGACCCGGCCGACACCCGGCTGCGGAGCTACCCTTTGCAGCGGATCACCACGGTCAGCCTGCTCGAGCACTGAGCTTCGCCGGCGATCGCCTGCGGGGACCGCGGGCCGGCGTCGACTCGATAGAATCGAAGTTTCTGCAGTTTGCGAAGGAGTTCGGCGTGACCGACGGCCCATTGATCGTCCAGTCCGACAAGACGTTGCTGCTCGAGGTCGACCACGAACTGGCCGGTGAGGCCCGCGCCGCGATCGCCCCGTTCGCCGAACTGGAACGGTCCCCCGAACACGTCCACACCTACCGGCTGACCCCCTTGGGGCTGTGGAACGCGCGCGCGGCCGGGCACGACGCCGAGCAGGTCGTCGATGCACTGGTCCGGTACTCCCGTTACGCCGTGCCGCACGCGCTGTTGGTCGACGTCGCCGACACCATGGACCGGTACGGCCGGCTGCAGCTGGCCAAGCACCCGACCCACGGTCTGGTGCTGATCTCACTCGACCGGGCTGTGCTCGAGGAAGTGCTGCGGCAGAAGAAGATTGCGCCGATGCTGGGTGATCGCATCGACGACGACACCGTCGTGGTGCACCAGTCCGAGCGGGGCCGGCTCAAGCAGGCACTGCTCAAGGTCGGCTGGCCGGCCGAGGACCTGGCCGGTTACGTCGACGGCGAGGCGCACCCGATCGAGTTGCAGTCCGACGGCTGGCAGCTGCGCGATTACCAGCAGCAGGCGGTGGACTCGTTCTGGGCCGGCGGTTCGGGGGTGGTCGTGTTGCCATGTGGCGCCGGCAAGACCCTGGTCGGCGCGGCCGCGATGGCGCAGGCCAAGGCGACCACCTTGATCCTGGTCACCAACACGGTGTCCGGTCGGCAATGGAAGAGAGAACTGTTAGCGCGAACGTCCTTGACCGAGGAGGAGATCGGCGAATACTCCGGTGAGAAAAAGGAGATCCGGCCCGTCACGATCGCCACGTACCAGATCATGACGACCCGGAGGAAGGGCGAGTACCGGCACCTGGAGCTCTTCGACTCCCGGGACTGGGGCCTGGTCGTGTACGACGAGGTGCACCTGCTGCCGGCCCCGATCTTCCGGTTGACCGCCGATCTGCAGTCCCGGCGTCGACTCGGGTTGACCGCGACCCTGGTCCGCGAGGACGGCCGGGAGGCGGACGTGTTCTCCCTCATCGGACCGAAGCGGTACGACGCGCCGTGGAAGGACATCGAGAACCAGGGCTGGATTGCGCCGGCCGATTGTTCCGAGGTCCGGGTGACCCTGACCGACGCCGAGCGGATGGCCTACGCGACGGCCGAACCGGAGGATCGATACAAGCTGGCCGCGACCGCGCGGACCAAGTTGCCGGTGATCGAGACGATCGTGGAGCAGCACCCGGACGACCAGGTGCTGGTAATCGGGGCCTACCTCGATCAGCTGGATGAGATCGGTGAGCATCTGAACGCGCCGATCATCCAGGGCTCCACCCCGAACAAGGAACGGGAACGGCTGTTCGACCTTTTCCGAACCGGAGAAATCCGGGTGCTGGTGGTCAGCAAGGTGGCCAACTTCTCGATCGACCTGCCCGAGGCCGCGGTGGCGGTCCAGATCTCCGGCACCTTCGGGTCACGTCAGGAGGAGGCCCAGCGGCTGGGACGGGTGCTGCGGCCGAAGGCCGACGGCCGGCAGGCGCACTTCTACACCGTCGTCTCGCGCGACACCCTGGACGCCGAGTATGCCGCCCACCGGCAGCGGTTCCTGGCCGAACAGGGTTACGCCTACACCATCATCGACGCCGACGACCTGCTCCGGCCGCTGTAGCCAGCCCGCCTTTATCCCGTGCATCGACATCCCCGTGCATCGACGACGGGTGACAACCCGCCCGGGTGCGATCCACGAATGATGAGTTTCGCGATCAGTGATCACCGGTAAGTGATCACTGATCGGCCGATCGATCACTCGTCCTCAGCTCTCGACCTGGATCGTGAGATTCGGCCGCGGCACAGCTGTCGGCGCTACTCGCAGCCGACGCCGTCGCCGTCGCGGTCCAGACCGTAGATGTCCGGGCCGGTGACATAGACCGGTCCCTGCACGTAACGAGGTCCGTCGCCCGAGCCGCCGGCGCAGTCGACATCCGGTCCGGGCGGGATGCACGGGGTGTAGCCCGGCGTGCAATCCGGCG
>CAZZZW010000369.1:0-4163 GCA_964658795.1 Phormidium nigroviride PCC 7112
GCATTGATTTTCCTCCACTCGGATGGGGACAAAAGCTCGCCGGGATGGCTTCTCCGCGACGAGGTTCACGTCACTTCGAACCCTACTCCCGGCGCACCACGTCCAGCGGGCAGCATGGGCAGGCATGAGCGCGCTGCTGCCATGGGGCTGGGTCCGGGTCCGTGGCCTGTCGATGACCCCGACATTGCAGGACGGCGACCGGGTGCTGGTGCGTTACGGGGCCGTTCCCCAGCCCGGTCGGATCGTGCTGGGGATATTTCGCAGCGAGCCAGATCTGGCCGTGATCAAAAGGGTGTCCGGGGTCGCCGGCGCAGATTGGTTGCTGGCCTCAGACAACCCGCGGGCCGGCTCGGACTCGCGCACCCTGGGGCCGGCGATCGTGCAGGCGGTGGCGATCCGGCTCTGGCCGACCGCCACGAGTCGCCGGGTGGGCGTCCTCGCGCGGCTGTACGGCCGTCCGTTGCCCGGGCCACCCCCGGACGGTCTGTAGGAGGTGGTGAGCCTCACGGTGCGGTGCTTTTCACTCGCCGAACCGGGCCGTTTCTGTGCCATAGTCAGTCGATGTCCGGACGACCTCCGGTGCTCACACAACGCAGCAGCGCCCCGCGACCATGGCGGCCACGCGGGCCGAACCGGTGATCAGTGAACTGACCTACCACGTCCGGCCCGACGACGAGACAGCCGGACGCAGGAGAGGTGGCAATGACGCAACCGAACAGCGACAGCACCGAGGAGTTCACCCGACAGGTCTTCGCCGCGCACGTCGGCGGCAAACTGTCCGTTCGCAGCACGATGGCCCTGACGGACCGCAGAGCCCTGTCACTGGCCTATACGCCCGGCGTGGCCGAGGTGTCGGCGGCAATCGCCCGGGACGAGGCCTTGGCGGCCGCCTACACCTGGCGGTCCCGATTGGTGGCGGTGGTCAGTGACGGCACCGCCGTGCTCGGCCTGGGTAATATCGGTCCGGCGGCCGCATTGCCGGTGATGGAAGGCAAATCGGCCTTGTTCGCCGAGTTCGCCGGGCTCAACTCGGTGCCGATCGTGCTGTCCACGACCGATACCGAGGAGATCATCGAGACGGTCGTGCGGATCGCACCGTCGTTCGGCGGCATCAACCTCGAGGACATCTCCGCGCCCCGGTGCTTCGAGATCGAGGCGCGACTTCGCGAGCTGCTGCCCATCCCAGTGTTCCACGACGACCAGCACGGCACCGCGATCGTGGTGCTGGCCGCGCTGCGGAACGCGGCCCGGCTGACCGATCGCGAACTCGGTGACCTGCGGGTGGTGATCTCCGGCGCTGGTGCGGCCGGGGTCGCCTGCGCCAAGATCCTGCTGGAGGCCGGTATCGGAGACCTGTCCGTGGTCGACTCGCGTGGCATCATTTCTGCTGATCGGGACGGGCTGAACTCGATCAAGCGGGAGCTGGCCGGGCGGACCAACCGAGCCGGGCGGACCGGTGGTCTGGCCGAGGCGATGGTCGGGGCCGACGTGTTCATCGGGGTCAGCGCCGGTGCCGTGCCCGAGCCGTTGGTGGCCAGCATGGCCGAGAAGTCGATCATCTTCGCGCTGGCGAATCCGACCCCGGAGGTGGCTCCGGCCATCGCCGAGCGCTATGCCGCCGTCACCGCGACCGGTCGCAGCGACCTGCCCAACCAGATCAACAATGTGCTTGCGTTTCCTGGGGTTTTCGCCGGCACCTTCGACGCCGGTGCGCCCCGGATCACCGAAGGCATGAAGCTGGCCGCGGCGGCCGCGATCGGTGCCGTGGTGGCCGATGAGCTGCGGCCGGACTACATCGTGCCCACCCCGTTCGACCCGCGCGTCGCCCCGGCGGTGCGGAGCGCGGTGGCAGCGCAAGCCCGGGCCGAGGGGATCGCCCGGCCTCTGCTGGCGAGTGATCAGTCGGACGGCGAATGATCAATTGCCACTGATCACTCGTACCGCACCTGATCACTCGTCGGACGCGGTGTCCTATATCGCGAGCAGCGCGGTGTCCTCGCGGGCACGGGTGGGGGAGATGACGCGCTCGGACCACGCAGCCGCCAGCCGCCCGACCGCGTCGATCAGCACGTCGGCCGGCTGGGTATAGGGCAGCCGGAGATAGCGTTCCAGGCGTGCGCCGTTGGCGAATCGGGATCCGGGGGCCAGCAGCAGGCCGAGCTCCTCGGCCCGTCGGGTCAGGGCGGTCGAGCCGGGTTCGTCCAGTCGCACCCAGGTGAACAGGCCGCCCTCAGGCCGGCTGGGCTGCCACTGGGGTAGCTGGTCGGCCAGCGCGGCCAGCAGCACATCCCGGCCCTGTCGTAGCCGATCCCGACGTGCCTCGAAGGCCGGCCCCGGGTCCTTGAGGAATTCGGTCGCGACCAGCTGATCGAGTACCGAGCCGCTCATGTCCGACCGGGCGCGGACCACGGCCAGCTGTGAGATCAGATCGGCGCCTGCCCGAATCCACCCCACCCGGATGCCGCCCCAGACCGGTTTCGACAATGATCCCAAACTGATCACCGACGGATCCAGGGCGGCACAGGCGGTCGGCATGCGCTCATCGTGACGCAGATCGAGGTCGACGAAGGATTCATCGACGATGACCGTAGTGCCGGCCCGGCGTGCCGCCGACAGGGCGGCGTTGCGTTGCTCGGCCCCGATCAGTGCACCGGTGGGGTTGTTGAAGTCCGGGATGAGGAACGCGAACCGGGGTGAGCTCTGGCGCAGGGTGGCGGCCAAGGCTGCGGTGTCCCAGCGACCGTCCGGGGCACTCGGTACCGAGACCGCCCGTCCCGACACGTTGGCGATTGCGTCCAATGCCCCGGGATAACAAGGTAATTCGGTCAGGACCCGGTCGCCGGGACTGAGCATCGACCGCAGCATCAGATCCAGGCCGTGCTGGGCGCCGTTGGTGATCAGGATCTGCTCGGCGGTGGTCGGCACACCACGCTCGACGTAGCGCTGGGCCACCACGTCTCGCAGTTCGGGCAGCCCGTACGGGTGGTAGCCGATCGAGCCGACGAACTCCGGCAGCCGCCGGCACACGTCGACGGCGAGGTCGAGCGCGCTCGGGTCGGCCGGCGTGGCGGCCACGCTGAGGTCGATGACGTCGTGCTCGGGACGAAGCCGGCGGGCCCCGAGGCCGGCCACCTGCGCGTCGGACGGTAGCCGCAGCACACTGCCCGAGCCTCGACGGCTGTCCAGCACGCCCCGTTCGGACAGGTTCCGGTAGGCGGACGTGGTGGTCGACCGGCTGATGCCGAGGTGCGCAGCCAGTTCGCGCTCGGACGGAAGTGCCGTATTGGGCGCGATCCGGCCGTCGAACAGCAGGCTCACGATCTCTGCGGCCAACGCCTGGTACTTCGGGCTCGACCAGGCATCGGCCGGCGGCAACATCGTGGCCAGCGCGGACGGACCGAGTCGTTGTGAGATAACCACCCGGCCATCATTGCCGGAATTGGCATCAACCGTCCAGTCCAGTTGTGTCGGATGCAGGCCACCAAGCTCAGATTGGCTCTTTATTGGACTGATCTCCTTGGCAAGACTGGGGGCATGACCAGGTGGATCCGGCGCATCACCCAGCTCTACGTCGGCCTCGGCCTGTATGGCGTCTCGATGGCCTTCATGCTGCGGGCCCGTCTCGGCCTGGACCCGTGGGATGTCCTGCAGCAGGGCTTGGCGTTGAAGGTGCATCACGCGATCGGGACCATGTCGATCGTGGTCGGCGCGCTGGTGCTGCTGTTCTGGATTCCGCTGCGACAGCGCCCGGGGCTGGGCACCGTCAGCAATGTGGTGGTGGTCGGACTGGTGATGGATCTGGTCCTGCAGGTCGTGCCGGGCCAGTACGGCCTGGTTCGTCAGGTCCCCATGGTGATCGGGGCGATCCTGCTCTGTGGCTTGGCCACGGGCATGTACATCAGCGCCAACCTCGGCCCTGGCCCGCGGGACGGACTGATGACCGGGTTGGCTGCGCGCACCGGCCTGTCGATCCGGTTGACCCGCACCATGATCGAAGCCGCCGTGCTGGCCAGCGGTTGGCTGCTCGGCGGATCAGTCGGCATCGGCACCGTCGCCTTTGCCCTCGGGATCGGCCCCGCGGCCCAGTTCTTCCTGCGGTTGCTGGCGATTCCCGCACCAGCCGAGCCGGATCCGGCCGTCGAACTTGCGCCGGCCGGCCAGTC
>CAZZZW010000370.1:0-4160 GCA_964658795.1 Phormidium nigroviride PCC 7112
GCGTGGTCGGTGACGTGATGGGTAATTATCACCCGCACGGCGACTCGGCCATCTATGACACCCTGGTCCGGCTGGCCCAGCCGTGGTCGATGCGGGCTCCGCTCATCGACGGCCAGGGCAACTTCGGCTCGCCGGGTAACGACCCGGCCGCTGCCATGCGGTACTGCGTCACCGGCGAGACCCTGGTTCGAACCGAGGCCGGCGAGACGCCGATCGCCGAATTCGTGCCGGATGCCGAGCCGAACAGCACCACCGAGGTCGACCTGAAGGTGATCGGGCGCGACGGTGTGCCGGTCCGGGTCAGTGCGTTCCACCACTCGGGCGAGCACCCGGTCATCGAGGTGCAGGCCGGTGACCGCTCGGTCACCGCCACCGCGAATCACCCGCTGCTGGCGATCGGGCGGGTGCACGGGGTGCCCCGCCTGGTCTGGAAGCTGGCCGGCGAGCTGACCACGTCCGACGTGCTGGTCGTCCGGGACAGCGCCGATTCCCACCTCACCTGGGCCACCGCGTTGCCGTTGCTGCCCGATGTGACGGCCGAATACCTGGCCGACCCGGCCCGCCACCTGCCCGACGACGGTGGGGATCCTCGGCAGTTCTCACTGCACCAGGTCACCGCGCTGATCCCGGCCGGCATCGCGCCGGTCTACTCGCTACGGGTGGACGCGGCCGACCACGCCTTCATCACCAACGGTTTCGTCTCGCACAACACCGAGGCCCGGTTGTCGCCGCTGGCCATGGAGATGCTGCGCGAGATCGATGAGGACACCGTTGATTTCAAGCCGAACTACGACGGCCGGTCCCAGGAACCGATCGTGCTGCCGTCTCGGATCCCGAACCTGCTGGTCAACGGTGGCGGCGGCATCGCGGTCGGCATGGCCACCAACCTGCCCCCGCACAACCTGCGCGAGGTCGCGACGGGTGTGACCTGGGCGCTGGACCATCCGGACGCCACCCCAGACGAGCTGTTGGCCCAGCTGATGAAGGACATCCCCGGTCCGGACTTCCCGACCAAGGCCCTGATCGTCGGCCGGGACGGTATCGAGGATGCCTACCGGACCGGCCGCGGATCGATCCGGATGCGGGCCGTCGTCACGGTCGAGGAGGACGCCCGGGGCCGGACGATCCTGGTCGTCACCGAGTTGCCGTACCAGGTCAACCCGGACAACCTGGTCGAGAACATCGCGGGCCTGGCCCGGGACGGCAAGGTCGGCGGCATCGCCGACATCAACGACGAGTCCTCCGACCGGATCGGCATGCGCATCGTCGTCACGCTCAAGCGCGACGCGGTGGCCAAGGTCGTGCTGAACAACCTCTACAAGCACACGCAGCTGCAGACCACCTTTGGTGTGACCATGCTGGCCATCGTCGACGGCGTGCCCCGCACCCTGCGGCTGGACCAGATCGTCAGTTACTACATCGAGCACCAGATCGAGGTCATCGTCCGGCGGACCGCATACCGGTTGCGCAAGGCGGAGGAGCGCGCGCACATCCTGCGGGCCTACCTCAAGGCCCTGGATGCCCTGGACGCGGTGATCGCCCTGATCCGGAACTCCGCTTCGGCCGAGGCGGCCCGGACCGGGTTGATGGAACTGCTCGAGATCGACGAGATCCAGGCCGTGGCCATCCTCGACCTGCAGTTGCGTCGGCTCGCCGCCCTGGAGCGGTTGCGGATCCAGGAGGAGGCGGCCGAGATCGAGGCCAAGATCGCCGACTTCCGCGACATCCTGGCCAAGCCGGAGCGGCAGCGGACCATCGTCCGTGACGAGCTCGGCGAGATCGTGGCCAAGTACGGCGACGACCGCCGCACGCGGCTGGTGCCCTTCGACGGTGACATGTCGATGGAGGATCTGATCGCGGCCGAGGACGTCGTCGTGACGATCACCCGGACCGGATATGCCAAGCGGACAAAGACGGATCTCTATCGGGCTCAGCGTCGTGGCGGCCGGGGTGTGCAGGGCGCCAGCCTCAAGACCGAGGACATCGTCGCGCACTTCTTCGTCTGCTCGACGCACGACTGGATCCTGTTCTTCACCAACAAGGGACGGGTCTATCGGACCAAGGCCTATGACCTGCCGGAGCAGAACCGGAACGCGCGTGGGCAGCACGTGGCGAACCTGTTGGCCTTCCAGCCGGACGAGACCATCGCCGAGGTCATGACCATCAAGAACTACGACGTCGCCCCGTACCTGGTGCTGGCCACCAAGGCCGGACTGGTCAAGAAGACCAAACTGACCGATTTCGACTCCAACCGCTCCGGCGGCATCGTCGCGATCAACCTCCGCGAAGAGGACGAGCTGATCGATGCCGCGCTCATCTCGCCCGAGGACGACCTGCTGCTGGTGAGCAAGAAGGCCCAGTCGATCCGGTTCAAGGCCGACGACGAGACACTGCGTCCGATGGGCCGCGCGACGTCCGGGGTGATCGGCATGCGGTTCGGTGCCGACGACGTGTTGCTGGCCATGGAGGTCGTCCAGCAGGGCATGGAAATCCTGGTTGCCACCGACGGTGGCTACGCCAAACGGACCAGCGTGGACGAGTACCCGGTCCAAGGTCGTGGCGGTAAGGGGGTGCTGACCGCGCGTATAGTTTCGACGAGAGGCGGATTGGTCGGTGCTATGTCCGTGCGTCCGGAGGATGAGATCTACGCGATCACGTCCGAGGGCGTGGTGATTCGGACGAGCGTCGCCGAGGTGCGGCGCGCACAGCGTCAAACCATGGGCGTGCGGTTGATCAATCTCGACGAGGGCGTCAGTCTCATCTCGATCGCCCGCAACGCCGATGAACCCGAGGAGCAGGAGTAGACATCGTGACTGAGGGCTATCAGCCACCGAACTCCCGCAAGAGCAACCCCGACCAGGACACCACCACCCTGCCCCGGGTGAACGCCCCGATCGCTGATTCCACCGCTCCGGCGGGTTCGTCATCGGCGGGGTCAGCCTCATCGGGTGGGTCGTCCGGGTCTGGCGCTCCGGCGTCCCAGGGTGGTTCCTCCGGCTGGTCCCAGCCCAACCGCAACGGTGCCGGCAACCCGACGTACCAGCCCGCGGCCGGCACGTCGGCCTACGGCTCGGCCTCGGGTGCGGGTTCGTCCTACGGGGCTGGTGGTTCATACGGGTCCGGTTCCTACAGCGGCTCGTCCGGGTACGGCACCGCTACCGAGCCCGAAGCACCGGCCACCGGCATCGGCGGTCGGCTCAGTGCAGCGGCAGCGACGGTTGCCGCCGGGGCCACGACGGCAGCCGCCAACGCCAAGAACTCGATCCGGACCGCGGCCGATGAGGCCGAGACCCGGTCGACCCGGCCGAGTGGACGCGCAGGCCGCAGTGCCCGCCAGCCGCGTCGGGCCCGGCTGACCCTGAGCCACGTCAACGTGTACTCGGTGTTCAAACTGTCGTGCGTGCTGGCGATCGCCCTGTTCTTCGTCTGGCTGATCATGGTCGGCGTGCTCTACGGCATCCTCGATGTGTCGGGCGTGTTCGATCGGGTCAACCAGGCTGTCCATCAGATCTCGGGCGATGGCAAGACGAACAACGTGGTGACCGGCTCACTGGTCGGTGGTTTTGCCATCATCATCGGCGTCGTGTACATCGTGCTGTTCATCGCGCTCTCCACCATCGGAGCGATGGTGTACAACCTCTGTGCCGACCTGGTGGGCGGGGCCGAGGTCACGCTCTCCGAACGGGAGTAGTGGCCCTCGATCGTCAGCAAAATCGTTCGCCATGGCCTGCGATTCTTCTGACAATGGTTCGAGGCCGACCCGGTTTTGGGCCAGCCACCGGTAACCGGTAAAGTTCGACCTCGTGCGTTCGCCGCAACAGCGGCGGGGCGCCAGCAGTACGGGCCTATAGCTCAGATGGTTAGAGCGCATCCCTGATAAGGATGAGGCCGGAGGTTCAAGTCCTCCCAGGCCCACGTTCACACGTGGCCGACGTGTCCGGTGAAGGTCGAGCGAGAGGCGGGTGCGCCGTGGCGGCAGCGTCCGACAAGACCCTGCGCACTGTGGCCGCGGCCGGGCTCGCGGTGGGAGCCGGCGCCCTCGGCGTCGCGGCCTCCCTGCTCGCCCGGTCCCGCAAGGCGGCGCGCACCAACGCCGACCTGTGGAGCCAGGCCACCCGCGGGGTCGCCGAGCGTGATCTCACCCCGCCGTCCACGGTGGC
>CAZZZW010000371.1:0-4157 GCA_964658795.1 Phormidium nigroviride PCC 7112
CCGGCCTCGGTCAGCATCCGTTCGACCCGCCGGGTGACGCCCGGGTAGACGGTGCTGCGCAGGACCAGCAGCTGCCCCGGCCGCAGCTGCTCGGCGATCCCGGCGAGCGCGGTCGGCACGGCGTAGGGGTCGGGGTTGAGGTGCTCGTCGACCGACGTGCCGATGACCACCACGATGTGCTCGCCCCGGCTGACCATGCTGGCCTGGGTCGTGGCATCGAGCCGGCCGGCCGCCAGCACCCGCTGCAACGCCTCGGGGGCGCCGTCCTCGCGGAAGGGCAGCTCACCGCTCAGGATCGTCTTGACCGCGACGTCGTTCAGGTCGTAGATGCCGACCTTGAGGCCCCGGTCGGCGAAGGCGATGGCCAGCGGCAGACCGACATGACCGGCGCCGCCGACAACCACGACATCGAAATCGAAGGGTGCTGCCGCCATGCGCGAGATACCTGTTCCTGAGGTCGAGCGGGATGTTGCCGGGCCTGGCCGGAGCTTAGCCGTCCGGCGGACCCCGGCAGCCTACCCACCGCTGCGTCACCGCCCAGCCGGATATAGCGTTTTCGTCGCCAGAACGGTAGAACGGGTACTGAAATCGTTGCGATAGCCGGTTGAGAGGTACGTAATGGCGCGATCAGTGTCCAATTTCATCAATGGGGAACAGGTCCCGGCCGCGGACGGGCGCACCCTGGATGTGGTCAACCCGGCCACCGGCGAGGTGTACCTGAACTCCCCGCTGTCCGGAACGGAGGACGTCGACCGCGCCTATCGGGCGGCGTCGACGGCGTTCGAGACCTGGCGGGACAGCACGCCGAGTGACCGCCAGCAGGCGCTGCTGAAGTTCGCCGATGCAATCGAGGCCCGGGCCGAGGAGATCATCGCGGTCGAGAGCGAGAACACCGGCAAGCCGATCGCGTTGACCCGTAGCGAAGAGATTCCGCCGATGGTGGACCAGATCCGGTTCTTTGCCGGTGCCGCCCGGGTACTCGAGGGCAAGTCGGCCGGCGAGTATCTGGCCGGCCACACCTCCTACGTCCGTCGCGAGCCGATCGGTGTCTGCGGCCAGGTCGCACCGTGGAACTACCCGATGATGATGGCGGTGTGGAAGTTCGCCCCGGCCCTGGCTGCGGGCAACACGGTGGTGCTCAAGCCATCGGACACCACGCCGGCCTCGTCCCTGCTGCTGGCCGAGATCGCGGCCGAATTTTTCCCGGCCGGGGTGTTCAACGTGGTCTGCGGCGACCGGGACACCGGCCGGGCGATGATCGCGCACAAGACGCCGTCGATGGTCTCGATCACCGGTTCGGCTCGGGCCGGCATCGAGGTGGCCCGTACCGCCGCCGACGATCTGAAGAAGGTCCACCTGGAACTGGGCGGTAAGGCGCCGGTCATCGTGTTCGACGACGTCGACGTGGCCGCGGCGGCCGAGGCCATCGCGGTGGCCGGCTATTTCAACGCCGGCCAGGATTGCACCGCGGCGACCAGGGTATTGGCTCCCGCGGGCTTCGCCGAGGAGTTCGCCGCGGCGCTGGCCGAGCAGGCCGCCGCGACGAAGACCGGTGCGGCCGACGACGAGGACGTGCTGTACGGACCGTTGAACAACGCCAACCAGCTCGCCCACGTCTCCGGCCTGGTCGATCGGTTGCCCGATCACGCCTCCGTGCTCGCGGGTGGATCGCGGCAGGGCGAGGCCGGCTACTTCTACCGGCCGACGGTGCTGTCCGGGTTACGTCAGGACGACGAGCAGAGCCAGACCGAGATCTTCGGCCCGGTCATCACCGTGCAGTCCTTCACGGGAGAGGACGAGGCGATCCGGTGGGCCAACGGCGTGGAGTACGGGCTGGCCTCCTCGGTCTGGACCAAGGACCATGGCCGCGCGATGCGGGTATCCCGGCGGCTGGACTTCGGCTGCGTCTGGGTGAACACCCACATTCCACTCGTGGCCGAGATGCCGCACGGCGGGTTCAAGCACTCCGGCTACGGCAAGGACTTGTCGATGTACGGCCTGGAGGACTACACCCGGATCAAGCACGTCATGCACAACCTGGATTTCTAACAGCGTTCTGAAACCTTTTGGGAGTTTGATCGTGGTTACCCAGCAGCGCGTTCTCAAGACTGCGATTCCCGGCCCGCGTTCGACCGAGCTGCACCGGCGCAAGGCCGCGGCGGTGTCGTCCGGGGTCAGCACCGGGTTGCCGGTGTATATCGAGCAGGCCGGCGGCGGCATCCTGGTCGATGCCGACGGCAACCAGCTGATCGACTTCGGATCGGGGATTGCCGTTACGACCGTGGGTAATGCCGCACCACGGGTGGTCGAGCGGGTGCAGGCCCAGGTCGCCGACTTCACCCACACCTGCTTCATGGTGACGCCCTACGAGGAGTACCTGCAGGTCTGCGAGAAGCTCAACGAGCTCACCCCAGGGACGCATGAGAAGCGGTCGGCGCTGTTCAACTCCGGCGCTGAGGCGGTCGAGAATGCCGTGAAGATCGCTCGGCATGCCACCGGCCGGCAGGCGGTCGTCGCCTTCGATCACGCCTACCACGGCCGGACGAACCTGACGATGGCCTTGACCGCGAAGAACATGCCGTACAAGCACCGGTTCGGGCCCTTCGCCAATGAGATCTACCGGGTGCCGATGGCCTATCCCTACCGCTGGCCCGGTGGCGCCGAGGCTTGTGCGGATGAAGCTTTTGCCGCGTTTACCTCATTGGTGCACGCTCAGGTGGGCGAGGACAACACCGCAGCCGTGCTGCTGGAACCGATCCAGGGTGAGGGTGGCTTCATCGTGCCGGCCCCGGGCTTCGTCAAGCGCGTGGCCGATTGGTGTTCTGAACACGGCATAATCTTCATCGCTGATGAGATCCAGTCCGGTTTCTGTCGCACCGGTGACTGGTTCGCGTGTGACTTCGAGGATGTCGTCCCGGACCTGATAACCACGGCCAAGGGCATCGCCGGTGGCCTGCCGCTGGCTGGCGTGACCGGCCGGGCCGAGCTGATGGATGCCGTGCACGCGGGCGGATTGGGCGGTACCTACGGGGGAAACCCGGTTGCCTGCGCCGCCGCGCTCGGCGCGATCGAGACCATGCAGGAGGAGGAACTGTGCGGCCGGGCAAAGCAGATCGAAGCGTTGTTCGTACCGCGGTTGCAGGAACTGGCCGCGAAGTACCGCCAGATCGGCGAGATCCGGGGCCGGGGTGCGATGTTGGCCATCGAGCTGGTGACCGGTGACGGCGACAGGACCCCGAACGCAGGCCTGGCGGCCACGGTCAACGCGGCCTGCCACCAGTCCGGTCTGGTGACGCTGACCGCGGGCACCTACGGCAACGTGTTCCGCTTCCTGCCGCCGCTGTCCATCGGTGACGACCTGGTGCACGAGGGCCTGGACCTGTTCTGTGCAGCCTTCGCGGAATCGGCGGACGCCTGACCCGACCGCCCCCTTACGTCGAGTGGCCACTTCGCCCCTCGAGTGGCCAGTTCTGAGCGCCCACTCGGGGGGCGAACTGACCACTCACGGGGTGACGGCACTCGTAATTCCGGACAAAGGTCGGACGTCGGAGTAAAAATCAGCTGACGAAGGCCCGGTAGACTCGGCCCCGGCCTTGCAACCGAACCGGGAGTTACCTGTGGCCCTCGTCGTGCAGAAATACGGTGGCTCGTCCGTAGCCGACGCCGAACGGATCAAGCGGGTGGCCGAACGGATCGTCGCCACCCGGCGGGACGGCAACGATGTCGTCGTGGTCGTCTCGGCGATGGGTGACACCACCGACGAACTCATCGACCTGGCCGAGCAGATCGTCCCGGTGCCGGCCGGCCGTGAGTTCGACATGCTGCTCACTGCGGGTGAGCGGATCTCGATGGCCCTGCTGGCTATGGCCATTCAGTCGCTGGGCTACCCGGCCGAATCCTTCACCGGTTCGCAGGCCGGCGTGCTCACCACGTCGGTGCACGGCAAGGCCCGGATCGTGAACATCACCCCCGGCCGGGTCGAGAACTCGGTCGCCGAGGGCAACGTTGCGATCGTGGCCGGCTTCCAGGGCGTCTCGCCCGACACCAAGGACATCACCACGTTGGGCCGGGGCGGATCGGACACCACCGCGGTCGCACTGGCCGCCGCGCTCAACGCCGACGTGTGTGAGATCTACACCGATGTGGACGGGGTGTTC
>CAZZZW010000372.1:0-4153 GCA_964658795.1 Phormidium nigroviride PCC 7112
ATCGTGTCCATTTCCGGCATCAAGACCGCTGGCCTGGCCGAAGGTCAGTTCGAGGGCTGGGCATCCACGTTCGGCAACACCGACTCGCAGAACGACCGGGTGATGCCCGGCGCGTTTGCGAAGGGCCTCACCAACGACCGGGTCGTGCCGCTCAACTGGGAGCACCGTGGGAGCGTCGATCCCAGAGCGCTCGTCGGCCAACTCGTCAAGGCCGAGGAAGTCCAGGCTTGAGCGGCGCCCGGCCGCCCGAAGCCGCTCGCACCGCAGTGCCAAGCGCGGAGGCTTCCTGATGGTCTCGCCGACGTTCGACTCGGCGCTGAAGTTCGGCGACGACGTCCGCGTCGTCGACTTCATCTCCGACATCCACCTGAGCGAGACCATGCCGGCCACTGCGGCGGCCTGGGAGCGCTACATGGCGGGCACGACCGCCGACGCGGTCTTCCTGCCCGTCGACTTTCTCGCTGTCGACTTCTTCGCGCCGCCGCGCTTCACCCCCGACGCGCCGCGCGTCGCCGACCGCTTGGTCGCGGCCTTTCTCACGCTCGACTTCTTGGCAGCCTTCTTCGCCGCCTTCTTCTTCACCGGACCACGAGCACGACGGTCGGCCAGCAGCTCCGATGCGCGTTCATCGGTGATCTCCTCGACCGAGTCGTCCCGGCGTAGCGAGGCGTTGGTCTCCCCGTCGGTGACATACGGACCGAAGCGACCGTCCTTGACCACCATCGGCTTCTGCGACACCGGATCGACGCCCAATTCCTTGAGCGGCGGGGCGGCGGCGGCCCGCCGTCCGCGCAGTTTCGGCTGAGCGAAGATGGCCAGCGCCTCGTCCATCGTGACCGTGAACAACTGATCTTCGGTCTCGAGCGAACGCGAGTCGGTGCCGCGCTTGATGTAAGGCCCGTACCGGCCGTTCTGCGCGGTGATCTCGGCACCCTTACCGTCCTCCGCGGCCGGATCGACGCCGACCACGCGGGGCAGGGTCAGCAACTTGGCCGCCTGCTCCAGGGTCAAGGTCTCCAGGGTCATCGTCTTGAACAGCGACGCCGTCCGCTCGCCGTCGGTGACGTAGGGACCGTACCGACCGTTCTTGGCGGTGATCTCGCGCCCGGTGTCAGGGTCGGTACCGACCTCGATATCACCGGACGGTGCCGACAGCAGCTCTTCGACCTTCTCCGGAGTCAATTCGTCCGGGGCCAGGTCCTCGGGCACCGACGCCCGCTGCTCGGACTCTGGCCCACCCTTCTGGATGTAGGGGCCGTAGCGTCCGACCCGAACCACGACGTCGCTGTCCGGACCGAACAACTGGATCGAGTTCACTCCACGGGCATCGATGGATTCCAGCCGCTCGGCGATCAGGTGCTTCAAGCCGCCCTGGGCCGAGATGCGGCCGCCGTCCTCGGTGGACCGTTCGGCCTCGGTGGAACCGAAGTAGAACTTGCGCAGCCAGTCGACCCGCGACGCGCTGCCGTCGGCGATGGAGTCCAGGTCGTTCTCGACCGATGCGGTGAAGCCGTAGTCGACCAGCCGGCCGAAGTTGCCTTCGAGCAGACCGGTGACCGCGAACGCGACCCAGGCCGGGACGAGCGCCGCGCCCTTCTTCCAGACGTAGCCGCGGTCCTGGATGGTCTGCATGATCGAGGCGTAGGTGGACGGTCGGCCGATGCCGAGCTCTTCCATCGCCTTGACCAGCGAGGCCTCGGTGTAGCGGGCCGGCGGGTTGGTCGAGTGACCGGATGGCTCGAGTTCACGCACACCCAGCCCGTCGCCGCGAGCAAGCTGGGGCAGCCGCTTCTCGGCATCATCCTTGCCGCTGTCGTCGTCGGTGTCCTCGACGTAGGCGCGCAGGAAGCCAGGGAAGGTGATGGTCCGTCCGGAGGTGGCGAACTCGGCCCGCTCACCGGTCACCGAGTCGCCGGCCAGTCGCACCGAGACGGTGGTACCGACGGCGTCGGCCATCTGCGAGGCCAGCGTGCGCTGCCAGATCAGTTCGTAGAGCCGGAACTCGTCGGAGGACAGGGCGGATGCGAGCTGGCCCGGGGTCCGGAAGCTGTCACCGGCGGGGCGGATAGCCTCGTGCGCCTCCTGCGCGTTCTTGACCTTGCGGCTGTAACGCCGGGCCTCGGCCGGGACGTAGGCATCGCCGTACAGTTCACGGGCCTGTGAACGGGCCGCGGTCAGCGCCGTCTCGGACAGGTTCGTCGAGTCGGTCCGCATGTAGGTGATGTAGCCGTTCTCGTACAACCGCTGCGCGACCCGCATGACCACCGAGGACGACCAGCGCAGTTTACGGCCGGCCTCCTGCTGCAAGGTCGAGGTCATGAACGGTGGGTACGGGCGTCGGCGGTAGGGCTTCTCCTCGACCCGGGTGACGGCGAAGGCGGCGTTCTCCAGCCGGGCAGCCAGTCCGCGGGCACCGGCCTCGTCCAGGTGCAGCACCTCGCTGGAGGCGCGCCCGGTGGCCGGGTCGAAGTCCCGGCCGGTGGCGATCCGCTCGTCGCCCAGGGCGACCAGTTGGGCTGTGAACGTCACTGGATCGCCAGCATCGTTCGGCTTGCGGTCGGTCGGGGTGAAGGTGCCCTCGATGTCCCAGTATTCGGCGGTGTGGAAGGCCATCCGCTGGCGTTCCCGCTCGACCACGATGCGGGTCGCCACGGACTGCACCCGGCCGGCCGACAGCCGCGGCAGCACCTTCTTCCACAGCACCGGCGAGACCTCGTAGCCGTACAACCGGTCGAGGATCCGGCGGGTCTCCTGGGCGTCGACCAGTCCGGCGTCGATCTCACGGGGTTCAGCCACTGCCCGGGCGATCGCGGCCGGCGTGATCTCGTGGAACACCATTCGCCGCACCGGGACGGTCGGCTTCAGGGTCTGCTGCAGGTGCCAGGCGATGGCCTCGCCCTCGCGGTCCTCATCAGTGGCCAGGAAGACCTCGTCGGCGTCCTTGACCAGCCGCTTGAGCTTGCTGACCTGTTCCTTGCGGTCCGGGCTGACGACGTAGATGGGTTCGAAGTCGTGGTCGGTGTTGACGCCGAGGGAGGCCCAGGACTCGCCCTTGTAGGCCGCCGGGATGTCCTTGGCGTTGCGCGGCAGGTCGCGGATGTGACCGATGGACGCCTCGACGGTATAACCCTTGCCGAGGTAGCCGCCGATCGTCTTCGCCTTCGCGGGGGACTCCACGATCACCAGCTTGTTGCCGGTGCCGGATCCCCCTCGTGCTTGTGCCACCACCGCTCCTTATCTCTACGACATCTCTACGACGTGTTCGCCGGACGGCCGAGGCCGCACTTTATTTCTAGCGTCTGTTCTCAGATTGTTCACTGACTGTGATCAGCATCCACCGAGCGGACCGTACCTCACCGAGGTACCAACTCGCTTAACCGGTAGGTTATGCCACCCCTCAGACCACCACGCTCAGGCCGAGGACCATGACGATGCCGGTCACCGAAAGTATGGTCTCCATCAGCGACCAGGTCTTGATGTTCTGACCGACCGACAGACCGAAATACTGTTTGGTGAGCCAGAAACCGGCGTCGTTGACGTGGGAGAAGAACAGCGAACCGGCACCGATGGCCAGCACCAACAACGATACGTGGCTGGTGCTCAGGGTGCTGGTGACCGGTTGCAGGATGCCGGCCGTGGTCACCGTCGCGACCGTGGCCGAGCCGGTGGCGAGCCGGATCAGCACCGCCACGAACCAGGCCAGCAGCAGCGGCGAGACCGTCGACCCCTCGACCCAGGACGCGATCACCTTGGCGATCCCACTGTCCACCAGGACCTGCTTGAACCCGCCGCCGGCCGCGACGATGAGCAGGACGCCGGAGATCGGCGGCAGCGCGGCTTCGACCGTCTCGGACAGCCGCTGCTTGTCCAGCCCGGCCGCGACACCGAGGGTGAACAACGCCAGCAGGACGGCCAGCAGCAAGGCGATCAACGGGTTTCCGACGAAGTCCAGGAAGCTCTTGACCGGACCCTTGCCGCTGTCGTCGACCACATCGGCGATCGCCTTGGCCAGCATCAGCACCACGGGCAGCAGTACGGTGGCCAGCGTCCGGCCGAAGCTGGGCCGGCGGCGGGTCTCGACGCCGGTCTCGCCGTCCGGTCCGGCCACCGCCTCGCGGGTGCGAGCCGAGCCCGCCTGATCAGAACGGGTCCG
>CAZZZW010000373.1:0-4134 GCA_964658795.1 Phormidium nigroviride PCC 7112
ATGCTGCCGATGATCGAGCGGAGGTGACCGGAGAAGATTCGCCCGACGAGCGTGGGCATCTGTCGCTGGTCACCCTGGAAGCGGCGGGCCGCCGCCCCGATGGACTCGTGGTCGTCACCGACCTTGAACGCGATCACCGCGTGCACGTTGAGGGTCAGTCCCTGCTTGGTGTAGCAGTCCTCGATGACCTCCGCCTCCTGCATCGCCAGGGTCAGGGTGGTCGCTCGCGACACGATCGGCATCACGAAGACACCGTGACCGGTGACGATCTTGAACTGCAGCGCCGCGCTGCCACGCTGCTTGCGTCCGCTCACGAGCAGAGCCTCGTTGGGCGCCGGTACTCGATAACCGAACATGGTTGTGCCTTTCTGATGGGTGGCCGGATCGCCCGGCCGAACAGGGTGGAAGGGTGCCACCAGGCCCGCAGCGTCGCGGGCCGGTGAGCCGAACGGCCGCTCAGCCTTGGGGCTGGGCGATGCCGTAGGTGTCGTGAGCGCCGAACCGGTCCGGTGACCAGCCCTCGACATCGACCAATCGGGGCCCGCGGCTGCTGATGATCAGCACCTGCTGACCGGCGGCCTGCGGCTCGGTGCAGTAGGCCAGGTAGTAGTGCGGCAGCCCCGCGACGACCACTCGGACCTCGCCCGGCCGGTCACCGCCGCGGATAGCCGTGCACACGGTGCCGACCAATCCGACAGGTGTTGCTCCGGTGCTCATATCTGCAGATCAAACACCCGCCGGGGCCAGACGCAAGAGCTCTGTCTGCTAGCAGACAAGTTGGCCTCCACAGTTGCGCCGCCGGCCTCGGCTCCTACAATCTCGCCGCCGACGGGCTCCCGCGCGGCCCGGATCCGGGCGACTCGCCCGGAGTCACGCCGCGGGCACGGACCCGGCAATTTAGTTGCATGTCAAACCAGTTGCAGAGATCTGCAGCGCCGCTTGCAGCCATTCATTAATACGTCCCACCACGAGGCTTCCGCGCGCGTTCAGATATGTCCGATTCGTTCCCTATTTAGTTGACCGGAAATGGCGCCGGCTTACGCAGTCATATTCGCGGGAATCAGCGGGTGCGGCGCCCGTGGCCGTCCGATCAGGGTCGGCCGACGTCGCCCGGTTTGGCAGCTAATTGGTATGTTCAAGCGGCCTAATCGGCCATTGTCAGTGTCTGATGCCCTGCAGTCGTTCTATTCGAAGCATCACTATTCGTATTCTCTGCAATAGTATTGACACTCTTGCGACCTGCAGTTACGGTGAGCCGGTCGTTATGACCTGAGATGGTCTGTCCGGATAGCCACCAGAACGTCCGGGCAACAGTACGGAGAGTAATGACATAGTTCGGGGGAACTTCTCCGGACGTGTAATCGGGGACGGCAGAACCACTTCACGAGGGCTGCGCTTTGCCTGAACCGGGCCGCGAAGATCGTTTCAGTCCACAGTGGAGTCCGCGCATGTCAGTGACCGTTGCCCTGTCCAGCGACGCCCCCGTCCAGCCGTCGTCCACGGCACCGATCAGCGATCGGATCCAGCACCTGGACTGCGTCGGTGTCGGCGTCGGTCCGGCCAACCTGTCGCTCGCGTCGCTGCTGGCCGGGCGGGCAGGCATGACCGGGCTGTTCCTGGAGCGGCGAGCCGACTTCAGCTGGCATGACGGACAGCAGCTGGCCGACGCCGCACTGCAGGTGTCGATGCTCAAGGATCTGGTCTCGCTGGCCGACCCGACCTCGCCGTTCTCGTTCCTGAACTACCTGCACAACTCCGGGCGCATCTATCACTTCCTGAACTCCCAGTTCGAGGCCGTGCCGCGGATGGAGTTCCGCAACTACCTGGCCTGGGCCGCCGCCCGCAACCCCTACGTGGCCTTCGGCGAAGAGGTCCAGAGCATCGATTTCGACGACGCGGCCAAGGTGTTCCGGATCAACACCTCGCGTCGGGAGGTCACCGCCGACCATGTCAGCGTCGGGGTCGGCAACCAGCCCTGGCTGCCCCCACTGGCCCAGCCGTACGCGCACGACCCACGGCTGTTCCACATCAGCCAGTTCACCCAGGCGGCCAGCAGCCTGGCCGGTCTGCGGGTCACGGTCGTCGGCGGTGGACAGTCCGGCGCCGAGGCCTTCCTCGACCTGATCAACCGGCCGGAGGACCAACTCCCCCGGCGGGTCTCGTGGGTATCGCGACGGGCCAACTTCTTCCCGATCGACGACTCGCCGTTCACCAACGACTACTACATGCCCGACCACTCGGACTACTTCGCCAGCCTGCCGGCCACCGTGCGGCAGACCTTCAACGCCCAGCACCTGCTGACCTCGGACGGCATCTCCGAATCGACGCTGCGGGCGATCTACCAACGGATCTACACCCACCGCTACATCCAGAACCGACCCGACCTGGTCGCGCTGTACCCGCACCGCAACCTGGTCGGACTCGAGCCGAACCCGACCAATGGCTACGAGCTGACCCTGTCCCACGGCCAGCACCCGGATCTGGTCGAGAACCTCGACACCGACGTCATCGTCTTCGCCACCGGATTCCGACCCAGCCCGATGAGCTTCCTGGCCCCGTTGGCCGACCGGTTGCACACCGAGGACGACGAGTACCTGATCGACCAGCACTACGCGGTGCAATGGGACGGCCCGGCCGATCATCACCTGTTCCTGCAGAACGCCACCCGTGGGCAGCGCGGTCTGGCCGACCCGAACCTGTCGCTGTTGGCCTGGCGTTCACAGCGCATTCTCGATCGGCTGAGCGGTACCGCCAGTGACCAGCAGGATCCGTCGTTCATCGAGTGGGCGACCAAACCGGTCAACGCGGAGTCGGTACCGGGCGGCTCGGACGACTACTGAGTTCGAGCCACCGGCCGACGTTAGGGTGTCGGTATGGCCTTCGAACTGGGTACCGACGGACCGAGCCGCATTCTGGTCTGCGCGGACGGTTCCGAGACGTCGCTGCGGGCCGGGGCCTACGCCGCCGGCTTGGCCCGACGGCAGGGTTCGCAGCTGGTAGTGGCCTACGTCGCCAGCCCGTCGGCGTTGCTGGCGATGGCCCCGGACGTCGCCGCGGCGGTCCACGAAACGCTGGACGAGGTCGCGGCCGAGATCGAGGCCAGCGTGCGCCAGGGTGCGGAATGGCTCGGGATCGAGGCCAAGTTCTTCGCCCTGCGCGGTGATCCGTTCGAGGAGATCTGCCGGTTCGCCGATACCCACAAGGTGGACGCGGTGGTTGTCGGGGCATCGGCCCAGGCCGGTCACCGGTTCGTCGGCTCGTTCGCGGTACGGCTGGTGAAGGCCGGCCGGTGGCCCGTCACCGTCGTTCCGTGATCCAGGTCCGATCTGCTTATAAAGGCGGCACGATCCCGCCGAAGCAGGTCAGTCCGGAAAGGACGACGTCGGTCCGGTAGCTTGGACCTCGCTTCGGGGCGGTAGCTCAGCCGGTCAGAGCAGCGGACTCATAATCCGTCGGTCGTGGGTTCAAGCCCCACCCGCCCCACTCGCGGTGCCGTCGTCCTTGCGCTGCAGCGACAGTGGCTTGCCGATGACCTTCGGCCGCAACGGCAACAGCGTCCGCTCGGTCAGACAGCCCCGCCACACCCCGGCCCCGTAGGCCACGTGATCGGCGAGCTGTCCGAGCACCATCACGACCGGGTTCAGCCTGCGATCACTGGTGATCCAGGCTTTCATGCCGGGCGAGGCGAGCAGCGCCAGGATCGGCAACAACCGCCGCCGGCTCCGCGCCGACGCAATCACCACCGGCAACCCGAACTGGGTGCCGTAGTCGGCGATGTTGAGCCAGCTCAACCGGACCGCATCGGCCGACGCGCCGACCACCCCGGCCGATGGCACGCCGGCCCGTTTGAGGGCCTGCGAGGTACGCACCGTCGAGGCCACGAACGCACCCGCGGCCAACCCCGGCCGACCGGCGAGCACGGCCCCCACGGTCGCGGCCGGCCACGGCGACAGCACCAAGGCGGCCGAGTTCTCCGGATGTCGCCTGGCCAGCGGAGCGGCCGAGGTGCCGTAGCGAAACCGCCGCTCCAGCATCCGGGGCCAGCGGCTCGGCTCGGCATGCGGCACCTGTACCGACGGCACGTAACGGATCCGCCGGCCATCCTGTAGCAGCCGCCAGATCAGGTCCACGTCC
>CAZZZW010000374.1:0-378 GCA_964658795.1 Phormidium nigroviride PCC 7112
ACGGCGGCAGGTCCGGCATCGGCCAGGCCTGCCGCCGTTACGGTTCCGGTCAGCTGCCGGGCGGGTTACAGGTCGCCCAGCGCGGTGATCGGGTGCTCGACGCAGTCGGCCACGAATCGTAGGAAGCCGCCGGCCACGCCGCCGTCGCAAGCCCGATGGTCAAAGGCCAAAGTCAATTGACACACCTTGCGGACGGCCAGCTGTCCGTCGACCACCCAGGGCTTGTCGATGATCCGGCCGATGCCGAGCATGGCCACCTCGGGATGGTTGATGATGGCCGCCGAACCGTCCACGCCGAACACGCCGTAGTTGTTCACGGTGAACGTGCCCCCGGTCAGCTGAGCCGGGGTGAGCTTGCCGTCCCGTCCCGCCTGGGTG
>CAZZZW010000374.1:388-4119 GCA_964658795.1 Phormidium nigroviride PCC 7112
GGCCAGTGCGGCCGACAGCTGACGGGTGCTCATCGCCTGCGCGCCATGCACGACCGGGACCATCAGGCCACGGTCGGTTTGAGCAGCAAAACCCAGGTTGATCTCGTCCAACAGCTCGACCGCATCCGGCGTGACCCGGCTGTTCAACTCGCTGAACCGGGCCAGGCCAGCCACGCAGAACCGGGCCACCAGGGCCAGCACGCTCACCGGACGGTCCGGGTCGGCGGCGTTCAGCCGGCGGCGGGCCTCGAGCAGCTCGGTGGCATCCACGTCGACCCAGACCGTGGCCTCGGGAATCTCCCGGCGGGACCGGGCCAGCCGTTCGGCTGCGACCCCGCGCAGGCCGGTCAGCGGAATCCGGTTCGCCGAGACCGCCGAAGGCTCGGTTTCGATCGCGAATGCCTCGATGTCACAACGGCGAATGACGCCGGACGGGTCGGAGGCGGTGACGGTGCCGAGGTCGATGCCACGTTCTCGGGCCAACCGCCGCACCACTGGCGAGATGACGGCCGGCGCGTTCTTGGTCGCGACCCGGGCGTGGCGCACAGGCTCGTCGACGGGTACGGCGCCGGCCTCGACCCGGGCTGAGCTGGAGGCCGGCGAGGCGTGCGAACGGAGCCGGCGGCGGCGGGCCGGCGCGGCCGAGGTGCCATAACCGATGAGGACATTGCCGCTGTACTCACTGGACTCAGCTGCCGCGGCAACGGTCGAGTCGGCGGCCACGCTGATCAACGGGGCGCCGACCTTGATCCGCTCGCCCGGCTTGCCGTGCAGCGTTTGTACCGTGCCGGCAAAGGGAATCGGCACCTCCACTGCGGCCTTGGCCGTCTCGACCTCGACCACGACCTGATCGACCGTGACCGAATCACCCACGTTCACCAGCCAGTTCACGATCTCGGCGTCTTCCAAACCCTCGCCGAGATCGGGCAACCGAAAGTCGTTCATGAGACTGCAACCTCGTCGTCGAACTGCAGCCGGTCGATCGCATCCAGGATCCGGTCCACCGACGGCAGGTGATGCGATTCCAGCATCGGCGGCGGGTACGGGATGTCGAAGCCGGTGACCCGGCCGATCGGCGCGTGCAGGTGATGAAAGCACTGCTCGGTCAAGCGGGCCACGATCTCGGCCCCGAAGCCGGCGAAGCCGCTGGCCTCGTGCACCACAACGGCGCGGCCGGTCCGCCGCACCGACGCGGCGATAGTGGCGTCGTCGAACGGGGTCAACGTCCGGACGTCGATCACCTCGGCCGACAGTCCGTCCTCGGCGGCGGCATCCGCGGTCTCGAGCAGGGTGCCCACCATGGCGCCGTAGCCGATGAGGGTCACGTCGGTGCCGCTTCGGCGGACCAGGGCCGAGTCGAAATCAGCCGCCGGAGACGGGGAAATCTCCTCCTTGGACCAGTACCGTCGCTTCGGTTCGAAGAACAGCACCGGGTCGTCGGAGTCGATCGCCTGCCGCAGCAGCCAATACGCATCGGAGGCGGACGACGGCGTGACCACGCGCAGGCCGGGGGTGTGCACCCAGTAGGCCTCAGAGGAATCGCTGTGGTGCTCGACCCCGCCGATGCCGCCGCCGTAGGGGATCCGGATGACCATCGGCAGCGCGATCTTGCCGCGGGACCGGTTGCGCAGCTTGGCCACGTGCGAGGTGATCTGCTCGAACGCCGGGTAGGAGAAGGCATCGAACTGCATCTCGACGATCGGACGCAGCCCGTGCATGGCCATGCCGATCGCGGTGCCGACGATGCCGGCCTCGGCCAGCGGGGAGTCGAAGACCCGGGCCTCGCCGAACTCGGCCGCCAGCCCGTCGGTCACGCGGAACACGCCGCCGAGGGTGCCGACATCCTCGCCGTACACGACGACCTTGTCGTTCTCTCGCAGGGAATCAGCCATCGCGCGATTGAGCGCCCCGGCCATAGTGAGCTCAGCGAGTTCGGTCATCAGCGTCATGAGGCGTCCAGCTCGGCGGCCAGCTGGGCGGCCTGGCGCTGCAGCTGCGCGGTCGGTTCGGCGTAGACGTGGGCGAAGAGCTCGGCCGGGTCCAGGGTCGGGTCGGAGTTCATCGCCGCCCGCAGTCGCTCGGCCCGGGCCTCGGCCTCGGCCGCCAACTCGTCGACACTGGCCTGATCGAGAATGCCATTGTTCAGCAGGTAGTTCTGCAACCGGTCGATCGGGTCGCGGGCCAGCCACGAGGCCACCTCGTCGGACGAGCGGTAGCGCGAGGCGTCGTCGGCGTTGGTGTGCGCCTCCATCCGATAGGTGATGGCTTCGATCAGGGTCGGGCCGCCGCCGGAGCGGGCCCGCTCGACCGCCTCGGTGACGGCGGAGAACACCATGGCCGCGTCGTTACCGTCGACCAGCACCCCGGGCATGCCGTAGCCGATGCCCTTGTCGGCCAGGTGATTCGCCCGCGTCTGCTTGGCCAGCGGGACCGAAATGGCGTAGCCGTTGTTCTGCACCAGGAACACCACCGGCGCCTGCCAGACCGCGGCGATGTTCAGTGCCTCGTGGGTGTCGCCCTCGCTGGTGGCACCGTCGCCGAGCATGACCAGGGCAACGGTGTCCTCACCGGCCAGCCGGGCCGCGTGGCCGAGGCCGACCGCGTGCAGGGTGTTGGTCGCCAAGGGCGTGCACTGGGTGGCGGTGCGGTGCAGGAACGGGTCATAGCCGCAGTGCCAGTCCCCGCGCAGCAGGGTGAGCACCTCGACCGGGTTGATGCCCCGGCTGACCATGGCCATGGAATCCCGATAGGTCGGGAAGAGCCAGTCCCGGTCGGCCAGGGCGGCCACGGCCCCGACCTGGCAGGCCTCTTGCCCGCGCGCGGAGGGATAGACCGCCAGCCGACCCTGCTTGGTCAGCGCGGTCGCCTGGCTGTCGAACCGTCGGCCGAGCAGCATCCGCCGGTGCAGGTCGATCAGCACGTCGGGCATGGGCATCGGCTCGGCGCCGGTCGGGCGTCCGTCAGCATCGATCAGTTGGCGAGGGTCGCTGGTGGGCAGCATCGCACCGGGATTGACCAGAGTCATGTCCTCAGTCTGGGCTGCCCGAGGCCGTTGTTCCAGAATTACGGCTCCATTCCAGACGGATGGCTCGGTAGCGACTACAATCGGAAAACATGTCCACTCCAAAGGCCCCGGAAGCGGTTGAGGTAAGACGTCCGGTCACGCTGGACGACACCGACCGGGCGATCGTCGACGAACTGCGCCGGGACGGCCGGCTGTCGATGCGGGGTCTGGCCGAGCGGCTGCACATCTCCCGGGCCAGCGCCTACACCCGGGTCGAGCGGCTGACCGAGGCCGGCGTGATCACCGGCTACTCGGCCGCGATCGACCCAGAGCGCTACGGCTTTGGCATCTCGGCCTACGTGTACTTGAAGATCAGCCAGCACTCGTGGAAGACGGTGCGGCGGCGGATCACCCAGATTCCCGAGGTATGGCACTGCGCACTGGTGTCCGGCGACAACGACCTGGTGCTGCTGGTGCGCACCGCCGACGCGGCCAGCATGCGCGAGCTGGTGCTGAACACCTTCCAGACCATGCCGGACGTGCTCTCGACCCAGACCGTGCTCATCCTCGACGAGCTGACCTCCCCGGCCTGAGCGCGCGGTTGCCCGCCGGCCCCGGACCCGATCCCGGCCGTTCGCAGCAAACAGCTCTCGCGAGTGGCTATTTATCCGCCGAGTGGCTGGAATTTTCTAGCCACTCGCGCCAGAACTGGCCACTCGCGCCAGAA
>CAZZZW010000375.1:0-4097 GCA_964658795.1 Phormidium nigroviride PCC 7112
CTAATGCCAACACCGACTACGTCTTCGCCATCGTCGGTGAGGAGCTGGGCCTGCTCGGGTGCCTGGTGGTGCTGCTGCTGTTCGGGCTTTTCACCTATGCCGCCATGCGAATCGCGCTGCGCAGCCGGGATCCGTTCGTCCGGCTGGTGGCCAGTGGTGCCGCCATCTGGATCGCCGGTCAGGCCCTGATCAACATCGGCTACGTGACCGCGCTGCTGCCGGTGACCGGCATCCCGCTGCCCTTCATCTCCAACGGCGGCACCTCGTTGCTGCTGACCTGCGCGGTACTGGGCATGTTGGTGTCCTTCGCCCGGCACGAACCGGACGCCGTCGCGGCCGCGCAGAAGGCCCACCAGTCCGGTACCACCGCCCGCTGGATCCGGCTGTGCCGCTTGGGCGTTCCTCGCCCGGCGGCCCCGGCCACCCGTCGACCGGCCCGGACCGCGGTCGCCAGCGACAAGGGTCCGGCCACCAAGTCCGGCTCGGCCGAGCGTCTGCCGACGGGCGAGCCGCGCGGCCAGGCCGTCCCGCGGGCTCAGGCCCGGTCGCGATCGGCAGCACCGCAGCCGAGTTCGACCCGGGCGGCCAAGGCGAAGCCGGCCCCGTCCCGTTCGTCGGCGGTTCCCGGCCCGCGGTCCCGGCCCGACCAACGTCGGGGCGCGTGAGCCGCGGTGACCAGACCTGCCAGCATCGTCATCGCGGGCGGCCATTCCGCCGGGCACATCGAACCGGCGATGAATGTCGCGGATGCGATCCGACAGCAGCGCCCGGACGCAGTGATCACCGCGATCGGCACTGCCCGCGGCTTGGACACCACCCTCATCCCGGCGCGGGGTTATCCGATCGAGCTGATCCCGCCGGTACCCCTGCCCCGCAAGCCCAATCTCGATCTGCTGCGCACGCCGGGGCGGGTGTCGGCCGCGGTGCAGGCGGCTGGTGCGGTGCTGGACCAGGTGCGAGCCGACGTCGTGGTGGGCTTCGGCAGTTACGTCGCCTTGCCGACCTATCTGGCCGCCCGTCGGCGCAAGATCCCGATCGTGGTGCACGAGGCGAATGCCCGGGCCGGGGTGGCCAACCGGATTGCCGCGCGCCTGACCCATGAGGTTTTCACGGCCTCGAACTCGGTCCGGATCGCACACGCGCATCCGGTCGGTATGCCGTTACGACCGGCCATCGTCCAACTCGACCGGGTGGCCGAGCGTCCGGCGGCCCGGGCGCAGTTGGGGTTGGACCCCGACCGGCCGACGCTGCTGGTCACCGGTGGCTCGCAGGGTGCGGTTCGGATCAACCAGGCGATGCTCGGTGCGCAACGGGAACTGGCCGAATCAGGCATCCAGGTACTGCACATTCCCGGTCCGAAGAACCCGGTCACGGTGCCGCCGCGCGCCGCGGCCGAGCCACCGTATGTGGTGTTGCCCTACCTGGAGGACATGGCGCTCGGCTACGCCGCGGCCGACCTGGTGCTGTGTCGGTCCGGGGCGATGACGGTGGCCGAACTCACCGCGGTCGGACTGCCGGCCTGTTACGTGCCGTTGCCGTTGCGGGGTGGCGAACAGGGCACGAACGCCGAGCCGATCGTCGCGGCCGGCGGTGGCCTGCTGGTCGCCGATGCCGACCTGACGCCGGACTGGATCGTGGCGAACCTGCTGCCGGTACTGACCGATCCCAGGCGCCTGGCTGAACTGGCTCAGGGCGCCCGGCGCACCGGCGCGCGTGATGCGGCGGCCGTGATGGCGGCGCGCATCCTCGAATTGGCCGACGGCCACGTCGGTGGAACGGCCTGACCCTGATGCCCGAACACAACGACTCCGACGCCGCGCTCCGGCACCAGTCGAGCTACCAGCGCCCGCAAGGGTGGGTCGCCCCGGGGGCGGCGCTGGTCAGGTCCGCGGCCACCGAGTCGATTCCACAACCGGAACAGCTGGGCCGGGTTCACCTTATGGGCATTGCCGGTTCCGGCATGAGCGCGTTGGCCCGGCTGCTGCTCGGTCGCGGATTCGACGTCAGTGGCTGTGAGCACAAGGAGTCGGCCGCGGTAGAGGATCTGCGGTCACTCGGAGCCCGGATCTCGATCGGGCACTCGCTGGATCACCTCGACGACATCGACACCTTCGTCTACACGACCGCGATCAACCCGAAGCATTTCGAGTTGGCCGGTGCCCGGGACAAGGATCTGCTGGTGATCCGGCGAGCGTCGGCGCTCGGTGCGCTGGTCCGCCACCATCGGGCGATCGCCATCGCCGGGACCCACGGCAAGACGAGCACCACCTCACTGCTGACCGTCGGGGCGATCGCATCCGGTCTCGATCCCTCCTTCGCGATCGGGGCAAACCTGCATCAGGCCCACACCAACGGTCAGGTCGGCGCCGGGCCGGACTTCATCGTGGAGGCCGACGAGAGCGACGGGTCGTTCCTGTTGCTGGCACCCGACATCGCGGTGGTGACCAATGTCGAGGCCGATCACCTGGAGAACCATGGTGATCTGCAGGGCGTCTTCGCCGCGTTCGAACAGTTCGTCGATCGGATCGAGCCGACCGGCACCTTGATCGTCTGTGCCGACGACGAGGGCGCGGCCCGGATCGGGGACTACGGCCGGGCCCGCGGCCTTCGGGTTCGTACCTACGGGGCCAGGCAGAACGCCGATGTGACGGTGTCCGATATCAGGGCCGCCGACGACGCGGTCGGCTTCACCGTTACCGGTCTGGCCGGCGGTACCCGCACGATCACGGTCGGTTCGCTCGTCGGAGAACACATGGCGCTCAACGCGACTGCCGCGTTGCTGGTGCTGACCGAGATCGGGGCCGATCTGGATGCCACCGCGGCCGCCTGGCTCGGCTTCGGAGGCGTCGATCGCCGGTTCGAACTCCGGGGCGTGGCCGACGGGGTTCGGGTCTATGACGACTATGCCCACCACCCGACCGAGGTCCGGGCCCAGTTGGACGCGGCCCAGGCGGTCTTACGCAGCGATGCGGAAAGGCTCGATCGGAGCAAGGCGAAACTCATCGCGGTGTTCCAACCCGGTACCTACAGCCGGACCCAGACGTTCGCGATCGAGTTCGGTCAGGCCCTGGCGGCCGCGGACGTGGTCGTGGTGATGGACATCTTCCCGGCCCGCGAGGAACCGATCCCGGGCGTGACCGGCGAACTCATCGCCGAACAGGTGCCCTTGACCGCCGACCGGATCGTCTACGAGGTCGACTGGGCCGCGGTGCCGGCTCGGGTCGCTGCGGTGGCCGAACCCGGTGACCTGGTGCTGACCATGGGTATCGGTGACGTGCACCTGCTCTGCCCGCTGATCCTGCAGGCCATCACGAACGTCGAGGGGGAGCGCTGATGAACCTCGGTTCCGTCACCGCGCACCGGACCCGCAACCTCATCCTGGCGGGCATCCTGGTGCTGGCACTTTTCGTCGTCTGGCTCGTGGGATTCTCCAGCGCACTCGGCGTCCGCACCATCACCGTGACCGGCGATCACCGGGTGAGCACGGCTCAGATCCTGACCGCGGCCGACGTCCGGCGGGGGGCTCCGCTGTCCCGGTTGGACACCGCCGCCATCCGTGACCGGGTGGGTGCGATCCCGGCCGTACGCAAGGTCACTGTGACCACGTCATACCCGTCCACGGTGCACATCACGGTGACCGAGCGAACCGCCGTCGGCTATCGGCCGGATTCGGCCGGCGCCCGGCTGGTCGATGCCGCCGACGTCGAGTTCGCCACCGTCAGCGCCGCGCCCACGGGCCTGCCCGAGCTGCAGCTCTCCGGCGATCCGTCGCTGTCGGCGGCCGAGGCCGCGGTGGCCGGCACCCTCACCTCTGCCTTCCGTACGGTGGTGGCCCGGATCGCGGCCCCGACCACCCAGACGATCACGCTGACCCTGACCGACGGTCGGACGGTGATGTGGGGCGGTACCGACCGCAGCGGGGAGAAGGCCAAGCTGTTGCCAGTGCTCGTGCACCAGCCCGGTCAGTACTTCGACGTCAGTGATCCGAGCTCGGTCATCAGTCGCGGCGCATAATCGAGCGAGAACCAGCTTTTCTCACTGCGCGCCCGGCGCGCCTCGAAGATCTGAACGCAGGAGACAACTACCTTCGCACTATC
>CAZZZW010000376.1:0-4090 GCA_964658795.1 Phormidium nigroviride PCC 7112
GATCCCCGCGGCCAGCTGCGACTCGAGCCTGCCTGCGGCGGGCGCGATGACGCCGGCCGCGTGCTGATCCCAGAGCCATTCATGGACGTTCTGCGGGAGGTACTCCAGAAACAACACCAGACTCGCCGAAGCAGCACGCACCGCCTCGATCCGATGTCGCATCGCCGGGCTGTCTTCCCAGTACGACACGGCCCGCTCGACATCAGCCAGCTCCGGCGGCAGTGCTGCCGAGTCGGCCAGCACCCGCCAGTGATACAGCAGCGGAAAGCCCTGGCACCGGCCCTTGATCACCCAGTCGGTGGTCAGCTCATGCGCCGCGAGCTCACGCCAGGCCCCGAAGCCGGGCGAGCCGATCCGGCCCACACCGTAGTGGCAGAACTCCGGCAGCCCGAACAGGTTGGCCGTCGACCGCAGGGTTTCCGGCTGCCGCTCGAGATCGGTCAACGGCATTCGCTTGACGAAGACCTGCACGCCGTCGATCGACAACCGGGCCGAACGCCCACCGATGCCGACGCCGGCCGGATCCGCCGCGGTCACCGCTTGCGCGAGGTCGGCGTCACCGAGCGCGGCCAGCACGCCGGACACCTGCGCGTGCTCGGACAGCCGTGCGCCGAGGTCACCCGGCATGGTCGCGCCCCACTCCTTCGATCGGATTGGCCCCACCCTAACCACTGACGGGCCGGGCCGTCGGAAATAGTTGAACGCTCAACTCTGTTGTGTCACGATAGAGGAACCAGCCCACCGGAGGTCGTCATGTCCATCTTTCGCCTGAACCACGCGGTGCTGTACGTCCGCGACGTCGCCGCCAGTGTCGCGTTCTACCGCGACGTGCTGGGCTTCGACTACATCGAGGGCGGCGACGCGATCCCGGGCGGTGCCTTCCTGCGCGCACCCGGCTCGACCAACGACCACGACCTGGGCCTGTTCCAGATCGGCTCGCAGGCTGCCCCGTCCGGCGCCGGCCGCAGCACCGTCGGGCTCTACCACCTGGCTTGGGAGGTCGACACGCTTGGTGATCTGGCCGAGTTGGCCGGCAAGTTGTCCACCGCCGGCGCCCTGGTCGGCGCGTCTGATCACGGCACCACCAAGTCGCTGTACGCCCAGGACCCGGACGGGCTGGAGTTCGAGGTCGTCTGGATCATCCCGGCGGACCTGCTGACCGAGGCCGACCGCACGGCGGGCAAGCGGATTTCGCCTTTGAACCTGCCGGCTGAACTCGATCGGTTCGGCGCGAACGCCCGCAGCGGGATGGGCATCAGCCGACCGGTCTTCGCCTAACCCGTAACGCATTGTGCGGCCCGAACTGGGGTCAACTCCAAAGACGGAGCCCCAGTTCAGGCCGCACAATGCGTTACGGCGTGGCCAGCAGCGCTAGCAGGCGTTACCGGTCAGGACCGCGATCAGCCAGAGCAGGTACTGCGCCACCGTGGCGTGCGGACCCGGGTAGGGCACGCAGGCCTTGGTGACCGTCAATGCGGTCGAACTCGATGTCCCGTCGGCGGCCTTGGCCACCACGGTGTGCGCACCGAGCTTGGTGTTCTTGGCGATGGTCACCGCCAGCGAGCCGGCCCCCGAGGCATCGGTGGTGATCGAGCCCAGAGCGGTCGTACCGTCTAAGGAGATCGCGATCGGGCTGGTGGGATTCCACCCCTTTACCGACACCGTGGTCTTGGCCCCAGCCATCACCGAGGCCGGCGTGGCCGACACGGTGCCCTGCAGGGTGTGGGCGACCGGACGGATCCGGACCACCTGCGGGTCGTGGTCGGAGGCCTGGTCGGAGAACTCCGAGTTCACGTGCAGGACGTCGTAGTCCACCGTCCCGGCCGGGCCGTTCGACAGCGGCTTGGACACGAAGATGTGGTCCAGCACCTGCGAGATTCCGTTGAACACATAGGTGTATCGCTCGTTCTCCGGCAGCGTGTTGATCAGGTCGGTCAACGTGGCCCCGTTGTCGGTCAGCGTGGTGATCGGCTGGCTGAACTGGTAGTCGTTGAAGTCACCGGCCAGTACGACGTTGGCCCGCGGGTCCACGGCGAGGATCTGCTTGACGAAGTTGTTCAACACGGTCGCCTGCTTGTTGCGCTGGATCTCCGAGCTGCGGGTCGGCGGCTGGTAACGGCCATCGGCGTTCTGGTCACCGCCCTTGGAATCAAGGTGGTTGCCGATCACGATCACCTTCTTGCCGTTGAACACGAACTCCCCGGCCAGCGGCTTGCGACTGGTCGTCCAGGCGTCGTTGGTCGGGTCGACCCGGCCCGGCGAGGCCGACAGTTCCGGCGTGCCGTCGGTACCGGCCGAGACCGACACCGCAGTGGTGGAGTCCCCGCCCGGCTTGGACACGAAGGTGACCCGAGCCGGGTTATAGAGGAAGACGATGCGGATGTTGCCGCCCGGCTGGCCGCCATCGGCGTCGTTGACCGGGTCGATCTCGGACGAGGAGTAGGTCGGGCCGCCGGCCGCGGCGATCGCGTTGATCAGCTTGGTCAGCGTCTGGTCAGCGGCCACCACACCGTCGTCGGTGGCACCGTCGTTGTCCTGGATCTCCTCGACCGAGATGATGTCGGGCGACTTCAGGTTGGTGACGACACCGGCGCCGAGACGGTCGAACTTCGACTGCGGATCCGACGGAGCCAGGTTCTCCACGTTGTAGGTGGCAATGGCCAGCTGGTCGGCCGCCTGCGCGGTGGCGACGGTGCCGGTCAGATTGTTGTTCTGGTAGGTGCCGATGGTGGTGGCGTTGATGTCGTACCCACCGAAGGTGGACCAGCCGACCGGACCGGAGGTGGCCCCGACCAGCTCGTCACCGACGTTGGCCGGCGGCACGACTCCGCTGACCGACTCGATCAGCAGCCGGCCGGACGGGGTGCTGTCGTAACCGGCCAGGTAGGTGCCTCCACGCGGGGTGCGCTGCGCAGCCGGCTTGGTGGTCACGTAGATCTCGCCGTACTGCGGCTTGCCCGGACCGACGACGGGGGCGTTGTCGACCTCGACCATCATCCCCTCGTGCGCCTCCCAGAACTCCAGCGCCGATCGGGTCGGGTCGACCGCGGTGATGGACTCGATGTTGCCGTCGGCCGGCGCCGGCGGCAGGTAGGTGTCGGGCACCGTGGTCGGCGTCAGCACCAGCGGGGCCGGCACCGGGTTGCCCGAGCTGACCGTGGTGACCACCGTCGGGGTGAGCTCGGTGGTGGACAGGCTCGATGTGGTCGAGAGCGTTTCACCCGATGCGAGCGGGTAATAGTCGGACACCTTGCCGGTCACGAGCACGCGGTCGCCCACAGCCACCGACACCGTGGAGGTGAAGACGAAGATGCCGGACGAGGCGTTGGCCCGGCTGGTGTCCGGGTGGTCCTCCTGCATCCAGAAGCCCTTGGACGAGTTGGCGCCGCCGAGCGCGGTGACGATTCCTTCGACCTTGTCCACGCTCTGGCCGACCAGCGGGGACACGAAGCCGGTGCCCTGGACGTCCTGGATCGTGGTGGTGCCGGGCACACACTGGGGCGGGGTCGGGGTCGAGTCGCACCCGGGCGGCGGAGGCGGCGGGGTGGTGCCGGCACCGGCCGGGGTCGGGGCCGCGACCGCAAAGTCGGCCGCATTGTTGCCGGTGTTGGTGAACGGGGTGATGGTCCGCTGGACCGAGGTCGTGTTCGACGGCGCCGTGGCCGGCGTACCGGCCGCATCGTTGGCGGTACCGAAGCCGACGAAGTCCACCACGCCGGCCGCCGAGTCACAGGTGGCCGCACAGCCGGTCAGCGCGCTCTGGCTGTTGACCAGCGCGACCTTGCCCGCGGTTGCCGACAGGGCAATGGTGCCGGTGGCATTCGGGGTGGGCAGGGCGACACCGTTGCCGGCGCCCGCGCCCTCGGCGATCAGGTAGTAGGCACCCGGCGCGACCGAGCCGGTCAGCTTGGTGAGCTGCCACGACGTGCCGGTCGAGGAGGCGTACTGCACCGACCAGCTGCTGAGGTCCACGGCCGCGGTGCCATGGTTGTACAGCTCGATGAAGTCGTTGGTGTACGGGGCGCCGGAGTTGCCGCCACCGCCGTAGACCTCACTGAGCACGACGTCGGACGTCAGGTCCACCGCCGTT
>CAZZZW010000377.1:0-4089 GCA_964658795.1 Phormidium nigroviride PCC 7112
CTGGACCGCGACGTACACGTTGCGGTTGTCCATCGCGCGAGCACGACCAGCGACTCGGAACACCTGAGCACACAGAATGTAGTTATGGGCCGGCGAACACAGAAACCAGCGCGCCGACACCACCTGGTGTCGAAGTTCTACCTCCAGCACTTCGCCAACACCGACGATCAGGTCACCACGGTGCTCCTGCCCGGCGACAAGACGTTCACGCAAAGCATCGGCGACGCCTCGGTCGAGAACGACTTCTACACCGCGATCGGTCACGACGGCGGACAGACCGACGCGGCCGAACGAGCGTTCGGCCAGATCGAAGCGCCGGCAGCTCAGGCCTGGCGACAGATCGCCGAGGGTGTGTGGCCGCTGCCGACACAGGCACGCGGAGCCGTGGCATCGTGGATCGCCCTGTCGCTGCTGCGCGGGGCCGGATCACGCACCATGCTGAGCAATCTCGGCACCGACCTGCTCCAACTGAACATCAGCATCGGCGGCCGCGAGCAGCTGCGACGGATCCTGCGAGACAACGGCGACCCGTACGGCGACGCGGCGGTGAACGAGCAGTGGGTCGAGCTGTTCGCCGAGCCCGTCAGCGTGGAGGTCGATGCCAATCAGCATCTGTCCCATCTCGTGGACACGTTGCCGCGGGTGGCTGAGTCAATCTTCGAACGCTGGTGGATCCTGACCACTTTTCAACGGAAGGCGCTGGCGACCAGCGACCATCCGGTTTACGTTGTCCCGAACGCCTCCGACATCGAACTCGGCCTGGGCACCGGCTTCGAGACGGCCGAGCTGATCCACGTGCCGTTGACCCGAAGAGACTCCCTCGGCCTCGCGCTGCGCACCACTATCCCGCCCGAAATGGCGTCGCGGGCCGTCAAGGACGTTCAGCAGGACGGGGTGACATCAGCGGCGCGTTACAGCAACGACTGCGCTGTACGTAGTGCGCGGCGCGCCCTGTTCCACCATCCCGATGATCAACCATTGCAGGGAATTGCGCTGCACCCACCGATCACCCGAGAAATAGGCAGCGATGGCGACCCGTGGCGTTTCATGTCCGCCGAGGATCGGCAGGTCCTGCTCAACGCCGGCCTGATCCCGTCCCGCCTCGGCTCCCTGCCGGCCGGCGACCACTGAGATCTCGGCCTGCGGATCGCCCTGAGCCTGCTGGCCGCCTCCCTCGTGCCCGACCTCATTCCGGCTTCGACAGTGGCGCGACCGTTGTGCTCAGCTGCACCCACCTGGCCGAGGCGATCATGCTGCCCACCCTGGCCCACGCACTACCGGCCACATCAGGTAGTCGGCGCTTTCCAGGGGCTAGGTAACCCGCCGTATTGGCCGCTGTGGACGATCGGCCGTTCCGGCAAGGCGAACCCGGATGACCCCGACTGGAGTCGGTGATTGGATGCCTGCCATGACCACCAACAGCAACAACCCCTACGCTGACCTGCCCGAACTGTTCCGACCGCTGGACCCGAACAATCCGGAAGCGCCCAGCTACCTCGGCGGCGCCCACGAGGAACCCGAACGGCTGGCGGCGTCGTTCCTCCTCGCCGCAGACATACACGCCGACGTCTGGCGAGACTCGCGTGAGCACGGCCGTGAGGCTCCGATCGTGTTGCCGATCCTGCAGACCTACCGGCATGCCCTGGAGCTTCTGCTGAAGGCCGGATGCATGCGGATTGCGGCGCTGCAACGCCGGTCGTTGGAGATGGGCTGGGGCAGCTTCACCGAGCCGGCCGCCTTGGAGGACGTTCTTGGCCACACCCACGGCATCGGTGACTTGGTCGACCTGCTCACCCAGCTGATGGACGGCCTCGATGTCGACAAGCAGACCAGCCAACTCCCTCTAGAGGTCCGCGAGACGCTGGGATTCCTGCACGCCCAGGACGCCAAGGGCCAGGCCTTCCGCTACGGCACCCACCAGGCCAGCCGGAAGCCCTCGATATGGAAACCGCTGCGGCCCGAACAGACCGAGGTCTACGCCGACAGCGCCTTCACCCGCCTCAGCGACGCCGCGCACCTGCTCGCCGACGGACTCGGCGGCTACCTCGACGCCTACGAAGCCATCCTGAACGAGCAGTACGCCGAATGGCAGGCCAACATGCGCAGCTACAGCGGCGGCTACTGACACCATGCCTGGTCGCGATCATCGTCAAGGACGACGTCGACAGCCTCAAACCGGCCGGCTTCGACCTCAACATCCCCTGTGCCGGCCGGCCGGCCGCCGAACCCAGGCATCAGCAGTGGCGAAACTTCGCCGTCGGTGGAACACAACGGCGTCCTCGCGTCGTAGCAAAAGTATGACCTCGACAATTGCAGCTATGCCCGACCCCTTTGACGACGAACAGGAGTTCTCCGCCGCCGAGAGGGAACAGGCCGAACAACGCTTAGTCTCGCCCGGCCGGAGAACCTGACCGCAACCGTTTCCCCCCGATGCACAACATGTCCGCCGGCTTCGTGTTCCGGTCGATTCTGCGCCCGAACGAGCCGGCCCGGCCCGAGTACGTGCGGATCCCGTTGCCGCGTGGCCTGCACCGCAACGGACAGGAACTTGCCTGCTGGGCCTGTGCGGCTGCGACAGGGCCTTGACTTAGGCCCGGATCCGTCCTCGGGCTTGCAGCCGGGCGCGGATGAGTGCGTAGAGGTCCAGGTCGGAGGCGCCTTCCTCGGCGATCTCCACGGCGAGGGCGTAGTCCTGCTCGGGGTAGCGCCGGCGTTGGGCCGGGGTCCAGGCGCTGCGGGTGTGGGTCACGACCAGGAAGTAGTCCCGATGCTCCGGATCCCAGGGGCCGTCCACGAACTCCCGCCGCAGTAGGGTGTTGGACTCGATCTGGCTCACCCCCGGCTGCAGCTTGGGTCGCAGCGGGCCCGTGGGCAGGTCATGACGGATCACCGTGGGATCGTCCTTGGCCGCGGCGAGGGAGGGCTGCTCCTGATAGATCTCGATCATCTGCTCCACGCTCAGGCCGCGGACCAGATCGACCTGCATCATGCCTGCTATGTATTCACGCCGGCCTCGCCGCACCGGCGGATCGAAGGCAAGCGCGACCTGGAAACTGCGCCGCCGGACCCCGTCGGCGTACTCGGCCGGGATCGGGAGCCGGTGCAGCACCACCTTGTCGGCCAGGATCGTCTCCTCGGCCACCAGAATGACCCGGGACGGCCCGCTCTCCAGCACCCGCCCGGCCTCGGGCTGGCCGTAACCGCTGACGTGCGCGGCTGGGACGGCGGTGCTGCGACCCGGCAAGGGACGGGCCGACAGGGCGGTCAACGCGCGCAGCAGGTTCGCGCTCGCGGCGGGGTAGCGTTCGGCGATCCGCGCGATCTCGTGGGCCACGGCCGGCGCGGCGAAGCTGGTGCCGGTGTTCAGGCCGACGATCCGGTTGCCGCGGGCCGGGATGGCGACGAGCGCGGCCATACCTGGGTCGCGGGTGTCCGGCCGCTGGGTCTGGTGGTCGTAGGCCCAATTGCCACCGTGATGGCTGAACTCGGGTTTGAGCATGCCCGCCTTGCCGATGCCGCGGACCGGTCCGGATCGGGTGAATGGCGCGGGCTGGCCTGCGGCTGCGATCGCGACCTTCGACCCGCGGGTGGCCGAACCCGGGACATCGCGGCGGGTGTGGGCTCCGACCGTGACGGCCAACGCGGCATCACCGGGCGAGGCGATCTTCGCCTCGGGGTCGGCGAGGTAGGCCGGGTAGTCGGTGAGCCAGTGCCCCCTCCCGACGTCTGACCGGTTGCCGGCCGACACGACGATGACGAGCTTGAGCTCACGGGCCAGACCATCGATGGTGACGGTGAGTTCATCACGCAGCGCGGAATCGGCCGGCGTCGGGTAGTTGATGGAGAGGTTGATGATCCGCGCGCCCTGCGCAGCCAGCCAGCGGATCGCGTGCTCGATGGTCAGGTGCGTCAGGGGCCCAGCGACCTCCGTGCCGCCGTCGGCGGCCACGTCGAGCACGCGGGCACTGAGCATCGGGTGCGGCGCAGCCAGCGCGCCGGGCAGGGCCAGCGGGTCCAGATCGCCCCAGATCGCTGTTCCCGCCACCGCGGTGCCGTGGCTGTCGGCGCCGGCGAAGACATGGCCGTCGG
>CAZZZW010000378.1:0-4072 GCA_964658795.1 Phormidium nigroviride PCC 7112
AGCGTCGCACAACGTGACAGCGAGCAATCCGGATCTGATGTTCCAGCGGCAGCAGCAGCTCACCCTGGATGAGCTCGACGAGCCGTTGCACGCGCTGACCTTCGTCGTGGTGGACCTCGAGACGACCGGTAGCACCGGCACGGATTCGATCACCGAGATCGGAGCGGTGAAGGTGCGCGGCGGCGAGGTCATCGGCGAGTTCGCGACGCTGGTCGACCCTGGCGGGCCGATCGCGCCGTTCGTCAGCGTGCTGACCGGTATCACCGATCAGATGGTGGCCGCGGCGCCACCGGTGTCGACCGTGCTGCCGTCGTTCCTGGAATTCATCCGCGGCGCGGTGCTGGTCGCGCACAACGCCCCCTTCGACGTCGGGTTCCTCAAGGCCGCCTGCAATCGACATGAGCACCTGTGGCCAAAGCCGGCTGTGGTCGACACCGCGGTGCTCGCCCGTCGAGTGCTGACCCGGGATGAGGTGCCCAACTGCAAACTGTCGACGCTGGCCGGATTCTTCGGTGCCGGCACCACCCCGAACCACCGGGCGCTGGCCGATGCCCGGGCCACGGTGGATGTGCTGCATGGTCTGATGGCCCGGCTCGGCAACCTCGGTGTGCATTCGCTGCCCGAGCTACGGGCGTTCAGTTCCCAGGTCAGCGATGCCCAGCGACGCAAACGGCATCTGGCTGATCCGTTGCCGCACGCGCCGGGCGTCTATGTCTTCGCCGACGGCACCGGACGGCCGCTCTACGTCGGCACCAGCAAGGACCTGCGCAATCGGGTCCGGCAGTACTTCGTCGCGTCCGAGACCCGGACCCGGATGGGTGAGATGGTCGGCCTGGCCGAATCGGTCAACGGCATCGTCTGCGCGCATGCCCTCGAGGCTCAGGTACGTGAGATTCGCCTTATAAACGCTCTGAAACCGCGCTACAACCGGCGGTCCAAGAACGGCGACCGGGCGATCTGGCTGAAGCTCACGAACGAGGTCTTCCCGCGGCTGTCGGTGGTCCGGCAGACCCGGCCTGACGCCGCCCACTACTTCGGTCCGTTGCGCTCGACCCGGCAGGCCGAGCAGTTGCGCGATGCCATCCACGATGCCGTCGCGCTGCGCCAGTGCACCGACAAGCTGGTCCCTGGGCGGTCGGTGCGCACGGCTTGCGCGCTGGCCGGCATCGATCGGTGCCCGGCTCCGTGCGAGGACGGCATCAGCCCGGCCGACTACCGGGTCCTGGCCGACACCGTGGTCGGCGCGTGGCAGGCCGATGTCCGACGGCTGATCGAACCCCTGCATGAGCGGTTGATCTCCCTGTCGGCCGGCCAGCGTTATGAGGAGGCGGCGATGGTGCGTGATCGGATCGCCACGCTGGTCCGTAGCTGTGCCCGAATGCAATCGTTGACCGCCCTGGCCGGGATCGACGAGCTGGTGGCCGCCCGGCCCGACGGCAACCAGGGCTGGGACCTGACCGTGGTCAGACGGGGACGGCTGGTTGCGGCCGGAGTCGCCCCGCGCGGGATTGCCCCGATGCCGGTGGTGGATTCGCTGCTGGCCACCGCCGAGGTGGTGACCGACTCGGCCTTCGCGACGGCGGCAACCGTAGAAGAGACCGAGCTGCTGCTGCGGTGGTTGAACGAGGCCGGCACCCGGCTGGTGGCAACCAGCCAGACCTGGTTCTCGCCGGCCCACGGGGCGGCTGGCCTGCGCAGTTGGCTGGCCGCGGCCGACGGTGGCCGACGCAGCGCCAACCCGTTCGCCGACCGACGGAACCTGCGCCTGTCACATCAGCCGACCCGGCAGACCGCCTGAATCATCTCGGCCGCACCGACAGCACCGCAGTTCCGCCCGAGGATGGGCTCTACGATTGCCGCATGATCACCACCATCGTCATGGTCAGCGTCGAGGCGAACCGGATTCCCGAGGTTGCTCAGCAGATCGCTGACCTCGACGGCGTCAGTGAGGTCTACAGCGTGGCCGGCGACGTCGACCTGATCGCGATCGTCCGCGTCCGCGAGTTCGATCAGATCGCCGAGATCGTGGCCGGTCGGCTCAGCAAGATCGAGGGTGTCGTGCACACCGACACCCATGTGGCCTTCCGCGCCTACTCCCGGCACGACCTGGACGCGGCCTTCTCGATCGGCCTCGACGCCAGCGACTAGGACGGCTGCGAATAGCCAGCTCCGGCCAGGCTCAACCAGCTCGAGCCCCGCTGTGGGACGGCCTCAGCGCAGCTGCTGGCTGGTCTCGATCCAGCGGTCCAGCAGCCCTGCCGCGGCCCCGCTGTCGACCGCCGCAGCCGCCAGCGGCAAGCCGTACTCGATCGCATCCCGAGCCGAGGAACACCTGCCGTCGTAAGCCGCGATCGCCGCGGCCGCGTTCAGCAACACGGTGTCACGGACGGCGCCCGTCTCCCCCGCCAGCAACGCCCGCACCACGGCGGCATTGTGGGCCGCGTCGCCGCCGCGCAGGTCCGCCGCCGAGGCCGGAGCCAGACCGATCGACGCCGGGTCGAAGGAATCCACCACCACCTGGCCAGCAGACACCAGCCAGACGGTCGAGGTCGTCGTGGTCGTGAGCTCGTCCAGGCCGTCGTCACCGCGGAAGACCAGCGCCGAATCCCCCCGGACGGCCAGCACCTGGGCCATCACCGGTGCGAGCGTGGCATCGAAGACGCCGATCGCGGCCGCCGACGGCCGGGCTGGGTTCGACAGCGGCCCGAGGAAGTTGAAGAAGGTCGGCACGCCGAGTTCGCGACGGGACGCACCGGCGAAGCGCATGCCGGCGTGGAACACAGGCGCGAAACAGAACCCGACGCCGACCTCGGCCACGCAGGCGGCCACCGCCGGGGCGGGCAGATCGATCGCTACGCCCAGTTCCTCGAGCACGTCGGCGGTGCCGCAGGCCGAGGATGCCGCCCGGTTGCCGTGCTTGACCACGACGCGCCCGCTGCCGGCCGTGACCAGGGCGGCCATGGTCGAGATGTTCACGGTCTGGGCCCGGTCGCCCCCGGTGCCGACCACATCGACCGCCGGTCCGCCGACCTTGACCGGCACCGCATGCGCGAGCATCCCCTGTACGAGGCCGCCGAGCTCGTCCGGTGTCTCGCCCTTGGCCCGCAGCAGGACCGCGAACGCAGACAGCTGGGCCGGGGTGGCCGCGCCGGCCATGATCTCGTCCATCGCCCATGCGGTGGCATCGCCGCCGATGTCGTGCCGGGCGATCAGGGCGGTGAGCAGCTCCGGCCAGCTGAAGGTCGTGGTCATGACACGGACGCCGTCATGAACTCAAGTGTCCTTATCGGATAACGGGGATCGCCGACGCTGCGGTCTGCAGCACCCGGCGCACCGTGTCCGCGGTCGTCACCGGGTCGACGGGCCGGACCACGACCGCGTCGGCCTGGGCCCAGGTGGCCAGCCACTTGTCCTGGGGCCGCAGCAACAACACGATGATGGGCGGGCAGTCGGTGATCTCGTTCTTGAACTGCCGGCACAGCCCGACGCCGCCGGTCGGCTGGGCGTCACCGTCGAGGATCGCCAGCGACACGTCACCCCGATCCAGTTCGTTGCGCACCTGGCTGTAGTTGGAGCACTCGACCCATTCGATCCGGCCCAGATCACCCGCGGCACGGCGTCCCACCGCACTGCGGACCTCGGCGCGAACCTCCGGGTGCTGGCTGTAGACCAGGACCGTGACGCTGTTGCTGGAAGGCATGGCGCAATCGTATCGGCACCCCCGCAACCAGGGGGCGGCAGACCTACCGCAGCCCGACACGCGACCGGCGGCCGACCCCCGACCCGACCTGGGTTCCAGTTAAGGCAATAATGCAGTGGTGACCTCGACTCAGGCCTCTGCCGAACGCTTCGCGTCGTCTCGCGTTCACTCCCTGACCCGGCCGAACCTGGTCAGCGTCGGGACCATCGTGTGGCTGTCCAGCGAGCTGATGTTCTTCGCCGGTTTGTTCGCCATGTACTTCACCGTGCGGGCCAACAACCTGCACGTCTGGCCCGGCGCCCCGGCCACCGCCACCAACCCGGAATACAAGGTGCACCTGACCGTCGGCTACGCCACGGTCTTCACCGTGAT
>CAZZZW010000379.1:0-4054 GCA_964658795.1 Phormidium nigroviride PCC 7112
ACTGATCGGCAACTCGGCGCCGTCCGGCTGCTCCTCGATCAGCTTTCGAAGCTGGTCGGCATCGAGCAGATCGACGGGCGCGCTGGTGCGATTGGCACCGACGTAGTGGAAGGCCGCCTGCACCCGGTCGAGTTCATCGTCGGCCAGACCGAGCAGTCGGGCCCAGGCCAGCCGATACAGCGCCAGTTGGACCGCCTGTGCCGTGGCGGCCGGACCGGACGGCGGCCGACCGGTCTTCCAGTCGACCACGGTGTACCCACCGTCGGGGTTGTGGAAGACGGCATCCATCCGCCCCCGCACCACGCGGTCGCCCACCGGCATCTCGAAGGCGACCTCGACCGCGGCCGGGGTCCGCTCGGCCCAGCGGCTGGACTCGAACGCGGCCTTGAGCGCATCGAGTTCTCGGTCGTCGGCCAGTTCGTCGGCCGCACCCTCGAGTTCGTCAATGTCGATCAGGCTCTGGGCCGACCAGCGTTGCTCGAGCCACTGGTGGAACCGGGTCCCTCGCCGGGCCTGTTTGGCCGGCTGCTGGGGCAGCGGGCGGCGCAGGCGGCGGGCCAGAGCGGCCGGATCAGCGGTCAAGGTGACCACATCGGACACCGACAGCTGGCGCGGCAGCTGCACTTCGATCACGCCCGCCTCGGCCGCGGCGGCCCGCTCGGCCAGCAGGAGTTCGACATCGTGGGCCCAGGTGGCGGCCAGCCCGCCGTCCTCGGGAGCGAAGGCGCCGTCCGGCCCGGCGACGATGTGACCGGCGGCGGCCCCAGCGGTAATCAGGCCGGTGCCGGATCTGCTTGAGCCAGTGGCGAATGTGCTTTGGCCGGCAGCGAGTTCCCGTTCGGCGGCACGAACCGACTCCGCTGCTCGCTCGAGCAGTGGACGGCGGTCACCGAGCGGGTCGAACGGCCACGGACGGCTGACGTCCTCGCTCTCCAACGGGTTGCTGGCACCGGGTTCGAGCTCGTACCAACCGGCCACGTCGACCGCGGCATTGTCGGCCAGCTCGGACAGGAAGATAGACGGCTCGCGAACCGTGCTGCCGGTCCCCCAGGCGGCCCCGGAGGCCAGCAACACCTTGCGGGCCCGGGTGAATGCAACGTAGGCGAGCCGTCGTTCCTCTTGCACGTGGCGCTCCCCCAGCGCGGCGTGGTGATCGTCCAGGCATTGCTCGGCATCACCGCGGTGCACACAGGAGTCGAAGTTGAACCGCGGCAACTGATCGGCGTCGCCCCGCAGCGGTGACGGCAGCAGCGACGGCATGGTGGTCCAGTCGTGTCCCTTGGCCTGGTCGGGAAAACCATTGCGCACCAAGCCGGCCACCGCGACGACGTCCCATTCCAAACCCTTGGCGCCGTGCACCGTGAGCACTTGGACCCGGTCCGGCGCGACCTCGACGGTGGCCGGCTTCAGGCCGTACTCCTCCTGCTCCGCGGCCTTCAGATAGCCCAGGAACGCCGACACCGAGGCGCCGGAACGGTCGGCCATGAACCGTGCCGCCTCGTCGGCGAAGCGATCGAGATTCGCCCGTCCGGCCAAGGCCGAATAGCCCTGCCCAGGTCGAGCCGCCACCTCGATGTCGAGCCCGAGCTCGCGTTCGATCTCACCGATGAGGTCGGGTAGCGGTAGTTCGAGCCGCCGCCGGAGCCGACGCAGTATCCGCGCGCACTCGACCATCCGCCAGTACCCCGGTACCGAGAAGTCGTCGCGCTCGTCCTCGGACAGACCGTCGAGGTCGTCCAGAGCCTCGATCAACGACGGCTCGATCCGCTCGTCCTGATCGTCATCGGTCGACGGGCCGGCCGCGTCGAGGGACTCCTCAGCGATTCCGGCCGCCTCCCGGGCATAGCTGGCCACGGTCCGGCTCATCTGTTTGGCCTGCCGGCGGGCGTGCTCGTGCAGAGCGACCAGGTCGGCCGGCCCGATCCGCCACCGGGCGCCGGTCAGCAACCGGCCGAGGGCGCCGCCGGCGTTGTGATCGGCCAGCACACTGAGCACAGAGCGGACGTCGGCCACCTCGGGCAGGGTCAGCAGCCCACCGATGTCGACCACCTCGACCGGCAGGCCGGCCGCCCGGATGGCCTGCGCGATGAGGCCGATCGCCGAACGCTTGCGCACCAGAACCGCCAACGTCCGACGCCCGCCGGTCCAGTCCTCGCGCTGTTCCCACTGTTCGACCAGCTGCTCGGCCAACCAGCTCGCCTCGGTGCGGACGGTGTCGAGATAGCCCGCTCGGACCAGACCCGGCGCCGCACCGGGCCGTTCGGACAGGGGACGGTCCTTGATCCCCCGCAGCGGCGCGGCCACCTGGTTGGCCACGCCGAGGATGCGTTCGTCATTACGCCAGCTGGTCATCAAGCCGTACCGGGTGGCCGGCTGCCGGTCGGCATCCCGGAACAGGTCGGCGAACCGCCCGATGTTGCCCGAGGATGCACCACGCCAGCTGTAGATCGACTGCAACGGATCACCGACCGCGGTGACAGCTCGGCCGTCGGCGAACAACCCGGCCAGCATCTGGATCTGGGCGTAGCCGGTGTCCTGGTACTCATCGAGCAGCACGACGTCGTAGCGGGATCGTTCGACCGCCACGACTGACTCACGTTGGGCCAGCTGGCTGGCCAGGACCATGTGGTCGGCGAAGTCGAGCAGTCCCTCGGCTCGTTTGCGGTCGGCGAAGGCGGTCACCAGCGGGAGCAGATCGAGCCGCTTGGTCAGGCTCTCCAGCAGCTTGCCCAAGGTGCCGGGGAAATCGACCCGCGAGCGCGGCTTGCGGTCCAGGCCGGACACCTCGCGCAGCAGCCGTTCCGACAGCTGCCGGACCGCTTCGGCCTCGGCCAGGTGGTCGGCCAGCTGACCGGCCAGATCCAATACCCTTTCCGTCACTGTGGAAATGACGCCGGGCGGGATCTCGAAGGTACCGGTGTAGTTGCGCACGGCGGCATCGGCCAGCTGCCAGCGAGCGGCCTCGGTGAGCAGCCGATCACCGGGTTCGCGGCCGAGCACGATGCCGTGTTCATCGACCAGCCGCCCGGCGTACGCGGCGTAGGTGAGCACGGTGGGCTCACCGGCCGCGTCCGGCGGCAGGGCGCCACGGTCGCGTTCCAGCACCGTCTGCAGGGCTCGCAGCCGACGTCGGATCCGTTGCTGCAGCTCCCCGGCCGCCTTGCGGGTAAAGGTCAAACCCAAGACTCGCTCGGGCGCCACCCGGCCGTTGGCCACCAACCAGACCACCCGGGCCGCCATGGTCTCGGTCTTGCCCGAACCGGCCCCGGCGATCACCACGGCCGGGGCCAACGGAGCCTCGATCACGGCGGCCTGCTCGGCCGTCGGTTCAGGCAGCCCGAGCAGGCCGGCCAGGTCGGACGGGCTGAACCGCACGTCGGTGACGCCGGCCGCCCTGGCGGTTGTCAGCGGGCCGGCTGTCCTCGAGCTCCGGGACGTCACTCCGTTCGACGTCATTGCGTCACCTGCCGGCCGTCGTCCTGGGCCGGGCAACTGGCGCGGACCAGGCACCGATCGCATGACTTGCCCGGACTCGCCTGCACGGAATTGCCCCGCAGCGCTTGGGCAATCTCGCCCAACTGGCGTTGCACCCAGTCCGGATCGTCGGACTCGGACAACGGCCCCTGGACCTGGCTGATGCCCGATCGCCCCTTCGGCTTGCCCAGCTGCACCAGCTGCGCACCACCGGACTGCGCCGGCCGGCCATCGGTGAATCCGCCCTCGGTCACCGCGGTCTGATAAGCCGCCAACTGAGGATGTTGCGGCAGGTCCTTGTCGGTGTAGCGGCTCTTGCCGGTCTTGTAGTCGATCACGACCAGCCGGTCCTGCCCGTCGCGTTCGAGCCGGTCCACGGTGCCGGACAAGCGGGCATCGCCGATGGTGACCGAGAACCGGGCTTCCTTGTCGACCAAGGTCAAACCCTGCCGGCTCTCGCGCAGCCAGCCGGCCAACTCGGTCAACATCGCCTCGGCTCGGACCCGCTCGTTCTCCGCGTGCCAGGGTGCCCCGAAGTCGAGCGCGGACCAGCCCTCGTCCAGCAATCGGATTAGGGTCG
>CAZZZW010000380.1:0-4022 GCA_964658795.1 Phormidium nigroviride PCC 7112
TCACTTTGGTAGTTGTCATGAGTTAGAGCTTGCTCAATTGCGCTATCACTTGGTCGGCTGCCTGCGACGACGTGGTCGTCCCGCCCGCGAATCCGTTCCAAATCGTTCCAAGCTTGGTCAGGTAATCGCCGATCAGCGGGCTGTTCGGGCGGGCACCCAGTTCCTGAACGACCTTTGCATAGGTCGCCAAGTCCGGATTCGATTTGATGGTCGGATCTGAGGCAGCATCCGCTCGCGTGGGCAAGCTTCCGGAAACTTTCAGAACCTCAAGCTGCGCGCTCTTGTCGAGCTGCATCTTCTGGAAAAGTTTGAAGACGAGAGCCGGGTACTTGGTTCCCTTGCCGACTGAGAATCCCTCCCCACCACCTATGCCGTGGGCTCCAGCTGGGCCGGCCGGGAAGTCGGCCACGCCCCAAGTAAAGGGGTAGTTCGCCGAGCGGGCCTTGGTGAGGTTCCAGTTGCCATTTTGGACGAATGCGTATTGGCCGTTTGCGAAGAGATTGCCGTTGTCGTCTTCGTTGTTTCCCGTCACATCCTTGGGGATGTAGCCAGCTGCGATCCATTTGCCGAACATGTCGAAGACCTGTTGAACCTTTGCCTTGTCCCAGTGACCGTAGTTCTGGCCATAGGCGTAGAGCCAGGGCAGGAAGTCAAACTCGCCAGACCCGTTGGGCTGTGCACTAAGAAGGAACCCCCCGTAGCCAGCTTTGTGGACAGCAGCCAGGTCAGCGCTGAATTCGTCGATCGTCGTCGGGATGGCAGTGATTCCAGCCTTATCCAGAACAGTCTTGTTGTACCAAATCGCCGTCGTGTTGAGGTAACCCTGAACAGACAGCACCTTGTTGCCGCTTTTCCACACCACTGAACTCGGGAACTGCGCTTTGTCCGCATACGCATTCCACTCGGGGCTGATGTCCTGAATGACGCCGGCCTCGTAGAGCTTTGCGCTATCGGCCGGGTTATAGAGCACCCCATCTGGGATGCTCTTGCTGATACCGCTTCCGAGAAGTTTTGCTGTCATGTTTGCGTACGGAATGGCGGTCGTGTTGACCTTGACGTTTGGATACTCCTTATTGAAGGCGGTGATTCCATCGGTCCACCATGCGGGCATGGGGGTGCTCAGATAGTTCCAGAGCTGAATCGTGGTCTTGACGTTCTTGGCCGGTAGAGCCGTGCTTGAAGTTGAAACGCTGGCGGCGCCTGAGCCGACACCGGCGCAACCGGTCAGAACGACGGCCGTTGCGGCAACGACACCGACCGCAGTCGCTAGTCTCCATCGCCGACTCTGAACTGGGGGTCTTTCCGACCGTCCGAAAATGGAAATGCCTCGCATACGAACTCCTCCTTGAGCTGGGTGCGCCACAACAAGCGGCAACTGGTTTGACCAGTATGACCATTGCAAAATAAGATGTCAATCGCACTACTAGATGCGCCGTCCTAGGGGCGATTTTTCCACCAGTGGTGCGTGGCTTAACCGCTGCATTTTCGGAAAACGACGTAACAGTCAAATTCCTTCGCCATCGCATTATGTGGTGACGCCGTTTTCACCAAGGAGAACAGTTGACACGTTTAGAAGCACCAGCCGCACTCGAAGCGACCGGGGTAATTGCTGTCCTTCGCGGCAGAGGGATTGACGAATGCCGTCGTGTCATCGACACGCTACTCGAGGCCGGGATCCTGGCGATTGAACTCACACTCACGACGCCGGGGACGCTTGAGGCGCTGGCCGCAATTGTCTCGAACGCACCGTCGGACGCATCAATCGGGGTTGGCACCGTGATGACGACAACTCAGGTCGAATCTGTCGTTATGGCTGGCGGTCAATTCGTTGTTAGTCCGACCTTGAACCGGGCCGTGATCGAAGCCGCCACCTTGGGCGGGATCGCCTCGTTCCCGGGCGCTCTCACCCCGTCTGAGGTTGAGGCGAACTGGGCGGCAGGCGCTACGGCGGTAAAAGTGTTTCCTGCCTCGACTGTTGGTCCCCCTTTCCTTGCGCACATTCATGGCCCGTTTCCCGGTATCCATCTGATGCCGTCCGGCGGAGTCGCTATTCAAGACATCCCATCGTGGATACATGCCGGCGCCATCGCCGTCAGCTTGGGCGGCCCACTTATCGGCGATGCGTTGGTCGGTGGCTCCCTTCGTCGTCTGCAAGAGAGATCACATCTTGCGCTTGAGGCCGTCGAAACGGCGCGCGCGCGATGACTTCCTCGCCACGGGTACTCACGTTCGGCGAAGCACTTGGACTCGGTTCGAGCGCTGAGTATGGCCGGTTTGAGCATGCTCCGAACCTGCGCATCGGATTCGGTGGTTCGGAGAGCAACGTCGCAATCGGTCTGCGACGACTCGGCATAGAAGTCACTTGGGTCAGCCGTCTCGGCCGAGACTCCGTTGGCCAATTGATCATTCGCGAACTACGGGCGGAGGGCGTCGATGCTCGAGTCATTATCGATGGAGCCCGACCGACTGGTTTCATGCTGAAAGAGCGGCTAGGTCCTAGTCGGACGACTGTGACCTACTATCGGACGGGCAGCGCCGCAACCAGGCTGGGCCCAGGAGATCTTCCACTAGACGCCATCGGCACCTACGGACTCTTGCACCTCACCGGAATCACGCCCGCCCTGGGCAGAGTCCCCCAAGCGGCGGTGCGGGAAGCAATGGCCGCGGCGACAGCTGCCGGTGTGCCGATATCGTTCGACCTGAACTACAGATCAGCGCTCTGGTCGAAGGACGAGGCTGCCGCAGAATTTCGGAAGATTGTGCCGGCTAGCTCAATCGTCTTCGCCGGACTTGACGAAGCCCAGATTCTCTTTCCATCAGTTTCCGATCCCAAAAAACTTGCGACCGCCCTTGTCGAGGCGGGTGCTGGGATAGCGGTAATCAAGCTTGGGGTGGATGGAGCCATCGCATTGGACAGAGAGAACTACTACGAAGAGCCCGCCCTGCCGGTGAGCGCGATCGACACTGTGGGTGCTGGCGATTCATTTGTCGCCGCATACCTAGCCGAGTGGCTTGCGAAATCCGCCCCCCAAGTGCGACTACAAATCGCCGCTTACGCTGCGGCTCTCACATGCGAAACCCTCGGAGATTGGGAAGGCACTCCACGTCGCGCGGATCTTGAAATGCAGAGATTGGATCCGGTCCAGCGTTGATTTGCGTTTGGGTAACAGAGTCACCAAGACCTTCAGCAGTCCAGATTGAGGAGACCGGTGTCTAACATCCCGTCCACGTTTCTTGTTGGCTGCTACACCGAAGCACGAACCAGCCAAAACGCAATCATGGCTGGCGAGATATCGAATTCCGCTATTCAGAAATTACGGCCGGTAGGCACGGCAAACAATGCATCCTGGTTGACCATGAATCGTGCCGGCTCGCGAGTGTACGCAGTATCGGAGCTCCCCTCCGCGCGATCCAACGGTCATGTACTCGCCTTCCGCAGAGACCCGATATCTAGCGAACTAACCCTCATAGACCGACGGTCTTCGGAAGGGACCTCACCAGCGCACCTCATCCTTCACCCGGACGAACGGCGCCTCTTTGTCGGCAACTATGGCGACGGATCGTTCGCCAGCTTCCAACTCAGCGAAAACGGATGTTTCGTTGGCCGCCCGACCCGAACCCAGCATGACGGCCACGGACCCGACCCCGACCGGCAGGCGGGACCTCACGTCCATCACATCAGCATCGATGCGGCTCGCGACGAGTTGGCCGTTGTCGACCTCGGGGCGGATGAAATCCGCCTCTACAACAACATCGCCGCGGCCACTGCACCATCGGAACGGGAAGCCTCCCGCATCAGACTTCCTCCTGGCTCCGGGCCGCGTCACTTTGCTCGCCACCACAACGGTAGGTACGCCTACGTGGTGAACGAGCTCGTATCCACAGTGGTAGTACTAGAACGAGACGACACCACCTACCGCGCCCTGCAGACGATTTCAACGCTCCCCAACACATTTCGCAGCCACAACTTACCTAGCACCATCAGGCTGTCACCGAGCGGCTCGACGGTATTGGTCGCGAAT
>CAZZZW010000381.1:0-3973 GCA_964658795.1 Phormidium nigroviride PCC 7112
CCGCCGTGCCGGTCGAGGCGCCGACCGAGCAGATCGGCACGGTCGGCGAATGACGTCCTTCTCGGTCACCGCCGGGATCAGCAACACCGGCCGGCTGTTCGCCCTCTTCCTGGACGTCGTCCGGCTGGTCTTCAAGCGACCGTTCCAGTTCCGCGAGTTCATCGAGCAGTCCTGGTTCATCGCCAGCGTGACCATCCTGCCGACGTCGCTGGTGGCCATCCCGTTCGGTGCGGTGATCGCGCTGCAGCTCGGTTCGCTGACCCGCCAGCTCGGGGCGCAGTCGTTCACCGGCGCGGCCAGTGTGCTCGCCGTCATCCGGGAGGCCAGCCCGATCGTCTGTGCGTTGCTGATCGCCGGAGCCGGCGGCTCGGCCATCTGCGCCGACCTGGGCAGCCGCAAGATCCGCGACGAGATCGATGCCATGGAGGTGCTCGGCATCTCGCCGGTACAGCGCTTGGTGGTTCCTCGGGTGCTGGCCTGCATGCTCGTCTCGGCGGCCCTCAACGGTCTGGTCAGCGTGGTCGGCGTCGCCGGCGGCTACTTCTTCAACGTGATCCTGCAGCACGGCACGCCCGGGGCCTATCTGGCCAGTTTCTCGGCCCTGGCCCAGTTACCAGACCTGTATGCCGGTGAGATCAAGGCAGTGATCTTCGGCCTGATCGCGGCGGTGGTGGCCAGCTACAAAGGGCTGAACGCCGGCGGCGGCCCCAAGGGGGTCGGAGACGCGGTGAACCAGTCCGTCGTCATCACCTTCATCCTGCTGTTCGCGGTGAACTTCGTGCTCACGGCTGCGTACTTCCAGGTCGTCCCGCCGAAGGGGTCGTGATGACTGCCTTCAACGCGATCCGCAAGACGGCCGGCCGCCCGCTCGTCCTGCTGGACGACCTCGGCGAGCAGTTGGCGTTCTACCTCAAGGCGCTGGCCTGGACCCCGCGGACGCTGCGCCGGTACAAGAAGGAGGTCCTGCGCCTGCTGGCTGAGGTCACCTTCGGCACCGGCGCGCTGGCCGTCATCGGCGGCACCGTCGGCGTCATCTTCTTCCTGTCGTTGTTCACCGGTACCGAGGTCGGTCTGCAGGGCTACACCGCCCTGAACCAACTCGGCACCGGGGCCTTCACCGGCTTCATCTCCGCCTACTTCAACACCCGTGAGATCGCGCCGCTGGTGGCCGGGCTGGCCTTGTCGGCCACGGTTGGCTGCGGTTTCACCGCCCAGCTCGGAGCGATGCGGATCTCGGAGGAGATCGACGCCCTCGAGGTGATGGCGGTGCCGTCGCTGCCGTTCCTGGTCACCACCCGGTTGATCGCCGGATTCATCGCCGTCATCCCGCTCTACGTCATCGGACTGCTCAGCTCCTACCTGTCGACCCGGCTGGTCGCCGTCGACTTCTACGGCCAGTCGGCCGGCACCTATGACCACTACTTCCGGCTGTTCCTGCCGCCGACCGATGTGCTCTGGTCGTTCTTCAAGGTGCTGATCTTCTCGATCGTCATCGTGATGACGCATTGCTACTACGGCTACACCGCCAAGGGCGGGCCGGCCGGCGTCGGGGTCGCGGTCGGCCGTGCCGTCCGGACCGCGATCGTGGCCATCAACGTGGTCGACTTCTTCCTGTCCCTGGCGATCTGGGGTGCCACCACCTCGGTCCGGATCGCGGGGTAGCGGCGATGGCGATGACGGCACGGCTCAGGCGCTACCGGACCCGATCCCTGGGTCTGGTCTTCTTGGTCGTGCTCGCCGGGCTGGTCGGACTCTCGATCGCCGCCTACAACCAGGTGTTCACCAAGGTCACCATGGTCACTCTCGACACCGACCACACCGGCGCCCAGCTGCTACCGCAGTCCGATGTCAAGCTCCGCGGCATCCTGGTCGGCTCGGTCCGGTCGATCTCCACCTACAACGTGCCGGCCCAGAACGGCCAGCCGCCGACGACCCGGGCCAAGCTCAGGCTGGCGCTGGATCCGTCCCGGGCCAAGCTGATCCCGGCCGGGGTCACGGCGTTGCTGCTGCCCAAGACCCTGTTCGGGGAACGGTATGTGGCGTTGCAGGTGCCGACCGATCTGTCCGGAGCAACCGCCCGACCTATCAAAGCCGGGGACACCATTGCCAGCGGCAAGGACTCCATCGAGATAGAACAGGTGCTCGACGATCTGTATCCGGTCCTGCTGGCGTTACACCCGGAGGACCTCAAGGTCACCCTGACCGCGTTGGCCACTGCGTTGCAGGGCCGGGGCAAGCAACTCGGTGACAACCTGGCCTCGCTCAACGACTACCTGACCAAGCTCAATCCCAAGGTCCCCGAGCTGGTCGATGACATCGACAAACTCGGCAAGGTCGCACAGCTCTACAACGATGCCGCGCCGGACCTGCTCGGCAGCCTCGACAACCTGCAGACCACGGCCAAGACGATCACCCAGCGGCCACAGGCCTTGTCACAACTGCTGAGTGCTGCAACCAGTGCCTCTGACACCTTGGACGGCTTCCTGAACTCCAACGGCAACTACCTGATCCAGGTCTCGGCCCAGTCGGCTCAGGTGCTGGCCCTGCTGGCCCACTACTCGCCCGAATACCCTTGCATGGCCGAAGGATTCGCCCAGCTCGAACCGCGCTTGGAGCAGGCCTTCGGTGGCGGCCAGCCCGGTCTGCACATCACCCTGGAGGTGGTGAAGAACCAGGGCAAGTACGTGGCCGGCAACGAACCGAGGTTCATCACCGACCCTGGTCTACGCCAGCCGCACTGCTTCGGCCTGCCGCAGCCGCAGGTGCCGTTCCCAGGCGTGCAGATCGGCTCTCAGGACGGTGCCGCCTTCAACCCGCCGGAGTCGTTGACCAGCTTGCCCACGGCGCAGCGCAAGGCCTACGACGCCTCCGGTAGCAACACCGCCGGGGTGGGATCCAAGGCCGAGACCTCATTGGTGAACGCGATCCTGTCCGGGGCGTACGGCGACAACCCGAACAACGTCCCGGAGATCGCCACCCTGCTGGCCGCCCCGCTGTTCCGCGGCAGCACGGTCAGCGTCGGGGGTGGTGCCAAGTGAGTGAGCATCGCAGGCGCCCCAGCGCCGAGGAGCGGAGCGAGCGATCCGCTGAGCGCTCGCGCGAAGTGGCGGTGATCTGACGTGAGAGGCCTGCTCGCCCCGCTGATCAAGCTGATCGCGTTCCTGGTGGTGACCGCGATGGCGACCTACGTGCTGGCCGCGACCATCGCCAACACCAGTTCCGGCAGCACCACGACGTACTACGCCCTGTTTCACGACGCGACCGGGCTCCTGCCGGGTGACGACGTCCGGGTATCCGGTGTCCGGGTCGGCAGCGTGGCCGAGATCAAGCTGGAGCGTCAGCCCGGCACGGCCGATCCGAGTACGGCGCCGTTCGTGGCCCGGGTCAAGTTCACCGTGGCCAAGGACCGGCCGCTGACCACCTGGACCCTGGCCAAGCTGCGATTCCGCAACCTCGTCGGCCAGCGTTACCTGGCCGTCGAGGAGGGAACCGAGATCCCGGGCATCAGCCAGTCCACGCTGAAGTCCAAGGGCACCATCCCGCTGGCCCAGACCACCGACGCGCTCGACCTGTCGACCCTGTTCGCCGGCTTCAAGCCGTTGTTCCAGGGTCTGAACCCGTCCGAGATCAACGACCTGTCGATGGAGATCATCCAGACGCTGCAGGGTGAAGGTGGCACGGTCGACACGCTGCTGCAGCAGACCGCCCAACTGACCACCGCGATCGCCGACAAGGACCAGGTGATCGGCGACCTGATCGATCACCTGTCCTCGGTGCTGGACACGGTCGGGCAGCGCGACGCCAAGCTGGCCGATCTGATCACCCAGCTGCAGCGGTGGGTGTCCGGCCTGGCCGGTGACCGCAAGACCATCGGGGATTCGATCACCGGTATCAACAGCCTGACCTCGGCCACTGCCGGCCTGCTGCAGAAGTCGCGTCCGCAGCTCAAGCAGGATGTGGTCGATCTGACCGG
>CAZZZW010000382.1:0-3929 GCA_964658795.1 Phormidium nigroviride PCC 7112
AGGGCAACGACGTCTCGGCCTACATCCCGACCAACGTCATCTCGATCACCGACGGTCAGTGCTTCCTGGAGACCGATCTGTTCAACGCCGGTGTGCGTCCGGCCGTGAACGTCGGCATCTCGGTGTCGCGCGTCGGTGGCTCGGCCCAGACCAAGGCTATGAAGTCCGTCGCCGGCCGGTTGCGAGTCGACCTGGCCCAGTACCGCGAGCTGGAGGCCTTCGCCGCCTTCGGTTCCGACCTGGACAAGGCCAGCCAGCAGCAGCTGCTGCGGGGATCGCGCCTGGTCGAGCTGCTCAAGCAGCCGGCGTCCTCGCCGTTCCCGCCCGAGCGCGAGGTCGTCTCGATCTGGGCCGGCACCACCGGCCAGCTCGACGACCTCGACGTTGCCGACGTGCGCCCGTTCGAGGCGTTCTTCCACAACTACATCGCGCACAACAAGCAGGAGATCTTCGACAACATCGCCAACACCGGCGTGCTGGACGACGACACCACCAAGCTGCTCGAGGACGCCGTCAAGGAAGCCAAGAGCCAGTACCAGGCGGAGTCTTCGGCCGCGGACGCGAAGTCCTGACGATATGGGCGCACAGCTTCGGGTCTATCGGCGGCAGATCAGGGCCACCCAGTCGACCCAGAAGATCACCAAGGCGATGGAGCTCATCGCCGCCTCCCGGATCGTCAAGGCCCAGACCCGGGTCAAGCAGGCACGCCCGTACGTGACCGAGCTGACCCGGGCGCTGGCGGCGATGGGCAAGGACGCCTCGTTGAAGCACCCGATGTTGACCGGCGTGGAGAACCCGCGCCGGGTCGGCATCCTGCTGATCACGTCCGATCGCGGCCTGGCCGGCGGGTACAGCTCGAACGCGATCAAGAAGGCGAACGAGCAGATCGCCCGGGTTCGGGCCGAGGGCCAGGAGCCGGTGCTCTACGTTGTCGGGCGCAAGGGTGTGGGCTACTACCGGTTCCGCAACCTGCCCTACGCCGACAGCTGGACCGGCTTCTCCGAGCAGCCCAACTTCGTCGATGCCCGGTCCGCGACCGAGACCGTCGTCGCGGCCCTGCTGGCCACCAGTGCGGGGGAGTCGCACGGTGAGCCCGGCATCGACGAGCTGCATGTGGTCTACACCAAGTTCGAGTCGATGGTGACCCAGACCGCGACCTCGGCCCAGGTCTCCCCGGTGTCGATCGAGGAAGCGGCGGAGAACCTCGAGAGCGAAGCGGCCGGCGGCGCTGACGACAGCGCACCCAAGCCCGCCTACGACTTCGAGCCGGAGCCGACCGAGTTGCTGGCTGAGCTGCTGCCCCGTTACGTCAGCGCCCGGATCTTCTCGGCGCTGCTCGAGTCGGCCGCCTCGGAATCCGCGGCCCGGCGTCGGGCGATGAAGTCGGCCTCGGACAACGCGTCCGACCTGATCAAGACCTACACCCGACTGGCAAACCAAGCCCGCCAGGCGGAAATCACCCAGGAAATCAGCGAGATCGTCGGCGGCGCCGATGCCCTCGCGAGTGCAGGAAGTGATTACTGATGACCGCAACCCTGTCCAACGAAGCCGGCACCGAGTCCGCCGCGGCCGGCGTCGGCCGCGTCGGCCGGGTCATCGGCCCGGTGGTCGACGTCGAGTTCGGGCGTAACACCATCCCCGAGCTCTTCAATGCGCTCACCGTGCAGATCGAACTGGGTGAGCTGTCCAAGACGCTGACCCTCGAGGTCGCCCAGCACATCGGCGACGACATGGTGCGGGCCATCGCGATGCAGCCGACCGACGGCCTGGTCCGCGGCGCCGAGGTGACCGACACCGGTGAGTCCATCACCGTGCCGGTCGGTGACATCACCAAGGGCCACGTGTTCAACGCGCTGGGCCAGGCGATGGACGATGCGGGCAAGAACCTGGAGTTCACCGAGCGCTGGTCCATCCACCGTGACCCGCCCCCGTTCGACCAGCTCGAGTCCAAGACCGAGCCCTTCTGGACCGGCATCAAGGTCATCGACCTGCTGACCCCGTACGTCACCGGTGGAAAGATCGGTCTGTTCGGTGGTGCCGGTGTCGGTAAGACCGTGCTGATCCAGGAGATGATCTACCGCGTCGCCGAGAACTTTGGTGGTGTGTCGGTGTTCGCCGGCGTCGGCGAGCGCACCCGTGAGGGCAACGACCTGATCGCGGAGATGACCGATTCGGGCGTGCTGGAGAAGACCGCGCTGGTCTTCGGCCAGATGGACGAGCCGCCGGGCACCCGGCTGCGGGTGGCGCTGTCGGCGCTGACCATGGCCGAGTACTTCCGGGATGTCCAGAACCAGGACGTGCTGCTGTTCATCGACAACATCTTCCGGTTCACCCAGGCCGGTTCCGAGGTGTCAACCCTGCTCGGCCGGATGCCGTCCGCGGTGGGTTACCAGCCGACCCTGGCCGACGAGATGGGTCAGCTGCAGGAACGGATCACCTCGACCCGGGGTCACTCGATCACCTCGATGCAGGCGATCTACGTGCCCGCCGACGACATCACCGACCCGGCGCCGCACACCGCCTTCGCGCACCTCGACGCGACGACGGTGCTCTCCCGTCCGATCTCGGAGAAGGGCATCTACCCGGCGGTGGACCCGCTGGACTCGACGTCGCGGATCCTGGACGCCCAGTACATCGGCCAGGACCACTACGACGTGGCCTCGGAGACGAAGCGGATCCTGCAGCGTTACAACGAGCTGCAATCCATCATCGCCATCCTCGGCATCGATGAGCTGTCGGAAGAGGACAAGATCCTGGTCGGGCGGGCTCGCCGGATCGAGCGCTTCCTGTCGCAGAACACCTTCGTTGCCAAGCAGTTCACCGGCATCGAGGGCTCGTTCGTGCCGATCGAGGAGACCATCGACGCGTTCAAGCGGCTGGCCGCGGGTGACTTCGACGAGTACCCCGAGCAGGCGTTCTTCATGTGTGGTGGACTCGAGGACCTGGAGCAGAAGGCGCACGAGCTCCGCAACGCCTGAGGCTTGGCTTCGTGACGTTCGAGCTTTGTTCGTAAGGGGAATCGCATGCAGGTAGAACTGGTTTCGGTCGAACGGCCGCTGTGGTCCGGCGATGCCACGGCCGTCTATGCCCGGACCACCGAGGGCGAGATCGGCATCATGGCCGGTCATTCGCCGCTGCTCGGCGCACTCGCACCCGGCTGGCTGGTTCGGATCCAGCAGAGCCAGGGCGATGAGTTGCGGGTCGCCGTACACGGCGGTTTCCTGTCGGTACGGCCGGACGGCGTTTCGGTCCTCGCCGAGATGGCCGAGACCGCTGACGAGATCGATGCGGCTCGGGCGCGGCATGCGCTGGAACGCATCGGTGATGCCACCGACGACGAGTCGGTGGCCGCACGCAACCGGGCCCTCGCCCGGCTGCGGGCGGCAGGAGAGCAGGTCTAGCACGATCAGGCCTGCCGCGGTCCGCCGGCAGGCCAGCACGAGCGGCGGGTGGAGGCACGCAGGTGGCGTTGATCGAAAACGTCGGCCTGTTGGTGGCATGCCTGGTCATTCTCGGCGGCTTAGCCGCTTGGCTGCTGGTGCTCGTGCATCAGCGCCGCCTGGTCGCCTCGACCGGTGGCCTGCCGGTTGCCTGTAAACAGGGTTCGGGCCGATGGGCCAACGGAGTCGGGCGGTACGCCGGCGACGAGCTCATCTGGTACCGGACCCTGTCGTTCTCCCCGACCGCGGCGCTGCGGATGCCTCGCTCGCAGCTGCGTGTGGTGTCCAACCGGCCCTGGGACGCCCGGCTCGACGTGGCCCTGCGGCCGAACTTCGAGATCGTCGAATGCCGCCTGGACGGACGGGACGTCAGTCTCGGTTTCCCGGACAACGGGCGAACCGGCTTCCTGTCGTGGCTCGAGGCGTCAGCACCCCGGTTTTAGGGTGCCATTCCGTATGCGACCCCGGTTTTAGGGTGCCATTCCATAT
>CAZZZW010000383.1:0-3923 GCA_964658795.1 Phormidium nigroviride PCC 7112
GGCGGCCGCCCCGACGGGCCGGTCGGCCGCAGCGGGCAGACCAGCTGCGACCGGGAGGTCAGAACGACCGGGCGGCCCACGCGGCAAGTCTCGCCAGTCGCCACCGAAGCGACCCGGGGGACGCTGACCCGATGCAATCCGCGCACCCCTGGCAGCCCGGCGCCGTTCTGATCACCGGCGCGACGGCAGGCCTCGGCGCGTCCTTCGTCCGGCGATTCGCGGCCGAAGACCGCAACCTGGTGCTGGTCGCCCGTGACGTCGCCCGCCTGCAGAGCACCGCCGCCGAGCTGCAACGGCGCTACCCGATCCGGGTCGAGGTGCTGCCGGCTGACCTGGCCACCGAGGCCGGTCGCGCGGCGGTCGCCGCCCGGCTCGAGACTGACGACGATCCCGTGGACGTGCTGGTGAACAACGCCGGCATCGGCCTGTACCGGTCCTTCGGCGAGGCCCCGTTGGCCGACGAGGAACGGATGCTCGACCTGAACGTCCGCGCCGTGCTGGTGCTGACCCACGCCGCGGTGCGGGCCATGAAGCGCCGTGGTCGGGGCCAGATCATCAACATCTCCTCGGTCGCCGGCTACCTGCCCCGAGGCGCGGCCGCGACCTATGCCGCCGGCAAGTCCTGGGTCACCTCGTTCACGCAGGGAATTGCCTTGTTGCTCAAGGGAACCGGCGTCTCGGTGCATGCCATCTGCCCCGGCTTCACCCACACCGAGTTCCACGCCCGGGCAACGGCGGACATGAGCAACACGCCGGCCTTCATGTGGCTGGAGGCCGACCGGGTGGTTGCCGAAGGGCTGGCCGACGTCCGGGCCGGCAAGGTGATCAGCGTGCCGTCCAAGCGATACAAGCTCATCCTCGGGCTGGTCCGGTTCGCGCCGCGGTCCCTGGTCGCCCGGGTGATGCGGCAGCGCTGACCCGGCCGGATAGGCTGACCGGCGTGACCGATCGCGACGAACTGCAGACCCTGATCAAGGAACTGGCCGTGGTGCACGGCAAGGTGACACTCTCCTCCGGGCTCGAATCGGACTACTACATCGACCTGCGCCGGATCACGCTGCAGCGCCAGGCCGCGCCGCTGGTCGGCCGGGTCCTGCGCGAGCTCACCGACGACTGGGACTATGTCGCGGCCGGTGGCCTGACCCTCGGCGCCGACCCGGTCGGTACCGCGATCATGCACGCGTCCCAGGGTGCGGTGGATGCCTTCGTGGTGCGCAAAGAAGGCAAGAAGCACGGGATGCAGCAGCGGATCGAAGGACCGTCGGTGGCCGGGCGCCGGGTGTTGGTGGTCGAGGACACCTCGACGACCGGCGGCAGTCCGCTCACCGCGATCGAAGCGCTGTTGGAAGCCGGTGCCGAGATCGCCGGGGTGGCGATGATCGTCGATCGTGGCGGCGTCTCGGTCATCGAGGACGCCGGTTACCAGTGCCGGGCGGCCTACTCGCTGGCCGACCTTGACATCTTCTGATCCGACGGGCGAAACCTCCGGCGCGTTCGGCACACCGGCTGCCGACGCGGCCGAGGCGGATGCGACCCCGGACCTCACCGTCGGGGTCGGTCCGCATCCGCAGCCGTGGCCCGATGATCCGCGTTTCGATCGTGATTTGCTGGCCAACGGCGATCGCCGCAACGTGGTGGACCGGTACCGGTACTGGACCCTGGCCGCGATCGTGGCCGAGCTGGACCAGCGCCGGCACGACTTCGTGATCGCGATCGAGAACTGGCAGCACGACGCCAACATCGGCACGGTGGTTCGGACCGCGAATGCCTTCCTGGCCAAGGAGGTTCTCATCGTCGGCCGCAAACGCTGGAACCGCCGCGGTGCCATGGTGACCGATCGCTACCAGCACGTCCGGCATCTGCCGGCGATCGAGGATGTCCTTTCCTACGCTGCAGAATCTGATTACACGGTGGTGGCGATCGACAACACGCCGGGCGCGGTGCCGCTGGAGACGTTCATGCTGCCGCGACGCTCGTTGTTCCTGTTCGGACAGGAAGGTCCGGGCCTGACCGAGGCCGCTCATGCCGGTGCGGTGGTGACCCTCTCGATCGCGCAGTTCGGCTCGACCCGTTCGATCAACGCCGGGGTCGCGGCCGGCATCGCGATGCACGCCTGGATCCGGCAACACACCTGAGTAGACCGGTCGTCGTTGTGTGGCTAGAATAGTTGTGTGAACACAACGGTTATGAGTACAACAGGATTGGATCGGCGCCGTCGGCTGCTGGTGCTGGCCATCTGCTGCGTGAGCCTGCTGATCGTGGGCATGGACAACACGATCGTCAACGTTGCCCTGCCCTCGATCAGACGCGACCTGTCCGCCTCGGTCGAGGGACTGCAGTGGACGATCGACGCCTATACCCTCGTCCTGGCCAGCCTGCTCATCCTGTCCGGTTCGACCGCCGACCGACTCGGCCGGCGGCGCACGTTCCAGACCGGCCTGGTGCTGTTCACCGTGGGTTCGTTGCTGTGCAGCCTGGCCCCGGGTCTCGGCTGGCTGATCGCGTTCCGGGCCGTCCAGGCCATCGGTGGCTCGATGCTCAACCCGGTGGCGATGTCCATCATCACCAACGTCTTCACCGATCCGCGGGAACGGGCCCAGGCCATCGGGGTCTGGGGCGGGGTGGTCGGCATCAGCCTCGGCGTCGGTCCAATCGTCGGAGGGCTGCTGACCCAATCCATCGGCTGGCGGGCGATCTTCTGGATCAACGTGCCGATCGGGGTGGCCGCGCTGGTGCTGGCCGCGATCTTCGTGCCGGAGTCCCGGGCGCCTCGAGCCCGCGGGGTCGATCCGATCGGGCAGGTATTGGTCATCGTGCTGCTGGCCTCACTGACCTACGGCATCATCCATGCTCCCGCGGTCGGCTGGGTGTCCTGGCAGTCCGGCGCGCTGCTGCTGGTTGCGGTGCTGGCCCTGGCCGGCCTGCTCAGCTACGAACCACGACGGATTGACCCACTCATCGAGCTGCGCTTCTTCCGCAGCCTGCCCTTTACCGGGGCGACCGTCATCGCAGTCTGCGCCTTCGGTGCGTTTAGCGGCTTCCTGTTCCTGACCACCTTGTATCTGCAGGACGTTCGTGGGCTGGACGCCCTCGATGCCGGGCTGTTCCTGTTGCCGCTGGCCGTGGTGGTCGGGGTGCTGGCCCCGATCTCCGGCCGCATCGTCGGTGCCCGTGGTCCGAGAATCCCTTTGTTCATAGCGGGTATTGCCATGACCGTGGCCGGATTGGCGCTGACCGGACTGTCCAACACGACCAGCTACCTGTGGTTGATCGGTGCCCTGGTGGTCTACGGCATCGGGTTCGGTTTCGTGAACGCCCCGATCACCAACACCGCCGTCTCGGGCATGCCCCGGGAGCAGGCCGGTGTGGCCGCCGCCGTGGCCTCGACCAGCCGGCAGGTCGGCGGCTCGCTCGGCGTCGCCATCATCGGGTCGGTGGTCAACACCAGCGCCGGGATCGGGAAGGGCTTTGCCCATACGACGCATCCGGCCTGGTGGATCGTGGCGGTGGCCGGCCTGCTGGTGCTGCTGGTCGGCCTGGCCACCAGCGGTGCGCGGGCCCGGGAGTCGGCCCGGGTGACCGCCGAACGACTGAGTAGCGACGTCCATGAGCCGGAGTTGAGCGCGCGATGACCGGGCGTCGAGAACACGCCGAGTCGGTCTGGCTGGCGATGCGGAATCTCGTTCTGGAGAAATACGATCGTCGCCCGGCGGTGGCTGACGCGCTGGGCATGAGCTACATCCGGGTCAAGGCGTTGCGCCGGGTGTCCGCCGGCCCAGTGACCATGCGCGAGTTGGCCACCGCGATCGGCAGCGATGCCCCGTACACCAGTGTGTTGGTGCAGGATCTGGCCGGTCGCGGCCTGGTCGAGCGGACCGAGCATCCGGACGACCGTCGGGTAAAGGTCGTCACCATCACCGATG
>CAZZZW010000384.1:0-915 GCA_964658795.1 Phormidium nigroviride PCC 7112
GCGGCGGCGAACCCGCAGACCTTCCTGCAGCTGTACTGGACCGGCAGCAAGGATCTGATGCTCGAGCGCATCGAGCGGGCCCGCGCGGCCGGCGTGGTCGGCATCATCGTCACCCTCGACTGGTCGTTCTCGATGGGACGGGACTGGGGCAGTCCGGCCATCCCCGAGAAGGTCGATCTGAAGGCGATGCTCAAGTACGCCCCGGAGGCGATCACCCACCCCCGGTGGCTGTGGGCCTTCGGCCGGAGCGGCAGGATTCCCGACCTGAGCGTGCCCAACATGAGCAGCGGCGGGGGACCGGCCCCGACATTCTTCGGTGCCTACTACGAATGGATGCAGACCCCACTGCCGACCTGGGAGGACGTCGCCTGGCTGCGCGAGGCCTGGGGCGGGGAGTTCATGCTCAAGGGCATCACCCGCATCGACGACGCCCGGCAGGCCGTGGACGCGGGGGTCACCGCGATCTCGGTCTCGAACCATGGCGGCAACAACCTGGACTCCACGCCGGCGACCATCCGGGCGCTGCCGGCCGTCGCGGACGCGGTCGGACACCAGATCGACGTGCTGCTCGACGGCGGCATCCGCCGGGGCAGCGATGTGGTCAAGGCGCTGGCGCTCGGGGCCAAGGCCGTGATGATCGGCCGGGCCTATCTGTGGGGCCTCGCCGCCAATGGCCAGGCAGGGGTCGAGAACGTCCTCGACATCCTCCGCAGCGGTATCGACTCGGCGGTCCTCGGACTCGGCCATTCCGCGGCCCGGGATCTCAACCGCGACGACCTGGTCATCCCTGAGGGTTTCGCCCGGGTGCTGGGCGCGACCTCCGAGGTCGGTGGACCGCTTGACAAAACCGGCCCGACGGTATCGAACCGCCGTTAGGCAGGCAAGACGAACGTCGCCGGGGCGCTGGCTCAACCG
>CAZZZW010000384.1:925-3913 GCA_964658795.1 Phormidium nigroviride PCC 7112
GGCACCGCTCCCGCAGGCCGAGCTCTCCGCCGCTCAACCGCCCGCCCCGGCGACGTTCCGTGTTCACTTGCAACTAAATGTGTTAATGCAGACGGTCGATCCGGGGCCGACTATTGGCTGGTCAGGCCAATCAGAAGGCGATCGAGACCGAACGTGAAACGGGCCGGCAGGTCGGGTTTGGCCAGATCGGCCGCCGCCGCCCGGGTCCGGGGAAAGCGCTCGGGATCGAGCTCGCCGAGGGCGGTCTCCATCTGCTTGAGCGTGGAGCCGCGCTCGTCGCTCGGGCTCAGCGTGACGATCGCCAGCGGCGCCGTCTCGTGCAGCACATAGCCCTGCACGTAGGTGAGCATGAGGTAGCTGGCGTGGACCGCATCCCGCTGATCCATGCCCAGCCGGTCGAACAGACCGAGCAGCGGTTCGAACAGGGAGGCCAGGTTCGATCCGACCACCAGCCGGCTCGAGATCACCTTGGCCGAGTCCGGGTGGGCCAGCAGGAAGGCTCGGTAGGCCACCGCCATCCGACGGAGCATCTGCTCCGCACTCTCGCCCTCGGTCCCACGCTGTTCCACGTTCTGCACAAACACGTTCTCGTAGGCCAGACCGAGCAGGCGGTCCACGACGAGATCGAGCATGTGCTCCTTGCTGGCGACGTACCAGTACACCGACGCGGCCTGAATGCCGAAACGGTCGGCCAGGCGACGCATCGACAGCGCCTCCAGGCCGTCCGCCTCGATCAGGTCGATCGCGGTATCGACGAGTAGTTCCGTCGTGATCGGTGTCCGCTTTGGTGACGCTTTTTCCTGCGTCGATCGGGGCATGCAGTCAACTCCAGTTTGTCCGTATTCTCGCGGCAGCATTGCATGCGAACTCTAACTCCAGAGGTCCGAGCCGGGAACGCACCACACCAATAGTGCCCGCTGGGATCAGAAAATATGCTTTGGATTTCACGGCAATGTCGAAGTTGGACTTGGTCAAAAGGAAAGGATCTTGAAACCGGCGGTTTCGGGTATCGGCCTCGCGCCCTATCACGACAGATCACGACACCCTCCGAGGAGTGTCCTATCGATGACGATTTTGCCTTATCGACAAGCGCAGTCCGCCATTCCTAGCCGCCGGTCCGCAGCGCCGGCGCCGGCGTCTCGAACGGCTCGTCTCGACGCTCGCGTGACCCGTCACGGCGAACCACATACCGAGCGCGCTGACGTGCCCGAGCAAGATGTCCTGATGCACCACATTCTTGCAGTCGTAACCCATTCCGATGAGTAGCGCGGGCTGAATCCCGTTATGGGACTCACCATCCGGGAGGTCCCAGCGAATTCAGCGGCACCCCCACAATTGCGTTGTCAAATAGGTGGTTACCGGGCGGAGCCGGCCGGGCAGCGCGCCGGCAACCGGCCGGGCAATCGGAAGTCAGCCGGCCGTCGCGCCGTACCGCAGACCGTCCATGAGCAGGTCCAGCAGCCGGCCGGCCTGATCGGCCCGGTGCTGCTCGTCGGTCACCAGCCACGCGCCGCGCATCGCTCGCAGCACGTCGGCGGCGTCGGCATCCGGCCGCACCGAACCGGCGGCGATGCCGGCATCGAGCAGGGACCGCAAGGCCGCCACGATCTGGGCGTAGGTGTCGGCATAGATGTTGGCGTCCGAGGTGGAAACCACAAGCTGGAGCGCGTCAGCCATGCCGCGTTTGGTCGCCACGTAGTCGACGAAACGCTCCATCCACAGCCGAAGCGCGCGGTCCGGGGGTTGCTCGGCTCGCAGCGCGGTGACTGCCTGGCACAGTTGCTCCACCTCTCGCCGGTAGGCGGCCGCGACCAACGCCTCCCGGGTGGGGTAATGCCGGTACAGCGTGCCGATGCCGACGCCGGCCTGTTTGGCGATCGACTCCAATGTCACATCGGCGTCGGCACTGGAGAACGCCCGCACCGCGACCGCGAGCAGTTTCTCCTTGTTGCGCCGGGCATCGGCACGCAGCGGACGATCGTCCGGGGTCGTCGCGGCTGCCACCTGATCCTCCGTTGAACTGTTTGCCGGGCGCTGCGGGCGCGTATACCGTGGAAGAGAACCGGAGGTTCCTCCGTTTCGATGGTAACCCCCACGACGCCCTGGATACGAGAAGGGCATTTTCGCAAGAAGGGAACCCTATGACCAGCAAGATCTGGTTCATCACCGGCGCCTCCAAGGGCTTCGGCCGCGAGTGGACCATCGCCGCGCTCGAGCGGGGCGACTCGGTCGCCGCCACCGCCCGCGACACCAGCACCCTGGACGATCTGGTTGCCGCGCACGGCGATCGGCTGCTGCCCCTGGAACTCGATGTGACCGACCGGGCCAAGGCGTTTGCCACGGTGCAGCAAGCACATTCACACTTCGGCCGACTCGACGTCGTGATCAACAACGCCGGTTACGGCCACTTCGGCATGGTCGAAGAGCTGTCCGAGCAGGACGCCCGCGATCAGATCGAGACCAACCTGTTCGGCGCCCTGTGGGTCACCCAGGCCGCCCTGCCGCTGCTACGAGAGCAGGGCAGCGGCCACATCATCCAGGTCACTTCGATCGGCGGCATCAGCGCGTTCCCGATCGTCGGGATCTACCACGCCTCGAAGTGGGCGCTCGAAGGCATCACCCAGTCACTGGCGCAGGAAGTCGCCGACTTCGGCATCAAGGTGACGTTGGTCGAGCCGGGCGGCTATTCCACCGACTGGTCCGGACCCTCGGCCAAGCACTCGACGCAGCTGGCCGCCTATGACGACGTGCGAGCCAAGGCCAACGAGTGGCGGGCCAGCCGTAACTCCAAGCCGGGCATTCCCGAGGCTACCCGGGAGGCGATCCTCACCGTGGTCGACGCCGAGACTCCGCCACTGCGGATCTTCTTCGGTGACGGGCCGCTACAGATCGCCGAGGCCGACTACGAGTCACGGTTGGCCCTGTGGCGAGAGTGGAATCCGGTGTCGGTCAAGGCATCCGGCCACTGACAGTCGCTCCGGTGGGTCC
>CAZZZW010000385.1:0-3898 GCA_964658795.1 Phormidium nigroviride PCC 7112
GGTCAGCCGGATGCGGCCGGGACTTCCCCGGGCGTGATCGAGGACTCGATCGACCTGAGGGTGCGGACCGGCGAGAAAAGCAACCAGGCGACCGCGACGGTGCCACCGCAGGCGGCGATCACGATCGTCGTTCGCAGACCCAACCCGGACGCCAGTGCCCCGCCGAGCAAGGCGGCGATCGGACGGACCCCGTAGTTCACAGTGGCAAAGACTCCCGAGACACGGCTACGCATGCCGTCGGGGGTCACCGATGCCCGGATCGCGTTGGTGTCGATGTCGAACAGCACCATCCCGAACGACGAGAGCAGTTCGCTGGCCGCGATCAGCGCAACCTTCCAGACGACGGGGCCGTGGGCCACCGCGAGCAACACCAGCGGCAGCGGAAACAGCACGCAGCCGAGGATCGCGATCGGGCCGACGCCGAACCGGGAGTTCAGCTGGGACGCGACGGCCGAGCCCGCCAGGCCGCCGACCGAGCCGATGCCGTAGGCGACGCCGATCGCGCCGGCCGAAAGATGCAGGTAGCGGGAGGCGTACAGGATCGTCAGGCCGTTGGCGATGAGGAAGGTGAAGAAGTTGACCGTGGTGGCCGCCGCCAGAATCTTGACCAGGTGAGCTTGTCCGAACGTGAAGGCGAAGCCCTGCACGCTCGGACGCCGGGCCCCGCGGCGCGCAGGCTGTCTGATCCGCACCCGGAGCCGACGAATCTGAGCCGCCGAGAACAGGAAGGAGATCGCATCGAGCAGGACGGCTACCGGTGCCCCGACCACCTGCACGAGCAGGCCACCGACCGAGGGACCGATGACATAGGAGGCGGACTGGGTGGCGCTCAGTTTGCTGTTCGCCTCGACGAACTGCCGCTTACTCACCAGCACTGCGAACAGCGACGCGTAGGCGGTGTTGAAGACGACCGAACCAAGACCGACCACGAGCGCGGCCGCGAACAGCTGCCAGATGGTGAGCAGGTCCAAGGCGTACAGGACCGGGATGCTCAGCAACATCAGCGCGCGAATCAGATCCGCCGCGACGAGCAGTCGCTTCTCCTGTGACTGCCGGTCGGCCAGCGACCCCACAAACACGCCGAGCACGTTCGGCGCCCAGATCAGGGCCGTGAGGATCGAAATCTCCCCGGTCGAGGACGACAGCGTCGTGACCGCGATCAGTGGCAGGGCCAGCTCGGAGATGCGGTCCCCCAGCTGGGAGACGGCTTGCGCCGACCAGAAGGTGCGAAAGGGCCCGCTCGACCAGAGCGAGCGAGAACCTGCACCGGGCTCGTCAGGGCTCACCGCTACCGATCCGCAGCGGTTCCCGGCGCATCCCGCACGGCGGCCACGAGTTCGCCGAAACTCTCGACGGTCAGCAGCAGCAGCGGCGGTACGGCGACTCCGAGACGGTCGGTGACCGCACGGCTGAAGGTGAGCGCGAGCAAGGAATCGCCGCCATCCTCGTAGAAGTTCGCGTCATCGCCGGGCTCGTCGGTAAGCAGGACCGCGGCCCAGATCTCACGCAGCGCGTCCCGCACCTCGGTGTCGGCCGCAGCCGGTCCAGCGGTCATCGGACGTCAACCTCCGCCACCGGAACGGCCGAGCCACCGGCGGGTCGGGAGGTGGACCGATCGTCAGCCGAATTCATGCAGCCACCAACTTCAGCGTTGTCGTCAAATGTTGTTTTACCGTATCGCGGGCATTTGTGCCGTCCAACTGACGCCGCCACCGTCAACCGCCTCCCGTCGCCGCTTCGCCGGCGATGAGGTCGCAGAGCTCGGTGAGCGTGTCGGGCCGGGCGATGATGTCGAAGTGACCGGCCATCAGTTGTCGTGGCCTGACGCCGGAGCCGAGGAGTGGCTGCCAGAAGTGGCGGCGGGGCCCGACCTCATCGACGGACTGGACGAGGACGACCCGGCCGACGCCGGCCTGGTCGAGCGGGCGCGGTCGCCACTCGTCGAGGATCGTCAGGTTTGCCGTGAACTGCGCCAGCTCCGCTTCGTAGGTGGTGCCGCCGGCCCGTCGCAGCCGGGCCGCGCCGGCCGCGTCGAGGCCGCTGAACCGTGCGAACAAGGCCTCGATGTCCTCGGGGCTGCGAGCCGGCCGTTCCCCGACCACCGCGAAGGCCGGATCGATCAGGTACAGCGCGTCGACCGCTTCGCCGCGTTCGGCCAGGCTGACGCACATCTCGTAGGCCAGCGCTCCCCCGAAGGACCAGCCCGCCAGCCGCCACGGCGGGGTGAGCCCGGAGGCCAGCCAGGAGGTCACATAGGCCTCCGCCGTCTCGGCCAGGGACGGCCGGCGGGCGGAGTCCGCCAGCGGCCGGGCGGCCAGCACCCCGAAGCCCCGTGTCGCCAGGCCCTCGGCGAGTGGACCGTAGCGGACGGCGTTGCCGCCGATCGGAGGGGCCAGCAGGACGGTCCGCTCCGCCGGTCCGGCCTGCAAGCTCGTCACCGTCCCGGTCTGGTTCGCTCCGTGCACGATCAGCTGGAACTGCGCCGCGACGGTCGGTGCGTCGAGCACATCGGCGACCCGCATCCGGACGCCGAACCGGGTTGCGATCCGCGCGGCCACGTACATCGCATCAAGGGACTGCCCGCCCAGCTCGAAGAAGTTGTCCTGCAGTCCCACCTCGGCGGTACCCAGGACGTCCTGCCAGGTCGCCCGGATGAACCCGATGCGGGGGTCGGCCGGCACCGGCGACGGATCGTCACCGTGGGCGGAGGACGCCGAGGCCGGCCGCAGGGCCGACAACGCGGCCGTGTCGACCTTGCCGTTCGGGGTCAGCGGGATGTGGTCCACCAGCAGGAACTGGGACGGGACGTGGGAGATCGGCAGGGTCGTGAGCAGTTGACGTCTCAGCTCGTCGGCAGCGGGGGCGGCGGCCGTGGTCGATGCGACGATGAACGCCGACAGGTGCGAGCCGATCGCCGTCGTCGAGCCGGCTTCGGCCGTCACGACCGCCCGGGACACGCCCGGTAGCGATTCGAGGGCTTGTTCGAGCTCCTCGAGCTCGATTCGGACCCCGTTGATCTTCACCTGACGATCGGCCCGGCCGAGGTAGACGATGGTTCGGTCGGAGCGCATCCGGGCGAGGTCGCCGGTGAAATACAGTCGGGATCCGGGCGCCCCGTCCGGTGCCGGGCGGAACGCCTGCGCCGTCAGCGCGGGCTGGCCTACGTACCCATAGCCGACGGCTCGCTCGCCGATCGCTATCTGTCCGACCACCCCGGGCCGGACGGCGACGCCGTGGTCGTCGACGACCTGGACGACGACATGGTCGACCGCACGCCCGATCGTGACCTCGGCCCCCGGCTGGACGACGGCGTGCGTCACGTGGATGGCGGTCTCGGCCGGTCCGTACATGTTCACGAGCTGGGCCGAACCGGCACGCCCGGCACACCGCTGCGCCAGGGCCGGTGACAATGCCTCACCGCTGCAGATGACGGTGCGCAGGGTGGCGAAGCTGTCGGAGCGATCGTCGATCCTCAGCAGGGTGTCCAGCACGGACGGGACCATGTGCACGCAGGTGACGCCGCCGGACCGGATCAGGTCGAGCAGGTAGCGCGCGTCCAGATGCCCGCCGGGTCGCGCCACCACGAGGGGCGTACCGGACAGCAGCGGCCAGAACAACTCGTTGAGACTGACGTCGAAGGTGACCGGGGCCTTGTACAGGGCGCGGTCGGAGGAGGTCAGCGGATAGTGCCGCAGCATGTGCTCGAGTTCGTTGAGCAGACCGGCCAGCGAGTTCACCGCACCCTTGGGCGTGCCGGTCGTCCCCGACGTGAACACGATGAACGCGGCCCGCTGGACCCGGTCGTCGAAGCCGACCTCGGCCAGCCACGCCCGGTCGACCGACCCGGCCGGGTCCGGCTCGTCACCGACCCACCCGTTCGGCTCCAGAGCCAGCAGCG
>CAZZZW010000386.1:0-3857 GCA_964658795.1 Phormidium nigroviride PCC 7112
TCGGCCAGCACGGTCGCCACCATCTTTGTAGTGGTGGTCTTGCCGTTGGTACCGCTCACCACGACGACGCCGTGTTCGAGCGCACTCAGCCGCCGGTTCAGGAAGCCGGGAAACACCTTCTCCACGACCAGGCCGGGCAACGCGGTGCCCCGGCGTCCGGAGACCCGCAGCGCCAGCAGTACCAGCTTGCCCAGCCAGATCGCGAGAACATCCATGGTGTGTTCAGGCTACCGACCGCGCTGGGAGGTTTCTGTGCTGGACGTGCGCGCATCACCGCCGTCGGCCTTCATGGAAAGCTCCTTCGCAAAATCCCACGCAAGACTATTCACCCTCGAGTAGTACTTTCTGCGACCATCAGATTCTGCCAAGCGAACAATCAGTTCCGCCTCGACCAACGATTGCCATGGTCGTTGCAGCTTGCTTGCACCAACGCCTAACTTCTCCACAATCTCGATCATGCACACGATGCCATCTGAGTCACCGATAGCGATCATTAGCTCCGCTCGGTAGCGCTGGCCGAAGATCGACTCTGAGATATTCCGGAGCTTCTCGAGCGACACCAAGAAATCATAGCTTGATACGCGATACTCAGTACGCGTTTCGCGTATCATCATGGGTATGCGTAAACCGTGGCGTCATCTCCGAAAAGGGCTGTACCGTCGTGGCATGGTCGCTAGGACGGGTGACGGGCGAATCAAGCCCGTGCCTCGCCAGGCAAACTTGGACGAGTACGCAGGCCAATGGGTCGCCGTCCGTGATGGTGAAGTCATTGCTCATAGTCCGAGTTCGCTCGACCTAGCCCGTCAGCTTCGCAATCTCGCCAGTGACCGATCAAACGTGGTTGTGCAGCGCGTCGCGAGAGACAACGAGGCCTTGGCGGTCGGCCTCGGCTAGTCGGTATGCGCTTCAACATCTTCCCTTACCGCGAGGAAGAACCGCAGTCCGGTCATTCACCTGTCGTACGCCCCACTGTCGACCTAACGCTCAGCTTCTTCAAGAACAGCATCAGCGCTCGCTGCCTAGTCGATACCGGCGCACCGTTCTGCATCTTCGGGCGAGCCATGGCGGAGACGCTCGAAATAGACATGGGACTCGGGCGCGGCAGGGACCGTCTTGTGCACATCCTCGGCGCGTCCCACAAAGCGAGAGTGGAGATGATCCAGTTAGACCTACCTCCGTTCGAGGGGCTGAGCTGGGAAACGGAGGTCGCGTTCCTATACGACGACCTGGACCTCTCGTTTGTCGGAGTGCTGGGTCAACAGGGCTTCCTCGATCGTTGGGTTGCCTCTTTCAACCTTGCGTTTGGGTACTTCGTGATCGAGGAAGCAGATGCGTTCAACGAGCGGCTCGGCATCGACCCGGTTCAGGCGATGAGCGGCTTCTTCGACAGCGAATGGTCTAGGCCTCAGAGGGACTAGCGAAGCCTTCTGTGCGAGGCTGAATCGGTGATTCTGACGAGTGAACAGATCAAGCAACTGGTGCCCTTCACCGGCTTCGTCGGCGTGAACTTCACCGAGATCAGTGCCGAACGGGCCGTCGGCACGCTGGAGGTCATCTCGGAGCGGACGACCATCGGAGGATCGCTGCACGGCGGTGCCCAGATGACGTTGGCCGACTCGGTGGCGGCTGCCCTGGCGACGGCGAACCTGCCCGAGGGCGCGACCGGCACCGTGACCATCGACTCCCACACGCACTTCCTCGGCTCCGCGCGCCAGGGCACGGTCACTGCTACCGCCCGAACGCTGCACGTCGGCCGGACCACCATCGTGCTCGAGGTGGACCTGACCAACGAGGCCGGCAAGCTGATCGCCCGGACCACGCAGGTCCAGGCCGTGCTGGGGCCCAAACCCGCCTGAGCGGTCAGGCGCTCGGGGCGACGCCGACTTCGGCCTGGACGGCCCGACGGCGCACCATCAGGTAGCCGGCGGCGAAGAGATTGGCCAACGCCATCACCAGGAGCAGGATCCGGTAAGGCACGACCGTGATCAGCGCGGCACCGACCGCGATCGCGGCGGTCTGCGGCACGGTGGTCAGAAAGTTGAACGCCGCTCCGACCCGACCCATGAGGTTGGCCGGGGTACCCAGTTGCAGCATCGTCATGGTGCCGACGACCAGATAGGAGATGCTGAGGCCCAGAGCGCCGAAGCCGATCAAGGCCGCGATGAGACTGGGCAGGGCTTGCAGGATGAAACTCAGGCCGATGGCGACGGCGCCGACCGCGACCAGGCGACGCTCGCCCAGTATCCGGACCAGTCTGGCGGCCGTCAGCCCGCCGATGACGGCGCCCAGTCCCTGAGCGGAAGTGAGTACGCCCAGGAATGGCGGGGACCGGTGCAGACCCTGATCCACCACCGCGTAGATCACGGTCTCGGCCAGGCCCAGGGTGCCGATCATCACCACCGTGGCCAGGCAGATCACCCGCAGCGCCGGCTGCCGCCAGATGTGGCGGCCGCCGGCGGTGAGGTCGCGGACCCAGTGCTCGTCCGTGGGCTCCGGTTCAGGCTCGGGGGCCCGGATCTGCAGCAGCAGCACGATGGCGACCGCGAAGGTGGCACAGTCGGCCAGCACGATCGGCTTGGCCCCGACAGCGGCGAAGACACCGGCACACAGCAGCGGCGTCACCAGCCGTGAACCCTGGCTGATCGTCTGCGTCACCGAGTTGGCGTGCCCGAGCAGCGGTCCGGCTACGAGCGTCTGAGCGAGCGCGCCCTGGGCCGCGCCGGTCATGGCATTGGCGACGCCGTAACCGAACATGACCAGGAAGATCAGCCAGAGTTGATCTTTGGACCGGACGAAGAGCAGGCTCGCGACCAGCAAGCCGGCCAGCAGGTTGATTGTGATCATCAGTGGCCGTCGTCGCACCCGGTCAACGAGGACACCGGTCAAGGGCGCGGTCATCAGGCCTAGGGTGAGCATGAAGATCGACAGGCCGGCCGCCGAGGTGCTGCCGGTGAGCACCTTGACCCAGATGCTCAACGTCAGCCAGAGCGCGTTGTCGCCGATCATCGAGACCGTCGTACCGGCGAGGAAGTAGCGGATGTCGGATGAGGAGAGCAGGGCCCGCAGGCCGTTCTGCTCTGTCTGACCGACCGCGACTGACATGGGATGAAACGCTACGTTTCCACCGTTCGATGTCGCAAGAAGATTGGCGGTGTGACCGGTTCTCTGGCTCCGGGAAGGTACCGGCGTCGAGTCAGGTGGTTGAGGTTTCACGTGAAACATTCGTAGGTTTGACCCATGACTGATTCAGCATTCGCGATTCGCATGATCACCATCGACTGCCTGAACCCGGCTGCGCTGGCCCGGTTCTGGTCGGCCGCCACCGATGCTCCGATCGTCGCCGACCACGGCAGCTTTGTCATCGTCGGCTCGACGCCGGCCCTCGGGTTCCAGCTGGTCGACCACCCGACGCCGGGAAAGAACCGGATCCACCTCGACGGCGGCGGCTCCGATCGGGCGGCCCTGGTCAGCCGGCTCAAGGAACTCGGCGCAACCGAGCAGGGGTCGCATTCAGTGCCGGGACTGGACTGGACCGTGATGGCCGACCCCGAGGACAACGTGTTCTGCGTAGGAAGTACGACCGGCTGAGGTCCGTTCGGGCGTACCTAGTTGGGTGGAGCCAAGGGGAATCGAACCCCTAACCTCTGCCTTGCAAAGGCAGCGCTCTGCCAATTGAGCTATGGCCCCGTGCCGGCCTGGCCGGTCGAGCATGGTGAGTCTATCCGGGCTGCCGGCAGTCGCGGCACGAGTGGCCAGTTCTGGCTCGAGTGGCCGGTTAGAAGTAGCCAGTCGGAGGAAAAGTGGCCACTCGTCGACCGGCGGCCAGCCGACGCACCGATCAGTCCACGCAACCCGAG
>CAZZZW010000387.1:0-3795 GCA_964658795.1 Phormidium nigroviride PCC 7112
CTGACCACCGTCGGCGCCGAACTGCAGGTGCCTCTGATCGATGGCACCAGCACTCGCTATGTGAACCTGGACGTGGCGGCCAGCGCGCCGGCATTGACCCGAGTGCAGTATGCAGTCCTGGACGCGACTCCGTACTACTCGAGCGTGCACCGGGGCAGTGGGTACCTCTCCCAGGTCTCCACGAAAAGATATGAGGATTCGCGCCTGGCGGTTCGTCAGTTCACCGGTGCGCGATCCGACGATCTGGTCATCTTCACCCGTAACACCACCGATGCCCTGAACCTGCTGGCCAGTGCGGTTCCGGGTCCGGTGCTGGTGCTGGACAGCGAGCATCACGCCAACCTGCTGCCGTGGCGGCGAGGCGAGGTCGACACGGTCGCCGCCCGGGCAACCGTGGCTGAAACCCTCGACGAACTCGCCCGAAACCTCAATGCCCGGCACTACGACCTGGTTGCGGTGACCGGCCTGTCCAACGTGACCGGCGAGGCGCTGCCGCTGGACCGGGTGGCCGGACTGGCCCACGCCTTCGGCGCCCGGATCGTCGTGGATGCAGCCCAGCTGATCGCGCATGCCCCGGTAAACATTGCCGATTCCGGCATAGATTATCTGGCCCTGTCCGGTCACAAGCTCTACGCCCCGTACGGTACCGGGGCCCTGATCGGTCGGCCCGACTGGCTGGACGCGGCTCCGCCGTATCTGGCCGGTGGGGGAGCGGTGCGGCAGGTCGAACGGGATTCGGTCAGCTGGACCACCGGCCCGGCCCGGCACGAGGCGGGGAGCCCGAACGCGCTCGGCGCCATCGCCCTGGCTGCCGCGTGCGAGGCGTTCGGGGAGCTGGACCGCCGCACCTGGGCCGACCACGAGGCCGGCCTGACCCGACGACTGCTCGACGGTCTCAGCAAGATCGACGGGGTCGAGATCGCCCGGCTCTGGCCGGACTCGGCCGATCCGTCGGGAATCGTGACGTTCACCCTGACCGGTTTCACGCCCGAGGTGCTGGCCGCCGCGCTGTCGGCCGAGTACGGCATCGGGGTGCGTGACGGCCGGTTCTGCGCCCATCCGCTGTTGGCTCGGTTGGGTCTACCGGCCGGGGCGGTACGGGCCAGCGTCGGCGTGCATTCGAGCTCGGCCGACGTGGACCTGCTCGTGTCGGCGGTGGCCGAACTGGCCGAGCACGGGCCGCAGGCCGAATACGTACCCGACGGTGCGGGCAACTGGGTGCCGGCCGATGACCGGCGGCGGTTGCCGAAGCGGCTCGGCGGCGGTCCGTTGACCGTGCTGCCGCCCAGCCCGTGCGCGGTCTGAGCCACTGTCGCCACTTGATGATCAGCCAGCAGGACGAAAGGTAGGAACCGTGGTCGATATCGCCGTCGTGGTTGGGAATCCCAAGCCGAACTCACGCACCCTGGCGGCAGCCCGGCACGTGGCCGCCGCCGTCGGTGGTGGCGATGTCACCTACGAACTCGACCTGATCTCGCTCGGTGGCAAGCTGATCGGCTGGGGCGAGTCGGAGGTGGCCGTGGCCGTCGAGCGGGTTCGGACGGCCGACGTGGTGGTGTTCGCCAGCCCGACCTACAAGGCCAGTTTCACCGGACTGCTGAAACTCTTCCTCGATCAGTTCGGCGCCGGCAGCCTTGCCGGAACCGTGGCGATCCCGCTCATGCTCGGGGGCAGCCCGGCCCATTCGTTGGCGGCCGAGCTCCATCTCAAGCCGGTGTTGGCCGAACTCGGTGCCTGGCAGCCGACGCCGGCCCTGTACCTGATCGACAGCGAGTGGCAGCAGTCGGCGACCCTGACCGCCTGGCTACCGGGCGCCCGTACGGCGGTGTCGCGGCTGGTGTCCGATGCAGCGGAATGACGACCGACCGCTTCGGGCAGTATTGAGGTCGTGCATGGTGAATTCAAGGTTCCGTCGGGCAAGCTGGTCGTCGTCGATCTCGAGGTCGCAGACGGGGCGCTGACCGACGTCCGGGTATCTGGTGACTTCTTCCTCGAACCCGACGAGGCGTTGCTGGCGATCGACCGAGCCCTGACCGGCGCCCTGGCGAGTGCGAGTTCGGAGCAACTCACCGAGCGGATCGAACGCGCGTTGCCGGAGGGCACGATCATGTTCGGATTCACCGCCGCTTCGGTCGCGACCGCGGTCCGTCGGGCGCTGTCCGCAGCGACGAGTTGGACCGATCATGACTGGCAACTGGTGCACCGGCCGCCGGAACTGCCGCAGTACCACATGGCCTTGGACCAGGTGCTGATCGAAGAGGTCGCGGCCGGCCGCCGGCCGCCGATGCTGCGGGTGTGGGAATGGGCCGCACCCTGCGTGGTGATCGGGTCGTTCCAATCGGTGCGTAACGAGGTCGATCAGGTGGCCGCGGCCAAGCACGGCATCGAGGTGGTCCGCCGGATCAGCGGTGGTGGCGCGATGTTCATCGAGCCGGGCAACACCATCACCTACTCGGTCTACGCCCCGGCTTCGTTGGTCGAAGGACTTTCCTTCGCCGACTCCTACGCCTTCCTCGATGACTGGGTGCTCGGCGCGCTACAGGAGATCGGGGTCAAGGCGAGTTACCAGCCACTCAACGACATCACCTCGCCCGCGGGCAAGATCGGCGGTGCCGCGCAGAAGAGGCTGGTCGGGGGTGCGGTGCTGCATCACGTGACCATGTCCTACGACATCGACACGACCAAGATGCTGGAGGTGCTCCGCATCGGCCGGGAGAAGCTGTCGATGAAGGGAACGGCCAGCGCGGCCAAGCGGGTTGACCCGGTTCGGTCCCAGACCGGGCTGCCGCGGGAGGACGTGATCGCGGCCATGGTCGGCAGCTTCCGTAACCGCTACGGTTTGGTCGAGACCGAGCTGACCGAGGCCGAACTGGTACGCGCCCGTCAGCTGATCACGACCAAGTTCGCCACCCCGGAGTGGATCAACCGGGTTCCCTGATCCTGTCGAGGACGATGGGGGTCACGGGCTGCGACGGCGGCGCGGTGCTGGCGGCACCACCTGCCGATTCCGTACGTGTTCATAGACGACTGAGGTGCGCACGTCGGCGATCTCGGCCCGCTGCGTCAGCTTGTCGATGACGAAGGCGTAGAGCTCGTCGTTGCTAGCGACGGCTACGTGGATCAGGAAGTCCTCGTTACCCGAGGTGACGAATACCCCGAGGGTTTCGGGCAGGCCGCTGACCCAGTCCTTGAACGACTCGATGACGCGCCGGGATGGTGGCCGGATCCGCACCGCGATCATCGCCTGCACACCCCGGTCGAGCATGGTCAGGTCCAACTCGAGCGTGGCCCCGGTGATCACGCCCCGATCCCGCAGCGACTTCGTCCGATCGAGCGCGGTGGTGGGGGAGACGCCAATGGACGCCGCAACATCTCGATTGGTACGCCGTGCATCCGACTGCAGTTCCCGCAGGATCGCCTTATCTAGTTCATCCAAGCTTGGCATTTCGGACGACCTTCCGGACTATGTGCGGCTCACGCGCCTCGGTATCGCCACTCTAGTTAGCGTTGCGGTCAAATGATGCATCAAGTAGGGAGAGCGAGTTCGATGGTCGGCTTCAGTCCAGACGAGATCAATACGGCGGAACCGACTCGTTCGGCCCGGTTGAAATGGGTGATCGTGGTGCGCTCCGATCTGCCGTCCGGACGGGCGGTGAATGCGGCGGTGTGTGTCGCCGCGGCCACGGCAGACGCGGTCAGCGGCCTGCTCGGTCCGGCGGCGACGGATGCCAGCGGGTCACCACATCCCGGATTGCCCTGGGCCGGCTGCACGATTCTCGGCGCCGACGCCGCCCA
>CAZZZW010000388.1:0-3776 GCA_964658795.1 Phormidium nigroviride PCC 7112
CTCGTTGCAGAGGTCGATGCACTCGTCGCAGATGTAGACACCGGGTCCGGCGATCAGCTTCTTGACCTGCTTCTGGCTCTTTCCGCAGAAAGAACACTTGAGCAGATCGCCTCCGTCACCTACGCGTGCCACCGATACATCTCCTCACTTGCCTGACGACTTTGCCACCGGTTTCGCTGACAGCGAGCACATGCTCGACGGCTGGCCCCGGTGGTTCGGTCGAACGTCAGTGCATCCCGTACGAAAACGCTACCCCGGAAACGCGCAGAAGTCGCACGTTTAGCTGCGTGTCCCTACCTGACCCATCACCGACGGGGCTCGCGGTGCGGGTGGTCGGCCGTGCCGTGCAGTTGCCCGGCACGGCCGCATCGAAGCCCTAGTCCGCGACGAGCTTGCGGGTCGAGATGACGGCATCGACAATGCCGTAATCCTTGGCCGCCTGCGCGGTGAGGATCCGGTCACGCTCGATGTCGGACTTGACCTGCTCCACCGTCTGGCCGGTGTGCCGGGCCAGGATCTCCTCGAGCAGGCCCCGCATGCGCAGGATCTCGTTGGCCTGGATCTCCAGGTCGGTGACCTGACCCTGACCCTCACCCGAGGGCTGGTGGATGAGCACCCGGGAGTGCTCCAGGGCGAACCGCTTGCCCTTGGTGCCGGCCGCCAGCAGAACCGCGGCGGCGGAGGCGGCCTGGCCCATGCAGTAGGTCTGGATCTCGGGCCGGACGAAGCTCATCGTGTCGTAGATGGCGGTCAGCGCGGTGAACGAACCGCCCGGAGAGTTGATGTAGAGCAGGATGTCGCGGTCCGGGTCAGTCGACTCCAGACAGAGCAACTGGGCGATGACATCGTTGGCCACGACGTCATCGATCGGGGCGCCGAGGAAGATGATGCGCTCTTCGAAGAGCTTGTTGTACGGGTTCGATTCCTTCATCCCGTAGTTGGTGCGCTCGATGAAGGAAGGCAGCACGTAGCGGCTGCTGGGGCTGTACGGGTTCGTCATGAGAGTGAAGTCCTTCTGCGCTGGGTTTGGCTTATTCGGGGGCCGGGGCGGAGCCGTTGGTCATCTGGGCGACCCGGCTCACCACGTGGTCCACAAAGCCGTACTCGAGGGCCTGCTGCGCGGTGAACCACCGGTCGCGCTCGGAGTCGGCCTGGATCTGCTCGACCGACTGGCCGGTGTGCTCGGCGATCAGCCGTGCCATCTCGGCCTTGGTCAGCTTGAACTGCTCGGCCTGGATCGCGATGTCCGAGGCGGTTCCCCCGATACCGGCGGACGGCTGGTGCATCATGATCCGCGCGTGCGGCAGGGCGTAGCGCTTACCGGCCTGACCGGCCGAGAGCAGGAACTGACCCATCGAGGCGGCCATACCGAGGGCGTACGTCGCCACGTCGCATTCGACGAACTGCATGGTGTCGAAGATGGCCATGCCTGCGGTCACCGAGCCGCCGGGTGAGTTGATGTAGAGGTTGATGTCGCGAGTCGAGTCCTCGGCCGAGAGCAACAGCAACTGGGCGCACAGCCGGTTGGCGATGTCGTCGTCGACGACCTGGCCCAGGAAGATGATCCGGTCACGCAGGAGCCGGTCATAGATGGAGTCGTTCAGGTTCATGCCGGCGCCCGGGCTCCGCGACTCGATGACTCGCATCGGCTCCGACGGACCGGCCACGGCGGGGCTGAAACCCGAGCTCCGGGGCAGCGGGCTTTCGTGGTGGATCACAGGGGAGTTCCTTCCTCGCGTACTTATCAGGCGCCGTCTTCGGCCTCTGACCTCTTCATCGACCCTAACGGGCCGGGCGGGCCTGGAAGTCCCAGACCCGCCCGGTTTCGCTCAGGGCATGAAATGCCTTGCCGTGCCGCTCACTGCTCTTGTTCACCGGCCTGCTCGGCCAACTCGCTCCGCGCCGCTCTCGTACCTCAAGCGATGCTCACTCGCTAGTGCTGGCCAACTCGCTCCGCGCCGCTCTCGTACCTCGAGCGATGCTCACTCGCTTTCGCCGAACTCCTCGGCGGCGTCGTCGAGCTCGGCCAGCTGGGCCTGCCCCTCCGGCGTGGCCAGCTCCGACAGGTCTACCTTGTTGCCGGACTGGTCGGTGACGTTGGCCGACTCCAGCACCGTGGCCAGGGCCTTGTTCCGCCGCACGTCGGCGACCAGCGCAGAGATGTTGCCCGCCTGGACGATCTGGTCGGCGAACTCCTGTGGCTGCATGCCGTAACGCTGGGCCTGCCGGACGATGTACTCGGTCAGCTCGGCATCGGACACCGAAACGGCCTCGGCGTCGGCGATCGAGTCGAGGATGAACTGGGTCTTGACCGACTTCTCGGCGATCTCGCGCAGCTCGGCGGTGAACTCGTCCTTGGTCTTGCCCTCAGTCTCGAGGTACCGCTCGAACGCGGCATCGTCGTGCCCGAGCTGGTGCACGACGTCGTGCTCACGCCAGTCGATCTCGGCCTGGACCGACGATTCCGGCAGCGGCACCTCGGTCTGCTCGACCAGCAGCTCCAGCACCTTGTCCCGGGCCTCCGAACCCTGACCGAGCGCCTTCACCCGATCCAACCGGGTGCGCAGGTCTGCGCGCAGCTCCTCGATGGTGTCGAACTCCGAGGCCAGCTGGGCGAACTCGTCATCGGCCTCGGGCAGCTCTCGCTCCTTGACCGAGTTGACGGTGACGGTGATGTCGGCGTCCTGGCCGGAGTGCTCGCCGTAGGCCAGCTTGGACTTGAATTCGGCCTTGTCGCCGGCGTTCTTGCCCAGGATCGCCTCATCCAGGCCCTCGATCAGGTTGCCCGAGCCGACCTCGTAGGACAGGCCCTGGGCCGAACCGCCCTCGACCTCTTCGCCGTCCACCGCAGCCAGCAGATCGACGCTGACGAAGTCGCCGGTCTGCACCGCGCGCTCGACGCCCTTGAGGGTGCCGAACCGCGCCCGCAGGGCCTCGAACTGCTCGTCGATCTCGTCATCGCTGACCTGGGCGTCCTCGACCGTGACGGCCAGGCCGTCGTAGGCCGGCACGGTGATCTCGGGACGGACGTCGACCTCGGCGGTGAAGGCGATGTGGTCGTTGTCCTCGAGCTTGGTCACCTCGATCTCGGGCTGGCCGAGGGCCTTGACGCCGGTCTCCTTGACCGCGTCGGTGTAGGCCTTGGGCAGGGCCTTGTTGATGGCCTCCTCCAGCACCGCGGCGCGGCCGACGCGCTGATCGATGATCCGAGCCGGCACCTTGCCCGGCCGGAAGCCCGGCACCCGGACCTGCGAGGCGATCGCCTTGTAGGCCTCGTCCAGACTGGACTTCAGCTCATCGAAGGGGACCTCGACGGCGAGCTTGACGCGGGTCGGGCTCAGGGTTTCGACACTGCTCTTCACGGGGCGCTCGTTGCTCCTGCTTCTCGTTGATTCGTGATCTTGTGGTGCTGCTCGTTGCCTACGGTGCTCTCGGTCTTGTCGGGGTGACAGGATTTGAACCTGCGACCCTCCGCTCCCAAAGCGGATGCGCTACCAAGCTGCGCTACACCCCGGAGAGTTGGTGAGCCGGGCCTCGGCGACGAGGTTCGAGCACACCTACCGACCCGCCAGTCTACGGGCCTGCGAAGCGACCCTTCGCACGCGCTACGATAAGCAGGCAGTCAGGCCGATCCGGCGTCCGTTTCGTCGGATTCGACCACTTCGCGAGCGTAGCTCAATGGTAGAGTTTCAGTCTTCCAAACTGACTACGCGGGTTCGATTCCCGTCGCTCGCTCTGACGCCGAGTGCCCCGACCAGCCCGTCCGGTCGGGGCAC
>CAZZZW010000389.1:0-3771 GCA_964658795.1 Phormidium nigroviride PCC 7112
CTCGATGCACTTCCCGGCCGGTCTCCCGTAGCAGAGCGTGTGGTGATCACTCCCATTGGGTGAGGACCGCCGACTGACCGGTTGCCTCCAGCATGAGCGCAATCTCATCGAGAACGTCCTTGGCGACCGGGCTGGTAGCTTGCCGAGCAGTGCCTTCTCGCCACCCAGACAAGAAAGCCTCGATGGCGGGTGCGCCCACGAGTGACAGAAACGGCTCACTAGGTTCACCACTCACTTGCATAATCAGGCCCCGAGGTCGTGAAGGAGGCGGTGATAGAACTCCTCCTCGGCTTTCTGCCGGCCAGCCACATCCGCGGCGACGAACTCTTCGAAGTCCTTTTCGCGGTTCTCGGTCGAACGCTCTTCCGGTGGCGTCCCGGCTTCTTCGCCCGGCCATACCGTTTGCCGGGTTGGGCGGTCGGTGTCGAGTTTTGTTCCGGCTGCGGCGACCCATTCGCGGAGGCGTTCTTGTGTTGCTGCGAAGTCGGCGTGCCAGCCGATGGGTGCGGAGCCGTTTTGTTCGGGATCGTAGGTGCAGAGCCAGTGGAGGTGCAGTGCGGATAGTTCCCAGACGAGTTCGGGATGCCGGTGCCAGTAGGGCGGGATGATCGTGACGGGAAGGCCGTAGGTGTGGCGTAGCCAGTTCACCCAGTTGTTGAGTGCCCACCATTCCTGTTCGGCGTCGTCTGCGGTGAGCAGGTTCCAGTTGATCGGGTGCGGCGGTTCTGCCAGCAGGTGTCCTTCGTCGGGGTCGTTGGTGAACGGGGCGTCGTTGCTTTCTTGTTCGCCGAGATCGGGGTCGTCGATCGGAAGGGTCGGGTTGTCGGCCATCGTGGGACCTTTGCGGTGTCGAGTCGGATGGGTCAGTGCTGGTAGCGGGGGAGCGGGCCGTGGTTCGGTCTCGGTCGTCACCAGTGCGCGGGGGTGCGAGAGTCAGAGCGCCAGCGGGGTTGATCGCGTCGGAGTGCTCCTGCGGGTACCGCTTGGGCTGTTGTCGGCGAGCTGATCTCGACGCTGTGCGCTGCGGGCCGATGCGGTGGCCCGCGCAGACACGGGGGCTGCAGCGTCCGCTGCCGGGGGGTGGTCGGTGATCCCGCTGGTCTGAACGTGGTCGTTTTGGTCTATCGGCCCGGCGGCGGGGGTTCTGCGATTCACGGTGTAGTTCTGGCGGGCGGCGTCGTGGCCGATCTTTTTGGCAACGAACTCTTCCCTGCGCTGGGTGTGGCCGTCGATGTCGTGGTCGTATTCGTGGACGTAGCCTTCGGCGACGAAGTGGTCGCCTTTCTGGAACCGCTCGTAGGAGCGTTCGGCGGCTTTGCGGTACTGGACCAGGGTGTGGAAGGTCGACTCAAGCTGGGTGAAGGTTCCGTCGTCGTTGCGTTGGAAGTGTTCCTGGCCGACCTTGGCGTAGAAGCGGGCCTCGCCGGTGCTGGTCACGGTCAGTTCTGGGCCGGCGACGATGAAGCCGGACAGGGACTGTTGTGTGCGGATTGCCATTGGACTTCTCCTTCGACAGGTTGAGGGGCCGAGGTTCGGTCCGTCCCAACTAAGGAGCGGCGCACACACCAGAACCCGTTCTGGCCGCGACTCTTCAACGATTGGGCGATCACTGGCGAGGACTCCGTCGTGGACATCTTTGGGTGCTGCGGCGACAAGCCGGAGGGTCGCTGTCGAAGTCGGGTCAGAGCTGGGGCGGTCTGTTGTCCCGTCGTTCTGTCCTGGACGTGTGGCCTTTCCCAGCCGGAGGGGTGGACATTGCTCGAGCCGCGGTTGTCCTCAGCGCGGAACGGATTGTTGTGGCGATTTCCCGGGGCGGGAGGCCTGCCTGCTGTGCTGCTGGGCCGAGGACGGCGTGTAGCTCTTGGGGTGGGATGCCGTTCTCGGCGGCGCGACATGCCGCCCAGAAGAGGGCTCTGTTGCGTTCTCCTTCACCGCGGGCGGCGACCCATCGGGCCAATCCGTCCATGTCCGTTGGCCGGCGTCGGTGCGCCGTGGTGGGCGTCGCCGGCAGCGGGTCAATGAACGAGCGGAAGGCCTCAGCATTGATCGCTGCCGTGGGCTGTTTGGCACCCGCTATCAGCGCGTACCCGCGGTGTTGTTGTGCTGTGCTGGCGATCGATGGTGGGGCGAGGATGTAGCCCCCGTTGCCGCGGAAATCGATATGGACGTGTGGGGCCTGCCAGGACTGTTGCTGGCGGTCCGGGTCGGCGGGGTAGTAGGCGTGCATGCCGCCGGATGGGCTGCGCACCAGAGCGGCCCAGCCGGCGGTGATGCCGGCGCGACGTGCCAACTCGAAGGAGCTGAAGCCGGAGCGTTCCGGTCGCCGGTCAATGTCAACAACCTCGATGCCGGAGGCCTGCCCGGTGGGGATCCCGATGTTCGCCGTTGGCGACCGCAGCCACCACGTGCGCACTTGGCGTGGATCGGTGCTGGCGTCGTGGAAACCGTGCAGGGTCAGCGGACGTTTCTGGCCGGGAACGCACGGGAACACCGGCACCCCCGCGCTCGCATAGTGGACGGCAGCCTGAGGTAACGACAGTTTTGATGCCTCGGACAGCAACCAGACGATGTCCATCACGGCCCCTGGTCGATCACAATCTTGGGGCCGCAGCGTTCGCGGTGTGCGGTTGGGTCGGCACACGGGGGTGTCGCGGTGCTGGCGCCCGTGCGGTCCGCTCGGTTGCGGGACTTTCGCGCCTCAGGCCCGGCGGGTCGCCAGTGCTGGCCTGCGCCGTTGTCAGCTTGTCGAGGATCGCACCCGCTGTGGCGCGGACCCGTTCCCCGGTCGCCTGCACAACTTCCGTCGCCGTCTTACCGTCCACGGCGCTGGCCCAGGAGGCGACGTAGGGGACCGTGTAGCCGCTGGTGTCGAGGTTGTGGGCGGCGCCGACCATGAGCGCCACCGATTCGGCCTCCACTTCGCCGATGCCCCGGTGGGCGACCGCGTCCGGGTTGTCAGGCCCGTGCAGCATCACATGGGCCAGTTCGTGCGCAAGGGTTTTCACCTGCGCGGCTTCGTCCATGTTGGTGCGAACCGCGACGGTCCGGGCGGTGTAGTCGGTGAGCCCATTCGCACCATGAATCAGCTGCTCAGTCGGCACTCGTTGGATCGTGAACCCACGGTCCCGGATCTGGGTGACGAGCCCGTCCCATAACCCAGCCGGTGCGGCCCCTTCCAGCAGGCGGGCTGGAGGCCGTTCGGGCACCGGGTCTCCGCCGGTCTGGGACAGGTCCCAGACGTAGGCGGGCTTCACCGCGATCATCCGGGACCGCACAACCTCGCCGGGGCGGGGTTTCTCCATCCGGCCCAACCGCCGCCACGTGTCTGCATTCTGCGGTGTTGCGGTGGCGAACCGGGCAGTCACCGGGGCTTGGATCATGTATCCGGTCTGACCTTTCAGCACGGAACGGTTCAGTTGCTGCCACTGCTTGAACCCGGCGACGTAGGACGGCATCGGTTCCGGGACGCGTCCGGCCGTGTATGCGGCGGTGTGCTGTACCCAGATCAGCAGGGTGTTATTGAACGACCTGGACCGGAACCTGGCCGCGAACTCGAGTGCCCGTCGCCAGTCGTCACCAGACACCAGACCCTCGACCGCGTCGACCAGCTGGTCGTGCAGGCCTGCAAGCTTGGCGTCACGTGCGCTGTGCGCCGCGCTCGCATCCAGCATCTCGGTACCCCTCCCCGGCCACGACTTGGTCGAGCCTCTGCACGAAAGGTGCGGCGCAGCCGACAGACTCAGCCGACAGGTGTGGTGCAGCCGACAGACT
>CAZZZW010000390.1:0-3752 GCA_964658795.1 Phormidium nigroviride PCC 7112
CTTGAGGTATTGGGCGAAGAACGACTCGATCCGGGTCCAAGCCCGGGCGGCCGATTCCGGATCGGGGCCGATGTGGCTGACCTTCATCAGCGGACGTAGTACCCGTGGACCGTTGGGTGCCTCGTTCAGGAACGAGTGGCCGGCTCGCGGATACTCGGTGACGTCGTGCGGAATCTCGGCCCGGGTGAAAGCCACCTCCAACTTGCCGGCCGCGCCACGCAGGCCCCTGTCCCGGCCGCCGTAACTGGCCACTACCGGGCAGGCGTCAGCCACTGCCGTGTCGAGATCCTTGGGCAGCATGCCGTAGTTGGCAGCGGCCACGTCGAAGCCACTACCCAACGTCATCAAGGCGAATCCGCCGCCCATGCAGAATCCGATGACGCCGATCCGACCGGTACAGCCGGGCCGGCTCAGCAACCATTGCCGGGCCGCCTCGATGTCGGCATAGGCCCGGCCCCGTCCGCTGGCCAACGAGCGCAGCGTCTGGACCAGGCATCGGCGGGCGCCGCCGTCGCTGAACAGATCGGGGGCCAGCGTCAGGTAGCCGAGCCCGGCCATCCGTTCGGAATGCCGCCGGACCTGTTCCTCCAGACCGAACGCCTCGTGCAGCACCACCACCCCGGGCCACGGGCCGTCACCGGGTGGCTGGACGAAGTAGCCGGTCAGCCGCTTCGACCCGCCCTGCTCGGCTGCCTCGGCTCGAAGATCGACAGTGGTCATTGCCCAACCCTGCTGTGCGGGCGAGGAAATGTCCAGATCAACCGACCGCGTGAGCAAGTCGTGAGGGTTCGCGTGAGGATCCCGCGCGAAGTCGCGATTTCGGCCGGGCCCGGGGTCGCAGGCTCCTAACCTCGAGTCGAATCGAGGAGAAGCATGACCAGCCTGCTGCAGTCCCGGCCCGGCCGGATCGTCGCCGGAGTCGCCGACGAGGTCCCGGACGTCGATATTCCCGAACGGCTGAGCTATCGGGTCAAGCGCCGCCTGCTGGGGCCGCCGATGGTGACCGCACAGCTGCACGACGAGAAGCTGTCGAAGAAGACCGCCCTCGGCGTGCTGTCCTCGGACTGCATCTCCTCCTCGGCCTACGGCACCGAGGAAATGCTGATCGTGTTGCTCGGGGTGTTCGGCCTGACCGGCTTCCACATCCTGATGCCGATGACGGCCGTCGTGCTGGTCGTGTTGACCCTGATGACCTTGTCCTACCGCGAGGTGGTCATGGTCTACACCAAGGCCGGCGGTTCCTACGTGGTGGCACGGGAGAACTTCGGCCCCAAGGTCGCCCAGATCGCCTCGGTGGCGCTACTGATCGACTACATCGTGACGGTGGCGGTGCAGGCGGCGGCCGGGGTGGCGGCGGTGGCCTCGCTGGTCCCGGCGCTGGACGATCCCGAGGCCAAGAAATGGCTGACGATCGCGGTGGTCCTGATCCTGGCCTTCGGAAACCTGCGCGGTGTTCGCGAGGCCGGCCGGGCGTTCGCGTTTCCGACCTACTTCTTCGTCGGTTCGGCCGGCCTGGTGATCGTGGTCGGCATCCTCCGGGAGATCTTCGGCGACCTGCCGCACTACGGCAACGCGCCGGGCATGATCCCGGTCGTCAACGAGCACCACTCGATCCTGTCCGCGCTGGCGATCTTCTTCCTGCTCAAGGCATTCGCCAACGGAGGCTCCTCATTGACCGGGCTCGAGGCCATCTCGAACGGGGTGAGCGCGTTCGAGAATCCGCCGGGTCCGAACGCCCGGCGGACGTTGTCGATCATGTCGCTGTTGCTGGGCAGTCTGGTGCTCGGCATCTCCTATCTGGCCTTCCAGACCCACGCCACCCCGTATCACAACGGCACGCCGACCGTGATCAGTCAGGTGGCCAAGGCTGCGTTCGGCCAGGCCTGGTACGGACATCTCGGTTTCGCCCTGGTGCAGATCGCCACCGCTCTGATCCTGATCACCGGGGCGAACACCCCGTTCACCGGCTTCCCGTTCCTGGCCAGTTTCATCGCCGAGGACTCCTTCCTGCCCCGGCAGCTGACCCGTCGTGGGCACAGGTTGGCCTTCAGCAACGGCATCATCGTGCTCACCGTGCTGGCCGTGACGCTGGTGGCCATCGTCGGCGCGAACGTCGACAAACTGGTTCCGTTCTATGCCATCGGGGTGTTCACCGGATTCACCATGGCCGGCTTCGGCATGGCCAAGTACCACCACACCCGACGCGAGCGGGGCTGGCGCCGCAAGCTGGCGATCAACTTCTCCGGTGGCTTCGTCTCGATGCTCATCGTGCTCATCTTCGCCGTGGTCAAGTTCACCGAGGGTGCCTGGCTGGTGGTCCTGCTGTTCCCGTTGGGCTGGCTGGTACTCATGCGGCTCAACACCCGCTACCGGGCCGAGGCGCACGCGCTCGACCTGGTCACGGCGGCCGGGAAGCCGCCGGTGCATCACTACGCCCGGCACGTCGTACTGGTGATGGTCGACCGCCTCGATCTGGCCGTCATCCGGACCGTCCGTTACGCCGGCAGCCTGCGTCCGACCGAACTCCGCGCGGTGCACGTCGTGGTGGATGCCCAGGTGGCCAAGCAATTGCAGTCCGAGTGGATCGCCCGCGGGCTCGGCGACCGGGTGCCGCTGGAGTTGGTGGACTGCGCCGATCGACGGCTGGTCCGGGCCAGCGCCCAGGCCGCGCTGCGAACCGTGGTGCAGGAACACGCCGAAGTGACGCTGCTACTGCCTCGACGGACCTTCCACCGAGTTTCGCAGCGCATTCTGCACGACCGGACCGCTGACCGGATCGCCGAGGCGATCAGCCGGATCCCTCACGTGGCCGCCACCATCGTCCCGTTCGACACCACCCTGTCGCCGGAGTTGGAACAGCGCCTGGATGCCCAACAACGGGAGGCCGCGAGTCGTCCGGCCCTGGTCGAGACCCCGGCCGAGCAAGCCCAGGACCTGGTGACGCCGGTGGCCGGCGTGCATCCGATCGGCTCGGTGGCCTGGAAGCAACTGGTGACGGTCGAAGGCCGGGTCAAGATGGTTCAGGTCGGTAGCACCGGGGGAAAGTCGCTCGAGGCCCAGGTGTTCGACGGGACCGGCGGGCTGCGGTTGCTGTTCTTCGGGCGGGCCGCGATTCCGGGCATCGAGCCGGGGCGGCTGGTGCGGGCCAGTGGCCGGATCGGCGAATACAAGGGTCACCTGGCCCTGGCCAACCCTCGCTACGAACTGGTCGACGAGGGCTAGCGGGCGCCCGTCCGGGTGGCCGGCCGGACGTCCGCCGATTGCAGCAGATCGATCGGACGCGCCGCCACCACCTGGCTGAGCGCCACCACCGAGGTCGACCGAGCCACGCCCGGGATCTGGGACACCTCGATCAGCACCCGCTGCAGATCCTCGTGCGAGGTCGCGGCCAGGCGGCAGAACACATCACCCGGGCCGGTCGTGGCGTAGGCCTCGACGACCGATGGGATGGCAAGCATCGCGACCGTCACCTCGTCCAGGCGGCCCTGGGCGATCTCCAGGGTGGCAAAGGCCAAAACCGGATAGCCGGCCTGGGGCAGCTGGACGTCGGGGCCGTAACCGGAGACCACCCCGTCCTGCTCCAGTCGCTCCAGGCGAGCCTGCACGGTGGCCCGGCTGACCGCCAGCGTTCGGGAGAGCTCCAGATAGCCGGCTCGCGGCGTGTCGCGCAAGGCAGCCAGGATAGCCACGTCGAGCGCGTCCAGCTCCCTGGCCATGTCCCTACCCTCTTGATGCATTGTGCGGCCCGAAAG
>CAZZZW010000391.1:0-3744 GCA_964658795.1 Phormidium nigroviride PCC 7112
CAAGGGCCATGGTGACGACTTCGAAGCGAAGGTGCCGCGGTGCCAGCAACAGCCGGACCGCCGAGCGCTTTCCACTCAGCGCCACCACCACCACGATGCTGGCCACCGTCGTGAGGAAATAGGTCACGCCCGCGATCGCCAGGCTGGCACCCCACGGCAGCGGTAGCCGCATGCAGAAGCTGGCCAGACAGGCGGCGAGCACTATGCCGGCCACGTTGTAGACCGTCCGATAGCGCAGCAGCGGCGGCGGAATCACCAGCTTCAGGGACGGCAGGCTGGCGATCTTGGTGACGACCACGACGAGTGCGGCCAGCTGAACCGGCACGGACACTGCGGCGAAGAAGCACCAGGTGGCGAGCAGGTCGATCGCGATGCGGTACTTCGCGCCGGCAACGAGGATCTCTCTCGTGCCTTCCCAGTTGAAGGTGGCCCAGGAGTACGCCGCGCTCATGGCGATCGCCGAGCCGGCAATCGCGACGTCGTTGAGCGAGGCCGGCTGGTAGAGCAGCACCACGCCGGCCACGGCCGATGCTTCAACCACGAGCAGTGTGATCAGCAGGCGGCGCGGTAGCGTCCAGACGGACCAGCCAGCTACTCGACCGAACAACGTTTCTCCCCCAGGCAATCCGTCCTGAGGCTACCTTCGCCCCGGCCCTGCGTCAGGTGGATTCTGGGGTAGCACCGCGCTTCCGGGCGGTCGGCGCTATCGCTCGGGCTGACCGGTCGGCGACGCGCTGGCCGCCTTCATCGCGATGAGTTCGGCCTCGGACACCGCCAGCAGGTCGGCCAAGGTGTGGCCGTCCCGTGGCTTGGCCGCAACCGCAACGCGCGCATCGATCTTGTTGCCCGACAAGGCCGAACGCAACCGGGCCGCGATCGCATCGGCATTCGGCCCCGGGCAGTCGGTCAGCAGGATGGCCAACCCGTTCGGACCGTTCTGCCCGATCGCATCACAACCGGCCTGCACCCGCGCCACCTCGGCCACCGCCTCCGGCGCACTGCTGTCGACGCGTAGGACGGCCGCCGCGGCACTGGCCCGAACCACCTCGCGCGCCACCACCTGCCAGGCTTCAGCCACCATCAGCGGCTCGGTCGCCGACTGTGCCGGCTCGCGGCGCATCTCGTAGCGGACGACGCAGCGCTGGCCGATCAGCGCCACCGGGACCGACAGCCACGCGAACTGCGCCATGCCCGCCTCGAAGGTCAGCAGGGTGGCGGCGCCGACGGCCAGACAGGCGAATTCGATGACGCAGTTCTTCGGTCGCATCAGGATCCGGAACCCGCCAGGCCGGCGGGTCAGCGCCATCGCGAAGCAGTAGCCGACCACGTTGACCGTGAAGTAGGCCAACGCGGCCAGGACCAGCTGCCCGGCCCGCGGGATCGGCAGGTGCAGCACCCCGATGGCGGCACAGACATCCAGGACCGCCACCGCGAGGCTGTACGTGACGCGATGAGCCTTCGTCGGCCCGATGGCCCGCCGAGCCGGCACCCCGCTGAGTTCGATCAGCACGATGACTGCCGCGCACAACTGGATCGGCAGGGTGATCGCGGCGAAGCACCAGATGCCGAAGAGATTCGTGCTGAGTCCGTAGGAGTGCCCGTCGGCGTTCATCGCGCGCCGTTCCTCCCAGCGCAGCGCGGCCCAGGTGTAGGCCGCGGCCATCACGACCAAGGACACGGCAAAGCCGTAGTCGGCGGCGGACGGCGGGGCGCTGAAGGCCACCGGCAGCACGGAGGCGACGAGCTCGACGGCGAGCAGCCCGAGCACCGCGACGGGCCCTAGCCGCCACAGCGACCAGCCAGCTATTCGACCCAGCAACCTACGTCTCCCCCAGCAACGACCAAGGCTGAGGTTACCTCCGGCGAGGCGTTCGAGCAGGCGGATTTGTCGACGTCTTGGCCGCCGTCGGAACTCCTTTCCGATTTGCGAATAGAGCGGCATTTATTGGCCAACTTACTTGTCGTCGGCGCGGTCGAGGTAACTTCGAGGCTCGGCGGCCGGGCCGGTCGATCGCTGCTCCGCATGCTCGGGACCGGCTTCGCTAGCCTGTGCTGGTGACTGAGTATCCGCAGGGCTTCCAGGTCTTCACCCTCGACGCCGGTATCGCCGAGGACGGCCGTCATGACCTGGCCGCGTTCGTCTCCGACCGTCCCTGCACCAGCTCGGCGATGTACACCCAGTCCCGCTTCTCCGGTCCGAGCGTCACCTACAGCCGGACGATCGAGAATCCACGAGGCGTCGTCGTGGCCTCCCGCAACGCCAATGTGGCTACCGGCAGCCAGGGTGCCCGCGACGCCGCCGAGCTGGCCGAGCTGACCGCCGCCGAGCTCGGCCACGGACCGGTGCTGGTCGCCTCCACCGGCGTCATCGGCCGGCCCTACCCGATGGACACCATCCGGTCCCGGATCCAGAGCTCCTGGCCCGAGCCGGGCCGCTGGGACGACTTCGCCACCGCAATCATGACCACCGACACCCACCCCAAGCTGGTCCGGGCACAGGTCGGCGCCGCCCACATCGTCGCGGTGGCCAAGGGCGTCGGCATGATCGAGCCGAACATGGCGACCATGCTGACCTTCTTCGCCACCGACGCCGCGGTGCCGGCGGCCGACCTCGATGCGATCTTCCGGCGGGTGGTCGAGGTCAGCTTCAACGCGCTGTCGATCGACACCGACACCTCGACCAGCGACACCGCCGCGATCTTCGCCAACGGCGCCGCCGGACCGGTCGACCTCACCGATTTCGAGAACGCCGTGCGCGCGCTGGCGATCGAGCTGGTCACCATGATCGCCCGGGACGGTGAGGGTGCCAGCAAGCTGATCACGGTCGAGGTCACCGGGGCCCGGGATCGGGACCAGGCCCGACGGGTGGCCAAGACGATCGTGAACTCCCCATTGGTGAAAACCATGGTGCACGGTGCCGACCCGAACTGGGGTCGGGTGGTGATGGCGGTGGGCAAGAACTCCGACGACACCGACATCGACCAGGACCGGGTCCGCGTCTGGCTGTGCGGTGCCGACGTCTACCCCGACGTGCCGGACGCGGCCAAGCTCGCTCAGTTGAGCGACACCATGCGCGGCGACAGTGTCGCCATCGGCGTGGACCTCGGGATCGCGGCCGGTCACTTCACCGTCTACGGCTGCGATCTGACCGAGGGCTACGTGCACATCAACGCCGACTACACCACCTGAGCACCTTTCGCACACTGAACTAACCGGCTGCTCGATATCCTGGCGCGGTGCGTTTCCAGGCCGAGTTGCAATCCGCGAATGGAAACGGCCGCTGGGTCGCGGTACCGGTCGACATCATCGCCGGCTTCAAGACCCGGCGGGAACCGGTGCGCGGCACCGTCAACGGCGTCGCCTACCGCTCCCGGCTCGCGGTCTACGGTGGCTACAGCTACCTGGGTTTCACCGCTGCGATCCGTAAACAGGCCGGCATCGAATTGGGCGACCTGCTCGACATCGAGATCGAATCCGACCCCGAACCCCGCACGGTGACGTTGCCGCCGGCGCTGGCCTCGGCCCTCGACCAGGACGCCGAAGCCCAGGCCGCGTTCGCGAAACTCGCCTTCACCCATCGGCGGGAATACGCCACCTGGGTCGCCGAGGCCAAGCGGCAACCAACCCAGGATCGTCGGGTTGCCCAGGTATTGCAGCGGATTCGCCCCACGGCGAGCTGAACCGCTCCCCCTCACCGGCTGGCCCGGCCGCACCGATTCGCCGGTCTCACCGACTGGCCCGGCC
>CAZZZW010000392.1:0-3741 GCA_964658795.1 Phormidium nigroviride PCC 7112
GGCACTGAGCCGGGCGGGGACCCTGAGCCGGCCGGGAGTCAGGTACAGAAGGGCTTTCGAAAGCGGGGAGCTGCGGAGCGGCGGCGGCGATGAGGTCCGCCGCGCGGACGGCGCTGTGTCGTCCCACGCATGCTCCTTCACCGTGCAGATTGACGGGTTGATTCTGATACGTCGTTTGCCGTGCCGATGCAGAACCGTAACTTACAGCTCGCCGTCGAAGCAAGCTCGGCGCGTCGGGTCGGTCAGGTTTTACTCGTTCGAAACGGGGGAATCTCGATCATGACGTGGCTCCGTGGCGTCTTTCGCCGATATCCGGGGGGTCGGCTTCGGCGTCCGATCCGGCGCGGTCGGCCAGCGCATTGGCGACCGTATGCATCACCGCACCGTTGACCAGCAGGGCCAGGTGACCGACGCCGTGTACCGGCAGCGCGGTGACACTCAGGTCGGGGTGCTCCAGCCGGGCGCTGCGATGCGGCAACACCACCTCGTCCCGGTCGGAGTAGATGGCCACGAACCGGGTCCGGCAGTCGGGGGCGGGCTGGGCCAGTTCGGTCATCACGTCCGAACCGGGCTGCAACTGCCGGCAGACCTTGACCAGCGGGGCCAACCGGGCCAACTGGGTGCCGGCGTGCGGCGAGCCGAGTGTGACCAGGGTGTGCACCCGCTCGTCGCCGCCCCGGCACTGGACGTAGTAGCGGCCGATCACGCCGCCGAGCGAGTGACCGACGACGAACACCGTGTCGTAGCCGGTCTGCTGGCAGATGCGCTCCACGTGCTTGCCCAGGTCGACGGCGGCGCGGCGGATATCCGACGTCAGCGGCGAGTAGTTGATGGTGCTGATCCGGCCGAAGCCGCGTCGGCGCAACGTGCGACGCAGGATCGAGAACGCCGACCGGTTGTCACCGATGCCGTGGACCAGCAGGACCGGACGGCCCGAGGCGTTGATGTCGCCGGTGACCAGGCCGCGGCTGACCGGTGACAGGGTGTCGATCCGGTAGCGGGGGTCGTCCATCGAGCTGTGTTCGGCCAGTAACCCGACCGGGTACATCGCCGCATGTGCGGCCAGCCAGGCCAGCTCCTCGCCGGTCTTGACGGCGGCGGAGAACAGGGCGCGGGGAGCCAGCAGGTTGCGCACCGCGACCCTCCATTCGCGCTCGCCTTCGGCTGCACTCTTCTCGTCCGACCGTTTGGTCGGACAATGAACCACTCTGACACATCGACTCGTAGGAGGGTGTGCGTTGGCCAACATCCACCCCCCGTGGTCTGGGAGTCGGCCGCCCGGGAGAGCTAGCCTGACCAACGGTTGAGAGCATCCGGCAGCTGGGTTTGAGACCGGTCGCTTACGTCGAAGTTGGAATCCGACAGACGAGGAAGTCCAGTGGATCTATTCGAGTACCAGGCGAAGCAACTCTTCGCCAAGCACAGCGTTCCGGTCGGGCTCGGTGAGGTCGCCGACACCGCCGACGAGGCCGAGGCCATCGCCGAACGACTCGGTGGCGTGACCGTGGTGAAGGCCCAGGTCAAGGTCGGTGGCCGCGGCAAGGCCGGCGGTGTGAAGGTGGCCAAGACCCCGACCGACGCCAAGGACGCCGCTTCCGCCATCCTCGGCATGGACATCAAGGGGCACACCGTGCACCGGGTGTTGGTCGATCCGGGCGCGCAGATCGAAACCGAGTACTACTTCTCCTACCTGCTGGACCGGTCCAACCGGACCTTCCTGTGCATGGCCTCGGCCGAGGGCGGCATGGAGATCGAAGAGCTCGCCGTCACCCGGCCCGAAGCGCTGGCCCGGGTGCCGATCGACGCGACGGTCGGCGTCGACCTGGCCAAGGCCCGCGAGATCCTGACCCAGGCCAACTTCCCGGCCGAGGTCATCGACTCCGTCGCCGACACCGCGGTCAAGCTGTGGGAGACCTTCGTCCAGCAGGACGCCACCCTGGTCGAGATCAACCCGCTGGCTCGGGTCGCCGCTGGCGACGTGCTCGCCCTGGACGGCAAGGTGTCCCTCGACGACAACGCCAATTTCCGCCAGGCCGGCAACGCCGAGCTGGAGGACACCGCCGCGGCTGACCCGCTGGAGGCCAAGGCCAAGGAGAAGCACCTCAACTACGTCAAGCTCGACGGGGAGGTCGGCATCATCGGTAACGGTGCCGGACTGGTCATGTCGACGCTCGATGTGGTCGCCTACGCGGGTGAGAAGCACGGCGGCGTGAAGCCGGCCAACTTCCTCGACATCGGCGGCGGCGCGTCGGCGGAGGTGATGGCCAACGGGCTCGACATCATCCTCGGCGATCCGGCCGTCCGTTCCGTTTTCGTCAATGTCTTCGGGGGTATCACCTCCTGCGATGCGGTGGCCAATGGCATCGTCACCGCGTTGTCGATGCTCGGTGACGCGGCTACCAAGCCGCTGGTCGTGCGGCTCGACGGCAACAACGTCGAGGAGGGCCGCCGGATCCTGACCGAGGCGGCCCACCCGCTGGTCACGCTGGCCGACACCATGGACGCCGCGGCCGACAAGGCTGCCGAGTTGGCCAACACCGAGAAGGCAGGAGCCTGAGATGGCAATTTTCTTGACCGCTGATTCCAAGGTCATCGTCCAGGGCATGACCGGCTCGGAAGGCATGAAGCACACCCGTCGGATGCTTGCCTCGGGCACCAACATCGTCGGTGGCGTGAACCCGCGCAAGGCCGGCGAGAAGGTCGATGTCGACGGCACCCAGGTGCCGGTCTTCGGCACCGTCGCCGATGCCATGGCCGAGACCGGTGCCGACGTCTCGGTGCTCTTCGTCCCGCCGCCGTTCACCAAGGACGCGATGATCGAGGCCATCGACGCCGGGATCCCGCTGGCCGTGGTGATCACCGAGGGCGTTCCGGTGCACGACAGCACGTTCGCCTGGGCCTACAACGTGTCCAAGGGCAACAAGACCCGGATCATCGGCCCGAACTGTCCCGGCCTGATCAGCCCCGGGAAGTCCAACGCCGGCATCATCCCGGCCAACATCACCGGTCCGGGCAAGATCGGCCTGGTGTCCAAGTCGGGCACGCTGACCTACCAGATGATGTTCGAGCTGCGCGACATCGGTTTCTCCTCGGCCGTCGGCATCGGTGGCGACCCGGTCATCGGCACCACGCACATCGACTGCCTGGCCGCATTCGAGGCCGACCCCGACACCGCCGCGATCGTCATGATCGGTGAGATCGGTGGTGACGCCGAGGAGCGGGCCGCGGCCTACATCAAGGACAACGTGACCAAGCCGGTCGTCGGTTACGTCGCCGGCTTCACCGCACCCGAGGGCAAGACGATGGGCCACGCCGGCGCCATCGTGTCAGGCTCGTCCGGCACCGCCCAGGCCAAGAAGGAAGCCCTGGAAGCCGCGGGCGTGAAGGTCGGCAAGACGCCGTCCGAGACCGCGCGGCTGATGCGGGAGCTGTTGAGCTAGTCCTTCTGCTTCTTCGCAAGCTCCTCCCCGAGTGGCCAGTTGTGGCACGAATGGTCAGTTACCGCTGGCCACTCGTCACGCAACTGGCCATTCGTCGGTTGACGGCTCCGTAGCACAAGCGATGTATCACGCAACCCAGCGCGTCCTCTGTGCACCGAGAGCGGCTCGGTATAACTTTGTGCGTGAAACAGCCGTGAACTCGCTATGAATCACACGAACGTAGGGGAGCGACATGACTGAAACACCCGGCAACCCGGGCTCAGGCGATCAGAACTGGGGTTCGGCGCCGCCGCCCCCGCCA
>CAZZZW010000393.1:0-3736 GCA_964658795.1 Phormidium nigroviride PCC 7112
CAGGGCAGCCCGCATCACAGGGCAGCCCGGAACAGGCCGACGATGTCGGCGTGATCGGCCGGACGCGGGTTGGTCGTCAGGCAGGCGTCGGCCAGCGTGGTGACAGCCAGCCGATCGATGTCCTGCTCGCTCACCCCGAGGTCGGACAGACCGCGGGGGACCCCGATGTCATCGGCCAGGTGCCGTACCCGTTCGGCCAGCAGATAGCCGGCGTCCTCGCCGGCCGCCGGCCCGACCGGCAGGCCCATGGCCCGGGCCAGCGAGGTGAACCGTTCCGGCGCCGCACCGGCGTTGAACCGGATCACGTGCGGCAGCAGCACGCCGTTGACCACGCCGTGCGGGGCGTCGAGCAGTCCACCGACCTGGTGGCTCATGGCGTGGGTCGCCCCGAGGATCGCGTTCGAGAACGCCAGTCCCGCCTCGAGGCTGGCCTGCGCCATGTTCATTCGGCCGCCGTCGTCGGACGGATCGAGGATCGTGCGGTGCAGGTGGGCACTGACCAGCGCGGCGGCCGACAGCGCGTGACCATCGGCCAGCGGGTTGTGGGCCAGCGACACGTAGGACTCGATCGCATGGGTCAGGGCATCGAGGCCGGTGGCTGCGGCCAGGCTCTCCGGCATGGTGGTCAGCAGCCGCGGGTCGGTCAGCGAGATGTCGGGGACCAGCGCCCGGCCCATGATCGTCACCTTCACCGAGTCGGTCGTGTCGGTGACGATGCAGAACTGCGAGACGTCGGCTCCGGTGCCGGCGGTGGTCGGAATCATCAGCAGCGGTGGGATCGGCCGGGCCACCTGGTCGACGCCGGCGTAGTCGAGGATCGAGCCACCATTGCCGGACAGGATTGCGATTCCCTTGGCCGCATCGATACAAGAGCCTCCGCCGATGGCCACCAGCACATCGCAGCCGGACTCGGCATAGCGCTGGTAGCCGGCTGCGACCTCGTGGTCCTTGGGGTTCGGCGTGACGTCGTGCCACACCACCGGCGGCACACCGGCCTCCCGCAGATGTCCGACCAGTTCATCGACCCAGCCGGCGGCCAGGATGCCCGGATCGGTGACCAGGAAGGGTCGGCGGCCGCCGAGTCGCAGGACCGCGAAGCCGGCCTCGGCCAATGACCCGCTGCCGAACACGATCTCGGGAGCGTGGAACTTCACCAACTCTGGGCCCCGGGCGTGCACGTGCCGCTCGACGGTGGTGGTGCGGGTTTGCAGTTGGGTGGTCACTCAGCACCCACCCTTCTCAGCTGACCGGTTGTAGAGGATCGGAGCCCATCCGCGCTGATGGTTCGCTTGCTCGACCGGCCGGCTCGGCCCGCTCGGTGGCACGAACTATAGGCGTCGAAGACAGGTAGCGGGCCGCCCGGCAGGACAGCTGACACCTATCCGTTAGGACAGGCCGAGGCCGCCCGATCCCGTCGGCACCCGGCCCGCCCCGAGCGTGCGCTGCCCGCCTGGCCCCCGTTCTTCCTGGCCGGCAGGCGGCTCGGTCAGAACTCGCCGTTCGGAGAGCAGCGGGACGCCCGGAGTTGGGAGAGAGTATTGGCATTGTTTCGTCACTGGGTGACGATAACTCCGCCACAGTGTTTCGTCACATAGTGCCAATGAGCTGCGAGCGACCGGCGGACCGCTCGTCTCGCACAGCTCCGATGAGAGGAATCAGCCATGAACGACAGCCCAAACCCTGAGGTCGTCGCGGATGAGACCGAGGCCGGCGGGGTCGAACTGGTCACCAGCGACCTGCTCGTCGAAGAGGTTTCGATCGACGGAATGTGCGGTGTCTACTGAGCTGGCGGCGCCGGGCCGGTCGTTCGAACTCGACCGGGCCTGGACGCTGCACGCGCAGGTCTCGATTCGTCCGGAGCGTTTCGGTGCGCTGCTCTACCACTTCGGTACCCGGCGCCTGTCGTTCGTCAAGAACCCGCGACTGCTGGCCGTCCTGCAGGCTCTGCCGGATTCCTTCAGTGCCCGGGACGCATGCTATGCCGCCGGTGTGGTCGATGCGGAATTACCCGACTACACAAGGGCATTGGTCACTCTGGCTGTCTCACAGATGATCTGTGAGAGGAACGTGATGGTGGCATGACGACCGTGGTACCGCGACCGGCGAGCGCCCGGGTCGGCGGAGTCAGCGCCCCGCGGCTGATCGATGAGTTCGAGCTCGGCCTGGATGCTCCGATCTGCCTGACCTGGGAACTCACCTACGCCTGCAATCTCTCGTGCGTGCACTGCTTGTCCAGCTCCGGCCGGCGCGACCCGCGCGAGCTGAGCACCGATGAGTGCAAGGCAGTGATCGACGAACTCGAACGGATGCAGGTCTTCTACGTCAACATCGGCGGCGGCGAGCCGACGGTCCGCAAGGACTTCTGGGAGCTGCTGGACTACGCCGCCGAGCACCACGTCGGCGTCAAGTTCTCCACCAACGGCATCGCCATCACTCCCGAGATAGCCCAGCGGCTGGCCGCCAACGATTACCTCGATATCCAGATATCCCTCGACGGCGCGACCGCCGAGATCAACGACGCGGTCCGGGGCCAGGGCTCCTACGACACCGCGATCCGGGCCATGGCCAATCTGCAGAACGCGGGCTTCGCGAGCTTCAAGATCTCGGTGGTGTCGACGCGACACAACATCGATCAGCTCGACGATTTCGCCGACATCGCCGGTCGTTACGGGGCCCAGCTGCGGATCACCCGGCTCCGGCCGTCCGGCCGCGGTGCCGACGTCTGGGACGACCTGCATCCCACCCAGGCCCAGCAGCGCCAGCTCTATGACTGGTTGCTGGCCAACGGCGAGCGGGTGCTGACCGGCGACAGCTTCTTTCACCTGGCTGGCTATGGCGAATCGCTGCCGGGCCTGAACCTGTGCGGGGCCGGCCGGGTGGTCTGCCTGATCGACCCGATCGGCGATGTGTACGCCTGTCCGTTCGCGATCCACGACAACTTCCTGGCCGGCAACGTCCGGGACGACGGCGGTTTCAAGCAGGTCTGGCAGACCTCGGAGTTGTTCACCGAACTCCGAAACCCATCCGGTGGCGGTGCCTGTGCTTCCTGTTCGTCCTACGACGGCTGCCGGGGTGGCTGCATGGCGGCCAAGTTCTTCACCGGCCTGCCCCTGGACGGACCCGATCCGGAGTGCGTCAAGGGCCATGGCGAGGCCGCGCTGCAATCGCGCACGCTGCTGACGCTGACGCCCAAGCCGTCCGGGGACCACTCGCACCGCAGCCGGCCGGCCGTGACCGTCCGGGCCTGCAGCGACGATCCGCTGGCCGGCTTCGCCCCGCCGGTCTGATGCCACACCTCCGACCACGCGGCTGGCCGAACGATCGACTTCAGCCCGCCCGAGAAAGGTAGAACCATGGCTAATGGCTGGTTCGAGACGGTGGCCGAGGCGCAGCGCCGGGCCAAGAAGCGGTTACCTGCATCGGTGTACGGCGCGCTCGTCGCCGGCTCCGAACGTGGGCTGACGGTGGCCGACAACATGGCGGCCTTCGGCGAACTGGGTTTCGCCCCGCACGTGGCCGGCCTCAAGGCCGAACGCGACCTGAGCGTCACCGTGCTGGGGCAGCAGCTGGCCCTGCCGGTGATGATCTCGCCGACCGGTGTGCAGGCGGTGCATCCGGACGGTGAGGTCGCGGTGGCTCGGGCCGCGGCGGCCAGGGGCACCGCGATCGGGCTCAGTTCGTTCGCGAGCAAGCCGGTCGAGGAGGTTGCGGCGGCGAACCCGCAGACCTTCCTGCA
>CAZZZW010000394.1:0-3713 GCA_964658795.1 Phormidium nigroviride PCC 7112
GTGGTGGATACGCAACAGCGAGCCGACGACCTCGGACTGGCCCGATCCCTTGGCCTCGACCTGCTCGTAGCCGTTCCAGCCGACCAGGACGGCGGCCAGGCCGACGAAGCTGTGCAGGATCGCGATCAGCTCGGGCATGCCTGTCATCTGCACGATCCGGGCGCGCCACAGCCCGATCGCGGCCCCGACCGCCATCGCCACGAACAGCAGCACGATGCCGGTGGCACCGAGGCCGTCGACCGAGCCGGTGCCGTGCACGGCCAGGAAGATCGTCGCGATCAGGGCGATGACCATCCCGCTGACCCCGAAGACGATTCCGGATCGGGACGTCTCGTGCTTGGACAACCCGGCCAGGCTGAGGATGAACAGGACGGCCGCGACGATGTATGCGGCCTGGGCCGCCGAATTCGCTGACATGGGTGCGCGTTGCCTATCGGGTGAACATGCTCAGCATGCGCCGCGTGACCGCGAAGCCGCCGAACACGTTGATGGACGCGAGCAGGATCGCGATGAACGACAAGGTGGTCACGGTCGCGTCATGATGCCCGATCTGCAGCAGGGCGCCGACCACGATGATGCCGGAGATCGCGTTGGTGACCGACATCAGCGGCGTGTGCAAGGCGTGGTGGACGTTGCCGATCACGTAGTAGCCGATGACGATTGCCAATACGAACACGGTGAAATGTCCGAGCAGCTCGTTGGGCGAGAAGGCCGTCAACAGGAACAGGCAGACGGCGGCGATCCCGACGACCGGGTAGCGGCGCGCGGCCGGCATCGGCTGCTTCTCGGTCTTGACCGGGGCCGGCTTGGCCGCTGGAGCCGCAGCCGGCGCGGCTGACACCGAGACCGGTGGTGGTGGCCAGGTCGTCTCGCCGTTGCGGACCACCGTGATGGTCCGCTGCACGACGTCCTCGAAGTCCAGGACCAGCCGGCCGTCCTTGTCCGGGGTCAGCAGCTTCATCAGGTTCACCAGGTTGGTGCCGTAGAGCTGCGAGGCCTGCGTGGGTAGGCGTCCGGCCAGGTCGGTGTAACCGATGATGGTCACCCCGTTGTCGGTGACGATCGCCTGCCCGGCCACCGAACCGGCCACGTTGCCGCCCTGGGCCGCAGCCATGTCGACGATGACCGAGCCGGATTTCATCGATGCAACATGCTCGGCGGTGAGCAGCTTCGGTGCCGGACGGCCCGGGATCAGCGCGGTGGTCACGATGATGTCGACATCGGCGGCCTGCTCGGCGTAGATCTCGGCCGCCCGCCGGTTGTAGTCCTCGGTGGTGGCCTTGGCGTATCCGTCGGTCGACACCGCGGTGTCCTCAGCGACCTCGACCGGAAGGAACTCACCGCCCAACGACTTGACCTGGTCGGCCACCTCGGGCCGGGGATCGGTGGCCCGGACGATCGCCCCGAGGCTGGACGCGGCCCCGATCGCGGCCAGACCGGCCACGCCGGCGCCGGCGACCAGCACCTTGGCCGGGGGCACCTTGCCCGCCGCGGTGACCTGACCGGTGAAGAAGCGCCCGAACGCATGCGCGGCCTCGATCACGGCGCGGTAGCCGGCGATGTTGGCCATCGAGCTCAGCACGTCCATCGACTGGGCGCGCGAGATGCGCGGCACCGCGTCCATCGCCAGCACCGTGACCGCGCGCTGTGACAACTGCTCGACCAGCTCCGGGTTCAGGGCCGGGGCCAGCAAGCTGATCAGAGTGGCTCCGTCGGCCAGCCGGCCGATCTCGTCCGGGCTGGGGGCGTTGACCTTCAGGACCACATCGGCGGCCCAGGTCGCGTCCCCGGCGGCGATGCGAGCGCCGGCTTCGGCGTAGGCGTCGTCGGAAAAACTGGACGCCGTGCCCGCCCCGGTCTCGATCGCCACCTCGTAGCCGAGACCGACGAGCTGTTTCACCGTCGCCGGAGTGGCGGCCACCCGGGTCTCGCCGGGCAAGGATTCCTGCGGTACTCCGACCAGCACGTGCACTCCAGTTCTTGCCGCTCCCGAACGGGAACCTGGCGCTCAGAGGCGTTGCCTACAGGGCAGTACTTGCATCTCGATAGAGGACGTCAGACTAGCGACTGCCCCGGCGATGTGCTGCAGCAAGTGTCACCGACCACGACGGGTTCGGCGCCGGTCCATCAACGCCGGGACGAGCCAGGTCCACTCGCGCGACCCGAGCCGGTCAGCACCTGGGCCAGCCCGTCCCGGTCGAGCTTGCCGGTGACCGTCGTCGGCAGGTGCGCCACGGCGAAGACCCGGGCGGGCACGAGGTAGCCGGGCAGCTGATCGGCCAGCCAGCTACGCACGGCGCGGACGTCCGGATCCCCGTCCCGGCCGACGACGCCCGCGAACAGACGATCCGGCCGGTCGGCCTCGCGATGCACGAAGCAGGCCGCCGCGGCCACGTCGGGGTGCCGGGTCAAGGTCGCTTCGACCTCCCCGAGTTCGACTCGATGCCCACGTATCTTCACCTGGCCGTCGATGCGTCCCAGGTAGCTCAACGACCCGTCGACCGGGCTGCGGACGGCCCAGTCACCGGATCGATAGGCCGGGCGTCCGCCCAGCCGCGGAAAGCGCTCCGCGGTGAGCTGGGGCCGCCCGAGATAGCCTGCGCTGACGCCGGCGCCGAGGACGATCATCTCGCCGGGCTCGCCATCGCGACACTCGGTGTGGCCGCCGTCGGCGCTGATCAGGACGTCGAGGTGTGGCAGCGGCCGCCCGATCGGGGTGTGCCCGGGCGGCGAGCCGGCCATCCGATCCGGTGTGAGCCGGCATTCGGTCACATGCACCGTCGTCTCGGTGATGCCGTACATGTTGACAACCGAACAACCAGGGGCGACCCGGCCGGCCCACCACCGCTCGACATCATGGCCGCGGACCGCCTCGCCGCCGAGGACGATGACCTCGAGGTGCGGCAGGGTTCGCATCGAGCGGACGGCCTCGGAGACCAGGCCGTTGAAACCGGAAGGAACCATCGAGAGCACGTTCACCCGTTCCCGCTCCAGCAGATCCAGGACGGCTTGGGGGTCCAGGGCCGTGTGGCGGTCGATCAGGACCGCGCAGCCGCCGCTGAGCAGCGGTCCCCAGATCTCCCACACGCTGAAGTCGAAGGAGAGGGAGTGGAACACGCTCCACCGCCGACCAGGCTGCAACGGAAGGATGTCGAAGGCCGCGTCCAGCAACGCGGTGAGATTCTGCTGCCGTACCACCACGCCCTTCGGATCACCGGTGGTTCCCGAGGTGTAGATGACGTACAGGGCATCGACGGGCACCTCATGGGCCGGTCCCGGCCGATCAGCGACCGCGACGACGCCGGCGTCGGTGATCAGGTGGCTCAACCGGGCGTCGGTCTCGATGTAGCGGCGGCGCGCCTCCGGGTAGGACCGATCGACGGGCACGTAGGCGCGGCCGGTCATCAGGACGGCGATGATGGCCGCGATCGCCGGCCACCCGCGGCTCATACCCACGCCCACGAGCGGACCGGCCGCCGGCGGCAGTTGGTCGGCGATCGCCCGGGCCGCCGCGATCAACTCCGCGTAGGAGATCCGGTGCTCCCCGTCGACGATCGCGGTCCGCTCGGCGGCGGCGATCTTGTCTTCGGCCATGCGCGCGCGGCGCTTGACCAGCAATTCGGTGTCTTCCCTGGCCTTGGCGAGGATCTGATCCGCCTCGGCGCGGGCGTCTCGGCGGCGACTGGAGCGGCGTGCTCGGGCAGCGCAGCTGG
>CAZZZW010000395.1:0-3695 GCA_964658795.1 Phormidium nigroviride PCC 7112
CGGGGTGGTCTCGGTCGGGCTGGTGCTGGTGCTGCTGACCGGCACCGAGGACCCCACCGTGGTGTCGGAGCCGGTGGCCGACTTCTGACTGCACGCGGCCAGCGCCAGCAGCGTCAGTCCGGCCGCAGCCAGTCGCGATCCGATTACCCGACGTTGAGTGCCCACGGAGGTGGACCCTAGTTGATGCGCAGGTCGGTGCCGTTCGGCAGCTGGGTCTGACGGATGGACGGGATCGAGGAGATCGCACTCCACAGCTGGTTCCAGGCGGTGACGTTGGAGATGCTGCCGCACGAACCACCGGCCTGGGCACAGGCGGTCGCCTCGGTCAGCGGGCCGCCGAAGTTGATCCGGCTGCGACCGGAGTTGACCCCGGTGAGCGAGATGTACTTCCACTGCAACGGCATCGCATAGTTGTAGATCTGGGGCAGGCTGATCGTCCGGGTTGGCGCGGCGCCGCCGGCCAGCCACTGCAGGTCGCTCATCCGCCAGCCGTTGTTGCAGCCGGCGCCGGCCACTCCGGTCGAGCACCCGTCGGCCGAACCGTTGAACACGAACCTGGCGGTGGTGGCCGAGAGATAGCCGGACAGCCAGGCGCGGGTGGCCGCCACCGAGGCTGAGAAACCCGGTTCCATGTCGTTGGCCCCGGCGATGATCATGCCCGGGTACTTGGCGGCGGCGTAGGCGGCAACCGGGTTGACCACGTTGCGGGCCCAGGAGATGCCGGCCGAGGTGCTGACATCGACGTCATTGTTGGTGCCGATGGCCAGGGTCAGCGGTGCGTAAGGCAGCTGCCGGGTGGCATAGCCGTCCAGGTAGGCCTTCATCGCACTGACGACGGCCGGGTAGGTGACGAACCGGGCGGTCGCCGAGAGCAGCGCGCCTTGGTCGGCCTCGTCCTGGCCACCGATCTGCAGCAGCACCAGGTAGTTGTGGCCGGACGGGTTGTGCGCGGCGTCGTTGGCGCCGGTGCTACGCATCATCGCGGCGTCACTGCTCAGGTTGCCGGTCAGGTTGCGGACGTAGTGGCTGGTCGAGACGGGGGCGGGGGTCACCTGTGGCGGGATGTTGGTCGGCACGCTGCCCACCGTGACCGCTGAACCGATACCGAACTTGTTCACGCCCTGGAGCGTGAAGGTGTAGGGGGTGCCGTTGGTCAGGTAGTGGGATACCACCGTGGTGATGGCCGGGCTGAGGGTCAGCACCCGGTTACCGGGTTGCACGGTCAGCCGGTAGCCGGTCAACGGGGCGTTGTCCGAGCGGGGGGTGGCCCAGCTCAGCGTGACCTCGTGGCTGCCCGGCCAGGCGCTGGCCAGGGTCGGCGAGGCCGGCACGGTCTCACCCGAGCTGAGGATCCGGGCGCAGGCCAGCGGAATGTCCTGGCCCCGCAGGTTGTGGATCGCGGTGCAGACGACGTGCTCACCACCCCCGATGATCAGGGTGCCGGCGTAGCCGTGGTTCGGGCCGTACAGCGGGAACGGCGGCAGCGAGCTGGTGGCCGGCACCGAGGCGGCCACGGTGCCCTTGTAGATCCCGTCGACTCCGATCCGGACCTGGGCCGCGCCCAGGGTGTTCGGGTCCACCGCCCAGCCCTGGAACTGGACTGAATCGGACAGGCCGACCCGGCTGATGCCGGCGTTCACGCCGACCGGGTTGATCAGCCGGTTGACGGTCGCGCACTTGAGCAGCGTGTTGCCGCCGGGGCCGACGTTCAGTGCGTAGGTGCACACCTGATGGGTGCCCGCGGCCATGGCCACGTTCATCGCGTACCCGTGGCCGACGCCGTTGAACGGGTACCGGGCGCTCAGGTCGCCCCGGGTGGACGAGGCGATGGTGCCGGCGGCCAATCTGCCGTCGACATAGGTCTGAACGGTGATGGGCCAGCCGGTGTCGGGGTCGAGCGACCAGCCGCTGATCTGCACGCCGCCGGGGTACTGGGCGGTGTATTCGACCGCCCCGACCGGGTTGTTCTTGAGCGCGATTTGCTTGCACGGCATCGGAGTGGTGATGCCGGGGCCGACGTTGATCGGGTACACGCAGATCTGATGGGTACCGGTGGTGTAGGGCAGGGTCAGGCTGAAGCCGTGGTTCGGGCCGACGTTCGGGTAGTGGCTGCCGACATCTGCGCGCGGGATCGCGGCACGGGTCTGGGCGGCGTACCTGCCGTCGACGTAGACGTGCACCGCGATCGAGCTGGTGGTGTTGAAGTCCAGCGCCCAGCCACTGAGCTGAATGCCGCCGGGCTTCTGTTGCGCGATCTCGAGGGCGCCGATCGGGTTGTTGCGCACCGAGACGGTCTTGCAGCCGATGAACTGCGACGCGCCGTAGGAGACGTTGTCGGCCGAGACGCAGACCTGGTGGGTGCCCTGGGCCAGGTTCAGGGTGAAGGTGTAGCCGTGGTTCGCGCCCTCGGTCGGATAGCTGGCGGCCAGTCCGCCGTAGCTGCGTGATGCGGTCGCATCGGCCACGTGGGTGCCGTCGACCCAGGCCCGGACGGTCAGCGCGGCGGTGGTGTTGAGGTCGATGGCCCAGCCGGTCACGACGACACCGGAAGCGTTCTGGGCGGCCGAGTCGAGGGAACCGAACGGATTGTTGTGGATCACCACGGACCGGCAGCCGAGGACGGTGTTGGCCCCGGCCCCCTGGTTGAGCACGTACCAGCACAGCACGTGCGAACCCTCGCTCACCGAGACCGGCAGCGTGTAGGCGCCAGTGCTGGGATCGGTGAGGACGCCGTTGGCGTATTTGCCGTCCCGGTATACCTGAACGAGAACGGGGCCGGTGGTGTTCGGGTCGCTGGCCGTACCGACCGCGGTGGCGGTGTTGCCGGTGACGGTCAGTCCGTTGAACGCGGCCGTCGGGTTGTTGTGGACCGTGATGGTGCGGCAGCCGAGCTGGAGGTCCGAGCCGGCCCCGATGTTGTCGGCGGTGACGCAGATGCTGTGGCTGGCATCGACGGCGGCGAGGTCGTAGCTGTAGCCGTGCTTGGGGCCGTAGGCCGGTAGCGCGCTGGCGATGTCGGCCCGGGCGATGCTCGCGTTCGACGTGGCCACGACGGTGCCGTTGTCGGAGATGGCGACGTTGATCGACGTGGTCGGGGCATCCGGGTCAGCGGCCCAACCCTGGATCCGGATCTTGCCATCGGGGGAGATCGTGACTGCGTCGAGGGCGCCGATCGGAGCACCGGTGGCGGCGTGGGCCGGCGCGGCGCGCAGAACGGCCGGTATCAACAGAGCGGCGACGATGGCGAGCACGCCGATCAGTACCGTGCGGCGACGGACCACGGGAACTGGGCCGGTCGTGGCGGCTCGAGCACGTGCAGAAGTGCGGGGCCGTGGGGCGTCGGGCATGTTTTCGTCCTCGGTCTCACCGGCCGCTGGACCGGTCCTCGTACAGGTCCGGCCTGCGCGACGTCCTCGAGATCAAACCTCAGAAGTCACACAGGCCCCAGCTGTTACGACGCACAGTAACTGGCAGTAGCAGGTTGACGACAGTTGAAACGAAGATTCTTAAGTTGGAACGCGTGTCGCTGTCCGTTTCGACCCTGTACGCCTGCTAATGCAAGTTGCTGTATGTCACCGAGCACCTATCGTCCGGTAGTCACGAGTCGTGAGGGGTACGGAGGCGTTGTGTCCCAGCCCGACCATGTCGGCGATGACGGAAGCCGGTGAGGGTTAAGGAGGCGTTGTGTCCCAGCC
>CAZZZW010000396.1:0-3693 GCA_964658795.1 Phormidium nigroviride PCC 7112
AGGCAGGCGGTTCTCGGGCTGCATGAACAGGGCGGCGAAGAAGGTCGCGGCCAAGGCCACCGCCGACTGAGCTCGGCTAGGTCCGCACGACCTGTCGGTAGCGCCGGTTCAGGGCCTGGTGGACAACCGGCGGGTCGGCCAGGCGCGAATACGGACTAGGCCTGCTGGAACTCGATCCGGTTGCCGAACGGGTCGAACACATGGAACCGGCGGATGCCGGGGCGCTCGCCGTCAGCCCGGATGCCGTCGTATCCGGCCACCGACAGGATCTGGAACAGGCCGTCCAGGTCACGCACCACGAACGCCGGATGGGCCTTGCCGGCCGGCACGAACGGCTCGTCCACCCCGAGGTGCAGCACCGCGGCGCCGGAGGCGAACCAGCAGCCACCCCGGGCGGCCAGGGCGGCCGGTTTGGGCAGCTCCATCATGCCCAGCAGCGAACCGTAGAACAGCCGGGCCCGGTCCTCGCCGCCGGCCGGGATAGCCACCTGCACATGATCGATGCCGACGATGCTCACGTCTGGGCACCTTTCGAGGCCACCACGAAGGACCGCCGGAATGGGAACACGGTGCCGAATTCCCTGCGTGGATAAGCCGATCTGAGCATCGACGCGTACGACGATTCGAACTCGGCTGCGTCCTCGGCCGGCAGCGCGGCCAGCACCGGGCGCAACCCGGTGCCCCGGACCCACTCCAGCACCGGGTCGTCACCGGCCAGGACGTGCTGATAGGTCGTCTGCCAGGCGTTCACCCGTAATCCGCAGGAGGCCAACAGGGCAAGGTAGTCCTCGATCGGGGCGGTCGCATCGGCATGCCGGAGCACCCCGGTCAGCTGCCCTGACCAGCGCGCGGATTCGGCCAGTTCACGCATCAGGACGTGCGACGGGGAGGTGAAATTGTCCGGCACCTGAAAGGCCAGCCAGCCGCCGTCGGCCAGCTCGGCGGACCAGCGGGTCAACAGCTCCTGATGCCCAGGAACCCATTGCAACAGGGCATTGCTGACGACGACGTCGACCCCGAGCGCCGAGAACGACGCCGCGTCGGCCAGTTCGAAGCTCACCGCGTCCGAGGCGTAGGCCGCAGTCTGCTCGATCATCTCCGGTGAGGAATCCAGGCCTCGGATCGTCGCATCCGGCCATCGTGCGGCCAGCGTGGCGGTCAGCTCACCCGGACCGCAGCCGAGGTCGACCACCGATCCGGGCGCCGACGCGCCGACCTGCCCGACCAGGTCGAAGAACGGCCGGTTCCGCTCGCTGCCGTAACGGGCGTACTGCTGTGGATCCCATCGCATCGATCAATGCCTCCTCGATATCGCAATGTCTCTTGATGTCAAGAGAACATACCTTGACGTCAAGATAATTGCTACTCTGACCCGCATGCCGGACGAGGTCGACGAGATCGTGCGGGCGTGGCAGGCCGAGCGGCCGGATCTGGACACCGCGCCGATCCAGGTGCTGAGCCGGATCAGCCGGATCGCCCAGCTGCTGGACGAACGCCGCAGCCAGGCCTTCGCCGAGCACGGATTGGCCGCGCACGAGTTCGACGTGCTGGCCGCGCTTCGGCGTTCCGGGGCGCCCTACGAGCAGACGCCGGGCCAGCTGATCGAGGCCACCCACGTCACCTCCGGCACGATGACCAACCGGCTGGACCGGCTGGCCGAGCGGAACCTGATCGTTCGTCGGGCCCACCCGGCCGATGGCCGCCAGATCAACATCCGGCTCACCGCCGCCGGCCGGCGCAAGGTGGACGCCGCCTTCGAGGCGCTGCTGGCCTCGGAAGAGGCGCTGCTGCACAGCATGACCACCACGCAGCGCTCGACGCTGGCCGCCGGACTCACCCGGCTGCTCGGCCTGACCGGCGGAACTGTCTGACCCGCCCCGTAGGCTGGAGCCCATGCCGACACCGCTGTTCATCGCCTTCGAGGGCGGCGAGGGGTCAGGAAAATCGAGCCAGATCACTCGGTTGGCCGACGCCCTGCGCGAGGACGGCCACGAGGTGTTCGCCACCCACGAGCCGGGCGCCACCTCGGTCGGCAAGGCGATCCGGGAACTGCTGCTCGAGACCGATGAGGCGATCACCCCGCGCAGTGAGGCGTTGCTGTTCGCCGCCGACCGGGCCCACCACGTCGAGACCGAGATCCGGCCCAGCCTGGCCGCCGGCCGGATCGTGTTGTGCGACCGCTACATCGACTCCTCGATCGCCTACCAGGGTGCCGGCCGTACCTTGCCGACCGCGGCCGTGGCCCGGCTGTCGGAATGGGCCACCGGTCGGTTGCTGCCCGATCTGACCGTGCTGCTCGACATCGACCCCGAGCACGGCCTCGGCCGGGCCCAGCGGCGCCGCGACTTCGATCGCCTGGAGCGGGAACAGCTCGACTTCCATGACCGGGTCCGGCAAGGCTTCCTCAAGCTGGCGCACGCGAATCCGCATCGGTACCTGGTGCTGGACGCCACCCGGGCCATCGAAGGACTGGGCGACGAGATCGCCGCCGAGGTCCGAAGGCGGCTGGCCGAATGAGTGCCTTCGACGCCTTGATCGGTCAGGACGCCGCGGTCGCCGAACTGACCAAAGCCGCGCAGGCCGCCTCTGACATCATCGCCGGCCGGCCGGTCCAGCCCGGTGCGATGACCCACGCCTGGTTGTTCACCGGCCCGGCCGGGTCGGGGCGCTCGGTGGCTGCCCGAGCGCTGGCGGCCGCGGTCCAGTGCGATCGCGAACCACCCGGTTGTGGCACCTGCGCGTCCTGCCACTCAGTGCTGGCCGGCGCCCATCCCGACGTCCGGCAGATCGTCCCCGAAGGTCTGTCCATCGGCGTGAACGAGATGCGTGCGGTCGTCGGCATGTCAGCCCGGCGCCCCTCGCTCGGCCGCTGGCAGGTGGTGGTCATCGAGGATGCCGACCGGTTGACCGAAGGGGCGTCCAACGCGCTGCTCAAGGCCATCGAGGAGCCGCCGGACCGGACGATCTTTCTGCTCTGCGCGCCGTCCACCCATCCGGACGACGTGATCGTGACGATCCGGTCCCGGTGCCGGGTGGTCAGCCTGCGCATCCCGCCGACCAAGGCGATCGCGCAGGTACTGCAGCGGGACGGCTTCGACGCCGACACCGCCCTGTGGGCCGCCCAGGCCTCCGGGGGCCACGTCGGGCGCGCTCGGCGGCTGGCCCGCGACGACGAGGCTCGCGAGCGACGCAAGGCAGTGCTGGCCATCCCGGCCCACCTCACCTCGCTCAATGCCTGTTTCGAGGCCGCCGACCACCTGGTCAAGGCGGCCGAGGCCGAGGCCAAGGCGCTGCACGAGGACATGGACTCCACCGAGACCGAGGACCTCAAGGTCGCCCTTGGCGCCGGCGGTACCGGCAAGGGCGCGGCCGGTGCGGCCCGGGGGAGCGCCGGTGTGCTCAAGGAACTGGAGCGTAAGCAGAAGTCCCGGGCCACTCGGTTGCAGCGCGATGCGTTGGATCGGGCGCTGGTCGACCTGGCCAGCTTCTATCGCGACGTGCTGCTGGTACAGGCGGGTTCGGACGTCGTCGCCGCGCATCCTGATTTCGCCGGCGACGTCCGGACGGTGGCTCGTTCGATCGACCAGGTCGGCGCGCTGTCCCGGCTCGACCAGGTGCTGGCCTGCCGGGAGGCGATCGAGCTGAACGTCAAACCCAAGATCGCGGTCGAGGCCATGACCGCCGCACTGCGTC
>CAZZZW010000397.1:0-3690 GCA_964658795.1 Phormidium nigroviride PCC 7112
TGTCGGCCATATCGGACAAGGGAATAGAGTGATCAAGTGCCGTCAAGGCAGAGGCCCCGTTTCTGTGCGGCCGAAGCCGCTGCTGGACCTGGCGCCAGCCTACTACCTACTCAGCCGTGTTCTCCCCGGTCCGGTCGCGCACCTGCGGCGGAGAGTGGACGAAGCCCGGGCTCGACGTCCTGCCCGGCTGACTGACCCGCGTCTGAACGGCCTTCGTGGCCCGGGGCGATCTGCTCCTAGCCGCGGCAGCTGCTGCTACGGCCGGCCACGCGGCGAGGGCAGATCGGCCTCCAATTGCAGACGTCCCTCGATGATGTCGAAGGCCACCTGGCTGGCGTGCAGATCGTTGGCGTAGGCATGCGCACGCAGTCGCAGCAGCGCCTCGGCCGAGCTGACCCCTAGCTGCACGATCAGCATTCCGGCCGCCTGGTAGACCTCGATCCGGGTCAGCGTGCTCAACTCATCCCAGGCCAGGCTGGTGGCGTCGTTGGCCGCGTCCTCGAGATCGATGCCCATGATGTCCAGCAGCGGGGCCACCGCCAGCCGGGCCGCGACAAGACCACCGTGCAGGGCGCGTTCGTCCAACGAACCCGCCGTATTGCGGTACAGATCCAGCGCTCCGATCGGCACCCCCGCCACCGAGACCGGCAACGCGAAGACGGCGTGCACACCCAGTCGCAGGGCCTCGTCGGCAAAGCTGGTCCAGCCCACCGAACTCGTCTCCAGGTCGTCGACCAGGACCGGTGCGACGGCGCGAACCGATTCCAGGCAGGGGCCCTCGCCCAAGGTGAATTGAAGCTCGTCCAGTTCGTTGCTGGTCTCGCTGCTGGCGCCGAGGGATCGGCTGATCGCACCGTCATAGATGATGGACAACGCCGCGCCGTCGACGCCCAACAGCTCCACACAGGCTCGGCAGAACCGGTCGGCCGCATCCCGGCTGCGACCGGGACCGGCCAGAGCCGCGGTCAGTCCGTCGGTGACGGACTCATGAAAGCTCATCGGTCGCCTCTCGAGCACGAGTTCGGCGGCCTGTCTGTCGCCACGAAGGGGCCGGAGGTCGTAGCTACGACGTCGAGCGATATCGGTGTTGCCGAGCCTAGTTCAGTTCTGGTCGCGGCGGTGCTTCGGTAGCTCGACAGGCCACAGAAATGCGACTAATTTGAGCCCTGGTTGGGATCTCAGCCAGTCTGGGCCGACGTAGCCGTCGCATCCGCGGATGCGGTCGCACGTCAGAGCACATGGGCTCGCCGCCAGACGTTCTTGGACAACGACCTCGAATGAGGATCTGATGTCTTCCACCGCTGCATCACCCGCTCCGGGGTCCGACGATCCGGCCCGATCGGCCTTCGCACCGCCGCTACATCCGCTCTTCATCGTGGAATCCGCAACGTCGACCGGTCAGATCGCTCAGGCGATTGTCTCCTCGGCGCGGTCGTCAGAGGTGTTCGCCTCGCTGGCCCAGTTGAGCGTGCCCACCTTCAGCGATCGGTGCACCGTCGAGCTGTCCGAATCCGACCGGACGACCGTTCAGCTCGACGTGCCGGTCGACGGCCCGCCCTTCGCGCACGACGTGACGAGCGTGCGGATCGGCATCGACGCGATCACCCAGACCTACCGCTACCAGGGATCAATCACCTTCGGCTGGCGCGAACACCAGCCGACCTCGGCCGAGCGGACCGTGGCCGAGCTCCTCGTTGCGCACTGTGTCGCGCTGATCACCCAGCAGGGCCTGGCCGATGTGGTCGTCAACCTCGAACGCGCGGTACAGAGCAACCGAAGGATCGGCGCCGCACTCGGAATCCTGATGTCGACCCTGAAGATCACCGAAGCAGAGGCGTTCACGATGCTGCGTAGGAGGAGTCAGCAGCAACACCGCAAGGTGCGCGAGCTGGCCGACGACGTGGTCGAGTCCGGCTGGTTGGAGGGGCCGGCAGTGCCGCTGACCGGCGGCCCGGATCGGGTCGGGGCGCCGGCGAGCACATCGTCGTCCTGACCGGACCGGACGGCCGCGTCGAAGGCACGGGAGTGCGAAGGTGCGTGCAGCGGCAGGTCAGTCCTCGGCATGCCGCGCCCGCGCCCGGCGTACCGCCTCCTCGACGATTCGCGTTGCCACCGAAGACAGTTTCACGTTCTCGGACTGACTGATCTGGCGAAGCCGCGCGAAGGCCTCGTCCATCGTCGCCCCGGAGCGACTGCGCAGGATGCCGATGGCCTGATCGATCACGCCCCGGCTGACCAGGGCCTGCTGCAACTGTTCGGCGCGCGCCTGGGCCTGGGCCAGCACCTGGGCGTTGTGCACCGCGAGTCCGGCCGGGCCGGCGAACAGCATCCCGATCTCGATGGCGTGGTCGTCGAAGGCGTCCCGGGCATGGGCGTAGGTGTTGATCGCGCCGACCACGAGTCGGTCTGGCAAGAGCATCGGAAGCGACAGCACGCTGTGCACCCCCAAGCGTCCGACCCGGGGTCCGAATCGCGGCCATCGCCCATCGGCGCTGATATTGCCGGTCCGCACGACCTCACGCTGCCGGGCCGCGGTGATGCACGGGCCTTCGTCGGTCAGCTCGTACTGGATCGCATCCAGTTCGGAGACGAAATCGGCGCTGGCGGCCAGCGCCTGAACCCGGGTGTCGTCACGTCCGAGCCGGACCATGGAGATACCGACCCCGTCGGCGGCCGGCACCGCCTGGGCGGCGAATCCGGCGACCTGGTCGAGCAACGTCTGCAGCGGGACCGATCCCGCTACCAACGTGCCGAGATCATCCAACCCGGCTTGCAGATCGAGCTCGCGCGCTTCGACCTCGGCCGCGCTGGGAGCGATCCGCTCCGAATCACCAGCCTGGGTCACGACCACCGCCGTTCGTGCTGCATAGTCGCCAGTCAAGCATGCCGCCGAACCACGCGGTACCGTCAATGGTGGTTGGGTCAATCAGCCAGCTCGAACCATCGGTGCTCCCCGGACCGCCGCTGTGGGCAGCAGCCCACCTCGAGCACCTCGGTGACATCCCCACTGGATTCACCATGAGCGCATCACCGCTTTCTCTCGCACCGCCCGCCGACCCGATCGACGGCCGGCCCGGCAGCGACTTCGCCGTACTCAGCCGTGAGATCCGCTCCGTCGGGTTGTTACATCGGCGACCGCTGGCCTACGGCCGGCTGGTCGGCATCACCCTGCTACTTCTTGCCGGCACCTGCCTCGGCATTGCCGTTCTCGGCAACTCCTGGTGGCAGCTACTGCTGGCCGTCGCGTTGGGTTTCATGTTCACCCAGACCGCCTTCCTCGGCCACGACGGCGGCCACCAGCAGGTCTTCAGCAGCCGGCGGGCGAACGACCTCTTCGGCCGGATCACCGGCAACCTGCTGGTCGGCCTCAGCTTCGGGTGGTGGGTCGGCAAGCACAACCGGCATCACGCCAATCCGAACAAGGAGGACCACGACCCGGACATCGGCGACGGCGTCCTGGCGTTCACCACCAACCAGGTCGCCCGGCGCACCGGTGCCCTCGGCCGGCTCATCGCCAGCCGGCAGGCCTGGCTGTTCTTCCCGCTGCTGACCCTGGAAGGGGTCAACCTGCACTACGCCAGCATTCGTTCGCTGATCACCGGCGACGACCGCAGTGTCCGTGGTGGGGCCCGTCGCACTGAGGCGCTCCTGCTGGCAGCCCCTCGTGCGCTCAGTCCTCCCACCAGGGAG
>CAZZZW010000398.1:0-3663 GCA_964658795.1 Phormidium nigroviride PCC 7112
AACTCTTGGAAGAACGAGTCGCCGAAATGGGTCGCCGGGCCGCCGTGGATGTCGAGCACGGTCGGATGTTTTCCGCCCTTCGCGCCGCCGACGGCGGGCATGAACCAGGCCGGGATGGTGACCGTGTTGACGTAGAGCACCTGCGGCCGGACCGCCCGCAGCGCGCGCCAGGCCGCCCAGCTCGCCAGCGGCGCCGTCCGGAGCAGCACCAGCAGCCCGCGCGGACGCAGCAGCGCCTTCCGTAGGACCAGCATCGGCACCAGGACCACCTCGGCCCCGCGGGCTCTGAGCTCCGGCGCCAACGGCCCGTCGTGCGGGACCGCGACCACGACCCGGGCGCCCTCGGACCGGAGGGCGGCGACGGTCTCCAGCAGGACCCGATCCGAGCCATAAAGGTCTGGCGACGGGTGAGCAATGAATATGCAGCGTAATTGTTCAATTACTCGCTGTGACGAATTCATCGGGGCCTCTCCTTCCGATTTCCGAACGGCGAATCACAGAGCTTCCACATCACTCCTTCAAGCCGACTGAGCGCCCTCGAAGTCAATGATCTTGGGGAAAATGCTGTTTGCATCGTGTTAAGTTCAGCTATAGAGTAGCTGATGACCGCTGGGTGCCGTTGCCCAGCCAAGAATGTCGAGCAGGGAAATCACGGGGGATTTCATGAACTCGGGTAATAACGTCGAGCCGACCAATGGCGGCCGCGTCCGTCGCGCGCTGCTGGCGCTCACCGTGCTGGCCCTCGGCGCGCTGTCGGTGACCGCCGTCGCCGGTCCCAGCGCCTACGCCGACGGCACGCCTCCGGACGCCACCACCCCAGCCACGGTGACGGCTGACGTGCTGCCCACCGTCCAGGTGAACGGCGTCGTCTGGTCCCAGGTCACCGTCGGCAACACCGTCTATGCCACCGGCAGCTTCAACCAGGCCTGGCCGGCCGGTAGCACCCAGGGCGGCCCCGGCACCGTGACCGTGGGCAACCTGATCGCCTACGACATCACCACCGGCAACCAGATCACCACCTTCAACCACACCTTGGACGCGCAGGGCTTGGCCATCACCGCCTCGCCCGACGGAACCCGGGTCTTCGTCGGCGGCGACTTCACCACCGTCGACGGCATCTCGCACCCGCACCTGGCTGCCTTCGACACCGCGACGGGCAACCTGGTCAGCAGCTTCACCGCCTCGGTCAGCGCATCGGTCGAGGCGCTCACCGCGAGCAACTCGGCGGTGTACCTGGGCGGTGCTTTCTTCAACGTCAACGGCCGTACCCGCAACCGTCTCGCCGGCGTTGCCACCACGGACGGCTCGTTGCTGGCCTGGGCGCCGTCGGCCGATGACAACGAGGTCAAGGCGATCGTGCTGAGCCCGGATAAGAGCCGGGTCATCGTGGGTGGCAAGTTCTCCACCATCAACGGCATCGCCGCGCCCGGCATGGGATCGATCAGCGTGGCCGACGGCAGCGTGCAGCCGTGGGCGATCAACAACACGATCAAGGACGCCGGCGACAAGTGCGGCATCCTGACGCTGTCCACCGACGGCACCCAGGTGTACGGCGGCGGTTATGCCTTCGGTTGCGGCAACTTCGAGGGCAACTTCGCGGCCGACCCGAACACCGGCAACATCGTGTGGGTCAACGACTGCCACGGCGACACCTACAGCACCTACGCCACCGGCCAGACCCTGTACGTGGCCAGCCACGCCCACGACTGCGCTGCCATCAGTGCCTTCCCGGACACCAGCCCGCGGACCTGGCACCGCGCGCTGGCGTACACGACCTACCCGACCGGCACCAACGTCGGCCCCGACTCCTACGGCTGGAACTACACCGGCGTGCCGGACTCCACCCTGCTCACCTGGTGGCCGTCGCTGGCCCCCGGCACCTTCACCGGTCAGGCCCAGGCGGCCTGGTCGGTCACCGGTAACGCCAACTACGTCGCGTTCGGCGGGGAGTTCCCGAACGTCAACAGCGTCGCCCAGTCCGGCCTGGTCCGCTTCGCCGTGCACTCGATCGCGCCCAAGAAGTCCGGACCGATCGTGCAGGCGACCAGCTACCCGGTCGCGGTCTCGCTCTCGGCCGGCACGGCCCGCGTGAGCTGGCAGGCCACCTACGACCGCGACAACGTGCGGCTGACCTACAGCCTGTACCGCGATGGCGGCACCGACCCGATCTACACCGCCACCCAGGACAGCAACTTCTGGCAACTGCCGGCCATGGGCTTCACCGACACCGGACTGACCCCGGGTAGCACTCACACCTACAAGCTCCGGGTGTTCGACCCCGACGGCAACAAGTGGCCCGGACCGGACTCCAACACGGTGACCATCGCCTCGGCCCCGACTGTGAGCGGGTACGTCAACGACGTCGTGGCCGACGGGGCCAGCGACCTCTGGCGCTTCAGCGAACCGGCTGGATCGTCGGTGGCCTACGACTGGGCCGGCTACAACGACCTGAACCAGCTGGCCGGGGTCAGCGAGGGTGCTGCCGGTCCGATCAGCGGCGACGGGGCCACCGCGGCCACGTTCAGCGGCTCGAGTACCGGGACGTCCGGTAGCCAGCGGTCCATGCTGTCGCCCAACACCTTCTCGGCCGAGGCCTGGTTCAAGACGACCACGAACCGCGGCGGCAAGATCATCGGGTTCGGCAGCAACCAGACCACCTCGTCGGGTAGCTACGACCGTCACGTCTACATGGACAACGCCGGGCACCTGATCTTCGGGGTGTACAACGGCAGCGCGAGCACCATCGCCAGCTCGGCCACGTTCAACGACGGCCAGTACCACCACGTCGTCGCCACGCTCTCCACGGCCGGCATGGTGCTCTACGTCGACGGCAAGATGGTGGCCCGCAACCAGACGGTCAAGGCCGGCAACCTCTTCACCGGTTACTGGCGGGTCGGCGGTGACAACCTGGCCGGTTGGTCCTCGACGCCGAGCAGCGCGTACTTCAATGGTGTCATCGCTGATGCCGCGATCTATCCGACCGCCCTGAGCCTGACCCAGGTGCAGCGGCACTACACCGATTCCGGCCGCACGCTCAACGTGCCGGCGGTGCCGGCCGACAACTACGGCAAGGCGGTGTACAACGACAATCCCGACCTGTTCTACCGCCTGAACGACACCTCGGGGCAGACCGCGGCCGACGCCAGCCGGAACGCGGCCAACGGCACGTTCACCCTCTTCGGCACCACGAAGGGCGTGACCGGCGCGTTCCCCGGCAGCCAGACGGCCGTCAGCTTCAACGGCTCGCAGGGCGGCCTGGCCTCGCCGCAGTTCACCAACCCGCAGGTGTACTCGACCGAACTCTGGTTCAAGACGAACACCACCAGCGGTGGCCGGCTGATCGGCTTCGGCTCGTCCCAGTCCGGTAACTCCAGCAACACCGACCGGATGGTCTACCTGACGACCAGCGGCACCCTGGTCTTCGGTTCCTACAACGGCTCCCAGCAGACCGTCACCACCACCGCGGCGCTGAACGACAACAAGTGGCATTACGTCGTCGCCACCGAGGGCTCGGACGGCATGAAGCTCTACGTCGACGGTGTCCTGGCCGGCACCAACGCCAACACCGTCAGCCAGAACTACAACGGTTACTGGCGGATCGCCTCCGACCGGACCTGGTCCGGATCGTCGGCGACGTTCTTCAACGGCACCATCGACGAGGCC
>CAZZZW010000399.1:0-3588 GCA_964658795.1 Phormidium nigroviride PCC 7112
CACATACCGAAGTCCGACAAGGTGGTGGCTGGCCGCGGCCCGCTGGCCGCCCTCGGACGGCTATCGGTGTCGTCTTCCCACGGCAGCTCGTAGGGCTTGCCGGTCAACGCCTCGATGACGTTGACCAGCAACATCCGGTCCGTTCCCCAGCCGCGGTACAAGCGGCGGCTGCGGAGCTTCTGCACGACCGGGCTGTCCCCGGCCGGCGGCGGAGCAGAGGCACGGATCGACGCGACGGTCGCCGAGGTGTCGGGCAACTCGGCGACCATGTCCAGGATCAGCCGCGGCGTGATGCCCGTCCCCGGCCGGAACACATCCCGCAGATCGATGCCTCTGCCTTGATCTCGCAGGTCAAACTCGATCGAGGGGCCATGCTCATCGATCAGTTCGATGAGCTGAAGGCTTCCCCCTGGTTCACCCCGCGCCGGACGAACGAGGCCAGCAGCGCGATCAGATCCTGGTCGTCGTGGGTCTGCGCCCACGACCTGTAGTACCCAGGATCGGCAGCGAAGGCCTCGAGGAACTCCTCAATGTCGGCCATCAGCACGACCGCCTCGGTCTCGCCTAGCGTCGCACCGTCGCCCTGGTCCCTGGTGGCCTGATCGTTGGCCTTGAGCCGATCCATCAGCGGACCGAGCTTGGCGACATTGGCCCGCAGCCGTCGATTGCTCTGGATCTGGTGCAGCTCGAGCAGCACCGGCGCATCGGCCGGGGCGCTGGCCGGCAGCTGCGCCAGCGCCGCCTGCAGTTCCTGGGCCTCGGCGATCAGCTTGTCGCTGTGCGGCGTCACCGGGACGTCGCCGGTCTCGTTCATCTGTTCGGTCATGCGGCGGCGCCGACCTGCGTCAGCTGCTGGCCGAACGCGAACGTCGAGGACGACAGGATGCTGGCCTGCACCGGCATACCGGCCAGCTTCGTCCGGTCGAAGTTCTCGCCGTCAGCACCGATGATCGACACCCGCGGGTAGTGACGCCATTCGGCCTTGGAACCGTTGAGGATCTGCAGCAGCAGCGCCTTCTCGGTCGGGGCCGGGTTGGCCGGCGCCGTCTGCAGCATGCCGTTGGCACCGACGTTGGCGTTCGCGCCGTAGTACAACTTCATCGAGTCGTAGTCGTACTGCATCAGGGAGAACGCCAACGCGAAGTTGGTCGCCGCCACCGACGACGCGACACCGGCGGCCTGCCAGGTGTCCTGGGTCGTGACGTCGCCGCCAGAACGGTTGACCTGCAACGGCGAGTCACCGGAGGTGTGGCCGATCTCGGTCCAGGGCGTCCACGGACCCAGACCGACCGCGGCTGTGGCGACAGTGGCCGCCGGCCCGGTTCCGCCGGTGAACGTGCCGGCGACCGTCAGCGCCTGCGTGAGGACCGCGGGATCGATGAACATCAGATACTGCAGCGGGTTGGTCACCGACGCCGGCAGCACCGACACCCGACCGGCGCCGACCGAGCTCAGCGCGGCGATCGCCTGGGCCAGCTCGAGCAGGTCGGCGTCAACCGTGGTGGGCGTGACAGTGACGGGCGGGCTCGCCACGGCGTTCACGGTGAGCGCCAGCTGTGCCGAGGTCGGGGCGCCGGTGACGGTCAGCAGCTGACCCGGGGGCGGGGTGTCGACCGCGGCGGTCCAGAACCGCCCGTTGCCGGGGATGATCACACGGTTTGCGTTCTGAGTCATGATGATTGCCTTTCGGGCTAGGGGCAGACGTGCAGTTGGTAGGTCGCCGGAACGAACGTCTCGCCCGCCGGCTGGTTGGGCTTGGGCAGCACCGCCGGCGCTGCCGTCTCGGAGTAGTCCGAGATCGATCCATGGCGATAGGGCATCTGCGTGCGCCACGCCTCGTACAGAGCCGTGCGGCAGGACTGAGCCAGGTTCAGCGCGTCGGTCTTGTCGTCGTCGTAGACGTCGACCTGGCACAGCGCCCGCTCGAGCAAGCCCATCGCCACCGCAGCGCCGCCGGGTAGCTTGCGGGCCACGACGATCGGGTACAGGTCGGTCCAGTCCGCCGGCAAGTACTCGACGACGGTGACCTCCTCGGGCAGCGCTGTGGTCAGGATGTCGCGCAGCAGCTGGTCGACGTCGGCCATAATCGGACCGGGCATAAGCGGCCACCTCCCGGGTCTGGTCAGGGCGTGTCGGCCGCCTGAGCGAAGACGTGCAGGCCCTCGACGTGCGTGCCGTCCGGGGCGACGTGGCCCCACTCGATCGCGGCCGCTGCCGGGTGGTCGCTGAACACGACCCGGTCGCGACCGCTGGGCGAGCTGTGATCGACCTCAGTGCGGATGGAGCCTGCGAACTCGCCGGTGTCGGAGTGAGCCGCGGCTATGCCCTGCGCGCGCTGCTCGACCTTGGCCGCGACCTCGTCGAGCGCGGGGCCCAGATCGATCTCGGGTGAAGTCGCGAGCCAGTCCCCCAGCCCGGGGTACACCTCAGCCATCCCGTACCGCCTTCGGTTTGCGGGCCTGCAGCACGACCGTGGTGTTGGTCGCCCGGCCGGTCGGGCTCTTGACCGGTGCCGGGTCGCCGATGACGTCGAACTCGTCACCGTTCCACTCGACCATGGACCAGGCGCCGCCCGGGAACTCGGTGCACAGCAGCGAGAACCGCGTCAGTAGCGTTTGCTGGGTTGCTGACTCGACCGACTCGGCCGGGAATATCCAGACGTGCTCGAGGGGAACCGGATCAGGGCCCGGTACCCGTTGCCAGTTGCCGCGGTCATCGCGCTGCCGGATGGATGGGAACACCCTCACCGACTCCGGGCCCCGGTCGAGCAGCGTCATGTGACCTCCACCCGGTAGGTGTCGAGGATGTTGGTCTCGACGATCGTGAGACCGGTCTTGCCGGAGAATCCGCCGGCGAGATCTCCGCCGTAGGTCAGCGACACCTTGTCGGCGGTCTCGGACGTGACCATCTGCATCTGCACCGGCAGCCGGGTCGCGATGCCCACGACGACCTCGGGCAGATCCTCGGGCACCTGGTCGTAGCCGTGGGTGATCGTCACCTGGATCGTCTCGAACCCGACCGGCCAGCCGTAGCCGTCGACCCGCTCGAGCATGCCGCGGCGCGACTTTCGCCAGGCAGTCTCGGCCAATTCGCTGCCGTCGATGACGATCGATGCGACCGCGGTCAGCATGAGCGTCGGCAGCATCAGCACTCGGCCACCGCGGCCATCGAGCACCAGCGTCTCGGTGACCTCGGGGAAGATGTGCCAGCCGCAGTAGTTGCGTACCCGTGCCGATGCCCGCCTGAGCCGCTCGTCCTCGGTCATCGCCGGCGCCGGGCTCTCCACGAAGGCCGGCAGCTGGTCGACGTTGCTGCTCATCAGCCCTACTTGTTCGGAGGCTGCTGGCGAGCCTTGTTCGGCGCGGTGACCTTTTTGGCCGGCGGCGTCACCGGACGGACATCCGGAGCGTCGTCGGCCTGGTCGACCTTGAGCAGGCCGCGACGCTGGGCATCGCGATCGGACAGGCTCAGCACGGTATCGATGCCGTTGACGGTGACGGGGTACTGCTTGAGCGGACCCACGGATTTCTCCTTCGGTCGTTGGGGAATGTCGATCACGTTGACTCCGGTCCCGGGCGGCCCGCACAC
>CAZZZW010000400.1:0-3588 GCA_964658795.1 Phormidium nigroviride PCC 7112
ACCGAGCCGATGTAGTTGCTGGGAACAGCCCCGCCGACCACCTTGTCGACGAACTCGACGCCCGAGCCGCGGGGGAGCGGCTCGACGGTGACGTCACAGACCGCGTATTGCCCGTGCCCGCCGGACTGTTTGACCAAGCGGCCGTGCCCGTCGGCCGCCGCGGTGAAGGTGGCCAGCAACGGCACCCGCACCGGTTCCACCTCGATCGCGGCAGCACTGCGCAGCCGGGACAGCACCACCTCGGAGTGCGCCTCGCCCAGGCACCAGAGCACCAACTGGCCGGTCCCGGAGTTGCGGTCGATCCGCAGTGCCGGGTCGGCCGCGGCCAGCCGCCCCAGGGCCTTGGCCAGCCCGTCCTCGTCGTTGCGGGTGGCAGCGAGCACGGCAATCGGTAGCTGCGAATCCGGCAGTGGCCAGGGCAGGATCGCCAGCGGCAACGACTGGGCCGACACGGCATCGCCGGTCTCGGCACTGGTCAGCCGGGCCAGCACGCAGATCGAGCCGGCCACTGCGACGTCGACCGGGTTCAGCGCAGCGTCGAGCAGGGTGGCGCCCTTCTCGTCGTCGTCGTGGTCGGGATGCCCGCGCCCGGCCCCGCCGTGGCCGGACACGTGCAGCGCGGTGTCGGCTCGCACCGTGCCGGAGAAGATCCGGATCAGCGAGAGCCGGCCCAGGTAGGGGTCGACCCAGGTCCGGACGATCTCGGCCGCCAACGGACCGGCCGGGTCGCAGGCCAGCTCCGGACCGGGACCGCCGACCGGTGTCCAGGCCGTCGGGAGCGGCCGCTCGACCGGGGTCGGGAAGCCCTGGACGATCAGGTCGAGCAGTTCGGTAAGGCCCAGGCCGGTGGTGACGCAGACCGGGAACACCGGGTGGAAATGACCGCGGCCGACCGCGTCGTGCAGGTCGGCCGCGAGGTCGGCCGGAGCCAGGACGCCGCCGCCGAGGTAGGCCTCCAGCAGGCCCTCGTCCTCGCTCTCGGCGATCACCGCCTCCAGCAGCGCGGCCCGGTCCGCCTCGAACGCCGGCTCGTCACTGGTCAGCAGGTCCACCAGGGCGGTGCCATCGGCGGTGGGCAGGTACCGGGGCAGCACCGCGTTGCCATCGACCCCGCCGAAGGCGGTGCGACAAGCGGTCACGGCCTGGGTCAGGTCGGCCCGGGGCAGGTCGAGGCGATTGACCACCACCGCCCGTGGCGTACCGAGGGCGGCGCATTCCTCCCACAGCGCCAGCGTGGCCTGGTCGATGTCGTCGGCGGCCGAGACGACGAACAGCGCCGCATCGGCAGCGCGCAGTCCAGCTCGCAGCTCACCGACGAAATCAGCAAATCCCGGCGTGTCGAGCAGGTTGATCACGGTGCCCTGCCAGGTGGTCGGGCAGGCCGTCAGGAACACCGAACGTTGCTGAGCCACCTCTACCGGGTCGGCGTCGGAGACGGTGGTGCCCTCGCTGACGGCACCGGGCCGGCTGATGGCGCCGGTCGTGACCAGCAGGTGCTCGACCAGGGTGGTCTTGCCGACACCGCCGTGACCGATCAGGGCCACGTTGCGGATCATCGTCGGGTCGGTCGTGGCGGACGAGGGCAGCCGAGAACCGGTCCGTGTGGGTTTGGCGGCGACCTTGCTCGACATGGGCCATCAACTCCGGGGTCGAACGTCGGAGCCGTAGCCTCATCAGCCTGAGCGTGATCGCTGCGGCTTGTACCGAGCATTCGACACCCGATCGGCGCCGGCTGACAAGGTCGCCGGACGCCCGGGTGCCAATCCCGACATAACGATGCGGTGGCGACCGGAGCCGGTGCGATCGGACCGGGGCAGAATCGGTCGACATGGCCCTGCTGATAGGTATCGCCGTGATCCTGCTCGTGGTACTGGGACTGGCCTTGCGGACCGGGCTGACCCGGCCACCGATGACCCCGCAGCAGATCGCCGAGTGGGAGACCCAGAAGGCCGAGGCGGCCCTGGGCAACCCAGGTGCCGGTCGTCGCCAGCAGGACGGTTGGTGAGGCCGGCCATCGTGGCTGGCTGGGGCCGGCTCGGCTGACCGGTATCTTTGGGCGGTGCTGAACCTGCTCCGGGCCCCGATCGGCAAGGCCATCCATCCGATGGCGCGATCGCTGGCCAACGCCGGCGTGACCCCGGACATGATCACCGTGACCGGGACGATCGGCGCGGTGGCCGGTGCGCTGGTCTGTTACCCCAAGGGCTGGTTCTTCGCCGGCACCCTGATCATCTGGGCCTTCGTCATGTTCGACATGGTCGACGGGGCGGTGGCCCGGGCCGGTGGCCGGGGGTCGCGGTTCGGCGCGGTGCTGGACTCCAGCTCCGACCGGATCGCCGACGCCGCCGTGTTCGGGGCCCTGGCCTGGTTCTTCGCCCGGCACGACAAGCCCGCGCTGCTGCTGGCCACCCTGCTGTGCCTGGTGCTCGGCTCGCTCACCTCTTACATCAAGGCCCGGGCCGAGGGCGCCGGCTTCACCTGCAATGTCGGCATCGCCGAGCGTTCGGAGCGGCTCATCATCGTGCTGGTCGGTACTGGGCTGGACGGCTTTCCCGGGCTGCACGTGCCCTACGTCCAGGCCATCGCGCTCTGGCTCCTGGTGGCCGCCTCCACCATCACCGTCGGCCAGCGCTTCGCGACGGTCTGGCAACAGGCGCACCGCCCCGAGGCCATGAACCCGCTCCAGCCGCATGAACCCGCTTAGGTCGGCGCGCAACCAGCTCGGTCCGGCCGCCTACAACCTGGCCTGGCACGGCGTACGGCTGCTGCCCGGCGGCGTGGCCGGGTTCAGCTTCGACCGGGTCGCTGACCTGGTGACCCGTCGCAACGGCGGTTCCATCCGACAGCTACGGGCCAATCTCGATCGGGTCACCGGTCGGGCGCTGACGTCGGCGGCGTTGGACGAGCTCACGGCCAAGGCGATGCGCTCCTACGCCCGGTACTGGATGGAGACCTTCCGGTTGCCCAGCATGGACGTCGAGCAGACCCTGGCCCGGGCTCGCACCGAGGGCTGGGAACACATCGAGACCGCGGCCGCGACCGGCAACGGCGTCATCCTGGCCCTGCCGCACAGCGGGAACTGGGACGTGGCCGGGCTCTGGCTGATCCAGCAGGGCTATCCGTTCACCACCGTGGCCGAACGATTGAAACCGGAGAGCCTGTTCGACCAGTTCGTGGCCTTCCGCGAGGGGCTGGGCATGCGGGTGCTGCCGCTGACCGGGGGAGCGCGGCCACCGACCCAGGTGCTGGCCGAGCGCCTGCGAGCCGGCGAGGTGATCTGCCTGCTGGCCGACCGCGATCTGTCCCGGCACGGGGTGGACGTCGACTTCTTCGGTGAGCCCACCCGGATGCCGGCCGGACCGGCGCTGCTGGCCGCGACCACCGGAGCCACCCTGCTGCCGGTGCACTGCTACTTCACCGCACGCGGCTGGGTGCAGTGGGTCGGTCCACCGATCGCCTCGGGCCAAGACCGGCTGCGCGACCGGGTTCGGGAATCGACGCAGGCGCTGGCCGACGTCTTCGCCGCGCGGATCGCCGAGCACCCGGCCGACTGGCACATGCTGCAGAAACTGTGGCTGGCCGACCTCG
>CAZZZW010000401.1:0-3579 GCA_964658795.1 Phormidium nigroviride PCC 7112
ACACCTCGGTGCTGGGAGGTCTTCAGGTGGGCGTGGCGACCTCGGCGTTCCAGATCGAGGGAGCCGCCGACCTCGACGGTCGAAAGCCGTCCATCTGGGACGATTTCTGCCGCACCCCGGGGGCCATCGACAACGGTGATACCGGCGTGCAGGCCAGTGACTCCTACCGCCGCTGGCCCGAGGATCTGGCCCTGATCCAAGAACTGGGTTTGAACAGTTACCGATTCTCGATTGCCTGGCCCCGGATCCAGCCGTCGGGGTCGGGAGCGGTGAATCCGGCCGGCCTCGATCACTACGACCGGATGGTCGACGATCTGTTGGCCGCCGGCATAACGCCGTTCACCACGCTCTACCACTGGGACCTGCCGGCCGAGTTGCAATGGCAGGGCGGCTGGACCAACCGTGACACCGCCTACCGGTTCGCCGACTACACCCGGATCGTGGCCGACCGGCTCGGCGATCGGGTGCAGCACTGGGTCACCTTGAACGAGCCCCAGTGCTCGGCCTGGATCGGGCATCTGGAGGGTCGGATGGCCCCGGGCATCAGGGACCTGCGCAGCGCGGTCCATGCCTCTTACCACCTGTTGCTGGCCCACGGGCTCGGTCTCGGCGTACTACGGACCAGCGCCGAGCTGCCGGCTCAGGTGGGGATCGTGAACAACCTGAGCCCGTGCGAGCCGGCCACCACGAGTGAGGCCGATGCCGCCGCGGCCCTGCGCGCGGACGGTCACATCAACCGCTGGTGGCTGGACCCGATCGTCGGGCGCGGCTTTCCGCCAGACATGGTTTCCCTCTATGGCATAGACCTACCGGCGCAGCCCGGAGACGACGCCCTGATCGGTGCGCCGATCGATTTCCACGGTCTGAACTACTACTTCCGACAGAAGATAGCCGCTGACGAGTCGGTGGCCACGCTTCGGTTCCGGCAGGTGCCGGTAGCTGATGCGGTCACCACGGCCCTCGGCTGGGAGGTGCATGCGGCCGGCCTCGAGGAACTGCTGTTGCGACTGGCCAAGGAGTACGACGCGCCCGCGATCTACGTCACCGAGAATGGCTCGGCGTGGCCGGATTTCCCTGATGAACATGGCTATGTGCACGATGTCGAGCGAGCAACCTACCTGCTCGAGCATATCGAGGCGACCGCGTCCGCAGTGGCCAATGGTGCGCCGGTGCAGGGCTATTTCGCCTGGTCATTGCTGGACAACTTCGAGTGGTCCTACGGCTACTGGCCCCGGTTCGGGTTGGCCTACGTCGACTACGAGACCCAGGCCCGCACGATCAAACACAGCGGCCGGCGCTACCGACAGCTGATCGAGGAACACCGCCTGCAGCTGGCCCCCCGCACGAGTGATCGCCCGACGCACGAGTGATCCCTTGTAATCGATCATCCGTCAGGTAACTGATCACTCGTCGGAGGGGGCGGGCTAGCCGGCCTTGGGGCAGAACGCCTTGCGGTACGCGGTCGGCGCCACCCCGGTGTGACGCTGGAAATGGTGCCGGAGCAGCGCGGCCGTGCCGAACCCCGAGCGTTCGGCGATGACGTCGATCGGATCGTCACCGGCCTCGAGTTGGCGACGGGCGTACAGCACCCGCTGCCGCAACAGCCAGGCGTGCGGGGTGGTCCCGGTGGCATCGTTGAACTTGCGGGCGAAGGTCCGGGGGCTCATGTTGACCCGGGCGGCCATCGTGTTCACGGTGTGTTCATCGGCCAATTCGGCCAACAGCTCATCCATCAACTCGGCCAGGCCGTCGGAACCGGACGGCGGCACCGGCACGTCGATGTACTGGGCCTGCCCGCCGTCGCGATGCGGTGGCACCACCATCCGCCGGGCGACCGCGTTGGCGACCTCGGCGCCGTGCTCGTTGCGCATCAGGTGCAGGCACAGGTCCAGGCCGGCCGCGGTGCCGGCCGAGGTGTAGACCCGCTCGTCGCACACGTAGAGAACGTTCGGATCGACGTCGGCCCGTGGATAGGCCTCGGCCAGCGCGGTCGCGTGCCGCCAGTGGGTGGTGCAGCGACGGCCGTCGAGCAGACCGGCCGCACCGATCGCGAAGGCGCCCGAGCACAAGCCCATCACGGCCGCGCCGTTGGCGTAGGCCTTGGTCAGCGTCTCGGTCACCGCCCGGGTGGTGACGGCCTCAGCCGCACCGGCGGAGACGATGACCAGGTCGGCATCAAGCGCCTCGTCGAAGCGGTGGTCGGCCGTGATGGTGAACCCGTTGTAGGTTCGAACCGGCTCGGCCGACTCGCTGGCCACGTAGAAGTCATAGGTGGGCAGGCCGTCCTCGGAGCGGTCGATCCCGAACGCCTCACAGGCCACGCCGAACTCGAACGGATGCATGTCCTCGAAGATCAGGACGACGACTTTCTTCAATGCCATCCCGCCATCCTGCCTGGACGTTGGCAGTAAATCAACGAAGGTCGTCTTTTCTGCCACTGGTGACCGAATGTTGGTGAGCGTTAACTTTCTGCCATGATACTTCTACTGATCCTCGTCCTTACCCTGATCGTCGCCGGCCTGACCGGCCACATCGCGGACAGCCGCGACCGCGAATTCCAGTTGTGGTCGGCAGCCAAAGCAAATTCTCGACGGTGACCACCGGTCCGGACTAGATTCCGCGGGCCTCGTAGGCCGACTGCGCGGCAACTATCTCTGGCACCGACGCCTCCAGCAGCTCGGTCAGCGACCGCAGCGACTCGGCCACCCGACTGCCCAATGACGTCAAGGAATACTCGACCCGGGGCGGGATGTGCGAATGCACCTCGCGGGTCACCATGCCGTCGCGCTCCAGCATCTGCAACGTCTGCGACAGCATCTTCTCGCTCACGCCGTCGACGCGACGCCGCAGGGCGTTGAACCGGTAATCGCCCTCGCTCAGGGCGATCAGCGCCAGCACACTCCACTTGCCGGCCACGTCCTCCAGCGCCCGGCGCGAGACGCAGCCGCGGGCGAACACATCACTGATCAGCTGGTCGAAGTCCTCGACCGGCCGCCCTTCCGACGCCGCACCCATGGCGATCACGTTACCCCGCGGTGTGAGATCCGTTGGCACTGTGTAATAGTTAGTGCTACCCGATATTCAGCACTGGAGGAACTCCATGACCACTCTCGGCATCACCGGCGCCACCGGCCACCTCGGCCGCCTGACCATCGCTTCCCTGCTCGACGCCGGGGTCTCCCCCGCCGCCATCGTCGCGCTGGTCCGGGATCCGGCTCGGGCCGGCGAGCTGGCCGAACGCGGCGTGCAGGTCCGGCGGGCCGACTACAGCGACCCGCAGTCCCTGGTCGAGGCACTGACCGGAATCGACAATGTGCTGTTGGTATCGGGTAATGAGTTCGGTCAGCGGGTGGCTCAGCACACCGCGGTGATCGAGGCGGCCCGGGCAGCCGGCGCGGCTCGGCTGGTGTACACCAGCGCGCCGTTCGCCGACGTCTCACAGCTGGCCGTGGTGCCCGAGCACCGGGAGACCGAGCAGGTGCTGCTCGCCTCCGGACTGACGTACACGATCCTGCGCAACAACTGGTACTTCGAGAACTACACCGCTCAGCTGCCGGCCTACCTCGAGCACGGCGTCAT
>CAZZZW010000402.1:0-3570 GCA_964658795.1 Phormidium nigroviride PCC 7112
CGCCGCGGCGGCGGTGGCGACCTGGCCGGTGGGCATCGCCTGTTCGGTCCGGCCGATCACAGCCAGCGGACACGGGGAGTTGTGCAACAGCCAACTGGCCACCGGACCCAGCCGCGACAGCCAGTTCTCGTCGTGGCGGTGCGCGCCGACGACGAGCAGTTCCGCGCCGGTGGCCACCGACGCCAGCGCCTGGGTGGTGCTCCGGTTGAGCACGATGCGCTGCACGTCCACATCGGGGAAGTCGGCTATCACCGCGGCCAGCTCGTGATCGAGGATCGCCTGTTCGGTCTTCTCCCAATCGGTGTAGAGATACGGGCCGTAGCCCATCGCGGTGGCCGAGGTCCACACGATCTGAGCGGCACAGCGCACCGCGACCAGTTGCACGCCGCGGGCGCGCGCCTCGTCGAAGGCGAACCGCAGGGCGTTGCGGCCGCCCTCGCTCGGCGAGACCCCGACGACCACCGAGGGTGCCGTTCCGGGCGGTACCGGGGCATCGTCGTCGTGATTGACCAGGATCACCGGGCAGTGTGCGTGCGCGGCCACGGACTGTCCGATCGAACGCACCAGCGCCCCCCAGAAGCTGGCGATGTGGTGGGTTCCCAACACGATCGCCGCGACCGACGGGCTGCGGTGCAGCAGGTACTGGATCGGGTCACCCTCGTGGACGCTGGTCGTCACCGGTACCTCGGGGTCGGCCAGGGCCGCTGCCCGTTCGGCTTCGGCCAGTGAACGCTGGGAATACTCGCTCAATTCGCGGCTGACCGGGATCGGAGCCTCACCGTTGCGGCTGGGCAGGTACAGGTAGTGCGTCGAGTGCACGAGTTCGACCGGGAGGCCGCGTAGCTTGGCCTCGCGAATCGCGAACCGCACCGCTTCGTTGCTGGCGGCGGAGTTGTCGACGCCGACCAGGATTGGCCGAGGTTCATTGCTCATCGGGGTCTCCAGTTGCTATTGCTTGCACTGTCCGGTCCAGTCCACCTCCTCCGAACCGGGGTCCACAGAGCCGAAAGTCCCGTCCGCCCGAACTCGGGACGTTCGCCCCTGCCTGGGCGCCCGGAGCTGGGTGAAACTCGGATTCACCGATAGGACCCCAGCCGAGGAGACACCATGACCACACCCTGGATCGCCGTCGGTGTCGACGGTTCCGATACCGCCCGCGCAGCCGTGTACTGGGCGGCCGATGAGGCCAGCCGCCGGCACACCGCACTCTTGATCGCCTTCGCCAGTGACGTCGACGTCGATCGCCGCCCGACGTCCTTCGGTGCGACCCTGCTCCTCGAGTCCGAGGCCGCCGTCTATGAGACAGATGCGACCTGCTCGGTATCGACCCGTCGTTCGAACGAGAATCCGGTCCGTTTCCTGACCGAACTCAGCCACGAGGCGGATCTTCTGGTCGTCGGTTCACACGGCCTGGGGCGCGCAGCCGGCACGTTCCTCGGCAGTGTCGCCTTCCGGGTCGCCTCCCACGCCAGTTGCCCCGTGGCGGTCATCCCCGGAGACTGGCGCCAGCCCGCCCGACCGATGCCGGTGGTGCTGGGGGTTTCGGCCACGACCGCCGGTCGGACTCCGATGTTCTACGCCTTCGCCCAGGCACGGGCCCGAGGGGTGCCGCTGCGAGCAGTCCGGGCGTGGTCACGGATGGATTGGACCGGCGACCTGTCCGACCTGATGTACAAGACCGTGCCGGCCTTCGAATCCAGTCAGTACGCCTATCTGGACAGGGTGCTCGCGCCGGCTCGGAAGGCTTTCCCGGACGTCGAGGTGCAGACCGTGGTCGGCGGCGGCCGGGTGCACGACGTGCTCCTGCGCGAGAGCGCCGGCGGCCAACTGCTGGTGCTCGGTAGCCGGTTCGGCGACGGCCACAACTATTCGCGGTTGGGTCCGGTCACCTCGCGCCTGATCCACGCGACGAACTGCCCGGTGGTGGTCGTCGGCCACCGGACCGCGGCGCTCGTCGAGGACGGCACCGCGCCATCCCGAGTGGCCAGCCATGCCTGACCGGGGCCTGATCGTGGTCGGCGTGAACGAACTCGGCGCCGATGAGAAGACGTTACGGTGGGCCGCGCAGCGAGCCCATGCCGGGCGGGCCCGGCTCCGGCTGGTGCATGCCTACGAGACCATGGCCGGCGCCGGCTGGACACCACGATTGCGGTCCTATCCGATCGGTCTGTCCGAGCAGCGCCAGGCAGAGGCCCAGCGACTCCTCACCACCGCGGCCGGCCTCTGCGATCGCCAGGCCCGCGGACTCACGATCGAGACGGTGGCGGTCGAAGGACCTACCGTCGAGGTACTGCTGGACGAGTCGTCCGAGGCTCAGCTGCTGGTACTCGGATCGCGCCTACTGGCCGGACTTTCCTCTTATGTTCTCGGCTCGATCGGTCATGCGATGGTACAGCGCAGCCCATGTCCGGTGGCCGTGATCAGACGGGATCCCGGGGCCCGTACCCCCCGAAAGATCGTGCTCGGCCTGGATCTCGATCACGACTGCGACACGCTGCTGGACTTCGCGTTCGAGTACGGGCAGCAGAGTGGGTTGCCGGTCGAGGTGGTGACGTGCTGGCGTGGCCCGATGGGCGCCGGTCTCGAGCTGCTGTCCGATCTGAAGGACGAGGAGCAGTCGCTGGTGGAGGTGCAGTTGGGCCAGCGACTGGCGCCATGGCAGGACAAGTATCCGGAGGTCGAGGCCACGGCACTGGTGTCTCAGCGCTGGCCGATTCCGGGGCTGCTCGAACGAGCCGGTGACCTGAACCCGTTGATCCTGGGCCGTCGTAGCCGCCATCCGGCCTTGACCGGTATCGGCTCGATACACCTGAGCGCGCTGCACCATGCCACCGGTCCGGTCATCATCGTGCCGACCGATCACCAGCGGTGATGGATCTGCCTGTCACCGTTGGAGTGAACGGCACCGAAGGCAGCAACCTGGCGCTGCGTTCGGCCCTGGCCGAGGCCGGGCAGCGTCAGCGCGAACTGCATCTGGTTGTCGCCTACGGCTTCGCGGCGCCGACCGACACGGAGCTGGACGCCCTGTGGGCGGCCCGGCACGATGCCCAGCAACACCTGCGGCGCGCCCTTGAGATCGTCAATCGACTGACCCCGCAGACGGCAGTCGTCGCGAACGCAGTGGCCGGCGATGTGGTCTCGGTGCTGGTGTCGGAGAGTAAGGGCAGCGGGTTGCTGGTGATCGGCTCACGTCAGCTGCATCGCATCGGCTCGGTGGTGAAGGCATCGGTCGGTGCCCAGCTGTGCGCCGCCGCCGTGATCCCGACGATGGTGGTGCTGGGTCCCGGCAGCGATGCCGGCGACGCGCCCGTGGTCGCCGGGGTGGACGGCTCCGCGGTCAGCCCGGCGGTGATCCGGTTCGCCGCCGCCGAGGCTGAGCGGCGGCATCGGCCATTGCGGTTGGTGAGCTGCCTCGACCCGGCCGAGTCGCGTCCGCGCATCTCCGGTCAGCACCGGGTGGTCGATCGATCCTGACATGTCGGCCGCCACGCCGATCGGCCCGGTCAGGTCGAATGCATCGATCGCCGCCAGCCGCCACAGCGCATCGGCCGGGCCGGCATAGCGCAATTG
>CAZZZW010000403.1:0-3558 GCA_964658795.1 Phormidium nigroviride PCC 7112
CGGCGCCGACGTCATGCTCGACCTGCTGGCCGGCGACCCGACCGAGCGAACCGAGCTGGCGATGGTTCGCACCAAGCCGTTGCCCTTTCCACCCGAGCCATTCGCCTACGCCGGCATCCAGCTCACCCGCCGCGCCCTGGCCGCCGCCGACCGCAACGAGGGCCGGCGCAACCTCTGGCTGCGCGCTCTGGACCGATACGGGCTGGGCTTCGACTCGTGATGCGCAGACTACTTTCAGCCGATGTTCACGGGCAGGACCTGACCGAATCGATCCCGGCCGGCACCGACGTCGTGGCCGGGACGCCGACCGCCGAACTCCTGCAGCTGGCCGAACTGGCCGGATCGGGCGTCGGCCTGTGGCAGATGACTCCGGGCGTGGCCGTGGATGTCGAGGCGGACGAGGTCTTCCTGGTGCTGAGCGGTGATGGAACGCTGGCGTTCGCCGACGGTGAGTCGATCGAGCTCCGACCCGGCACCCTGGTCCGGCTGGCCCAGGGTGATCGAACCCGCTGGACCATCCGTTCGACCGTGCGCAAGCTCTATCTCACCGTCTCCGACTGAGCACCCGGGCACCGGGCGAGTTCGGCACCTGAGATGATCTGGCTTGTGACGTCAGCACAAACGCGATACGCCGATGACCTCGTCGTCGGCGAGACCATCACCCTCGGCCGCTTCCGGGTCGAGGAGGCCGAGATGCTCGAATTCGCGCGGCGCTGGGATCCACAGTCCTTCCACGTCGACGCGGTGGCTGCGGCCGGCACCATCTTCGGGCGGGTGATCGCCAGTGGTGCCTACAGCCTGGCGGTCTTCCAGCGACTGGCCGTCCTCGGTGCCTTCCAGCACTGGGCCGTGATCGCCGGTCGGCGGATCCGCGACCTAGAGTTCCTGAGTCCGGTGACGCCCGGTCAGGACCTGCTGGCCACCGTGACGGTGGTGGAGAATCGGCCGGTGCAGCCGACACGATCCCTAGTCGTCCTGGCCGGGCGGTTGGTTGCTGAGCAGACGACGGTGCTAACGCTGCAGATGGAGATCTACGTGTCCCGGTCGGCCTGATCCCAGCCGTCGAACTGGTCACCTCGTCGTGGGCGACGAGCACCGTGGCCTCGGACGGGTGCCGGCCTCAGCGGTCGTCCCGCTCAGCCAACGAGGGCGTCACCGAGGACCAGACATCGAGCCGGAAATCCTCGTCCTCGAGCCGGGTCACGGTGCGTCCGGGCAGGGCCGCGGCCAGCTCGTCATGCAGCCAGTCGGTCTCGTTCAGCCTGCGGTCAAAGGCATGTTTCCAATGGCAGGCGATGACCGTCCACGGCTCGGCCAGGCTTTCGACCGTGCGTTGGATCAACAATCGCCAGTGTTCTGCGGGAAGGTAGTAGCCGAACTCGCTGAGCACGATCAGGTCGAACCGCCCCTCCGGCCACGCTTGCGGGGTGTGCAAGCAGCGGACGTCGGCCGACGGCACACGGTCCTGGGCCAGCTTCACCGCGCGCTCGGACACGTCGGCGGCGACGACGTGCTCGCCTCGTCGGATCAGCTGGGCGGTCAGTTCACCGGCCGCGCAGCCGGGCTCGAAGATGCGCTGGTACCGCCGCTCCGGCAGGCACGCGAGCAGGATCTCCCGTTTACGCTCCTCATAGCGACCGGTCGAGATTCGCCAGGGATCATCGGCTGATCGGTACATCTGCTCGACGTAGTCGAGATCCTGCTCAGGCATCGAAGTACACCTCGACATCGCGGATAAGCCGGGCCAGCGCCCAGGTCGGCAGGATCGGTTCGGCCCCGGTGCTCGGATCGGGCTCCAACTGCGAGCGGTATTCCGCGACCGCGCGTTCCTTGGCCAGCCGGGCCTCCGAACCGAGCGCGAACAGTCGCGCCGGGGCGGGGAACTGCGTCGGTGTGGCCCAGTGCCAACCCCAGATCGGCGTCTGCAACGTTTGCACCGCGCGGCCGGCGACCGCCTGCTGCACCGCGGTAGCGCAGGCCTCGTGATCGGGATGACCGTCCCACTGCCATGGTGTGACGACGGTGTCGCCATCGGCCACCAGTGCGGCGACCAGCTCGGCGACCTGGTCGATGTGCGCGGTGATCGCTCCGTCCGGCACGCCACCTCGCACCGTGCTGAAATCGCTGATCCCCAGTTGCGCCAAGGCATTCGCCCGCTCGAAGCGGCGCTGCGCCCGCAGCACCTCCACCGGCCACCGGGTCGAGTTCGGGTGGCTGCCGTCGCCGTCGGTCACCGCGACCACGAGCACCGGGTACTCCTGCTGCGCAGCCGCCCACATCAGTCCGCCGGCACCGAGCACCTCGTCGTCGGGGTGGGGGGCTACCACCACCAGGCGAGCGGTGACGAAGGCCTCGACCGGCTCCGGGGGCGTCGCCCAACCGGCCCAGTCCCGCCAGGACGTCTCATCGGTGCCCTCACCGCTGATCCGGCGATCGGCGCGGGCCGGATCGATGCTCACAGGGACCATCCCCCGTCCTCCAGCCGCTCGGCCAGCACGGCAAGATCCCGCTCGGCGTGGGTTTGCCTGATGAAGACGGGCAGATCGGCAAAGTGCTCGGCCACCAGCCGATCTCGACAGAGCGGACCCGCTCCGATGGCCCGACCGGCATGATCGAGGACCAGCCGCGCCATCGAGTCGACGGCCGCACGGACCCGCAGGGTGTCCGGCATCCGATCGACGGCCGGCGATCGATGTCGGCAGCGAGTTCTCGCAACAGGGCCCGGCCGCCACGTAGCGCGACATCGACCGCACCCAGGTGCGCGTCCCGGTGCGGGCTCGGCCGTGCCCGTCGGATCGCCTGGGCCAGCGGCAGCGCGCCTCCATACCAACATGCCGCGATACCCGCGCCACCGTGCCAGAACCCCGGGCGACCGACGTACTGACCCGGCCGGCCGATCGCTGTGCCGGCGACGGCGTCGAAGTGCAGGTCGGGCGTCAGCACCCGGCCCATGCCGACCGCTTGCCACGCGCTCAGGTCGGGCTCGATGCCGGGCTGGCCCAGATCGACGGCGACCAACTGCGGCTGCCCGTCATCGGTCCACGCGGTGACCAGGGCGTACCCGACGAGGTCGGCGCCCGAACACCAGGCCTTGACACCGGACAACCGGCCGTTGCGATCGACCTCGAGTCGAGCGGCCGGCGGTTCGGCCGCCCACACGGCCCAGCGCCGGCCCGCCTCGAGCAGCTCGGGGGCCCCGAGTTCGTGCAGGATGGCCACCGCGTCGAGGTGGCTCTCCACCAGCTTCGCCAGGGCCAGATCGGCGGCCGCGACCTCGGCCAGGAACTGCCAGCGGGCCAGGGTTTCCCCTTTACCCGGCAAGGGAACGTCCCGCTCGGCCAGTTCACCGAAACGCAGCGACAGCTCGTTCACGTCAACTCTCCCCCAACGAGATCAGCCGATCGGCGAAACCCCGGGGCGCCCGGCCGACCCGGCGGGCGCTGGTCACGACCGGGATGTCGGCCGCCCACACGATCGCACACCCGGCCGTCTCGAACCGGCGGATCAGATCGACATCCTCGGCGGAAACCGCCTGCATGCCCTCGGACCAGCGCGCGA
>CAZZZW010000404.1:0-3554 GCA_964658795.1 Phormidium nigroviride PCC 7112
GCTCAACCCGCCCCGCGACCTGTCCCGCAACCCCCTCTTCCAACTCATGTTCAGCGTGGAGGAGCCGGGCTCGGTGGCCGTACCGGCCGCGTCGACCGCAGCCACCTGGACGGCCGAGGAGATACCGGCCACGACGACCAAGTTCGACGCGACGGTCACCGTTGCCGACGGCCCCGGCGGGCTGCGGATCGAGGTCATCGGGGCGGTCGCCGTCCTGACCGAGGAGGAGATCGAGGCGCTGCTGGCCGCCTTCGCCGCCACGCTGGCTGATGTCGGGTCGGCCTGACGGCGAAAATATATACATTGTGGAGTTCTGGCCCGCTTTACTGGGTCAGGGAGGCATCGCCTCGGTGCTCGTCCTCACGATCGATCGCAGCGGGAGGCGAACATGGCAGAACCAGCTCAGACGGAGCCGGCCGGCGCAGACTACGAGGTCGAGATCGCGAACCTGTTCGGCAAGGTGATCGGATCGGGCCGGCGCATCGAGGCCGAGACGAACTTCTTCGCTGCCGGCGGCGCGTCGATCGCAGCGTTGCGGGTCGTCGCCGCGATCGAGGCCGAGTTCGGCGTGGCGATCGCCCCACGAACGTTTTTCGCCCAGCCGACGCCGCGTGAGCTGGCCTCGCTCGTGCGCCAAGGCAGGTAGCCCGGTGTGCTGAACTCCCCGGCGGTTGGTGCTACCGGTCTCGCGGTAGCTGGATGACCGCGTCGACCCGGCACGAATTGCTGCCTTCGCAGCGTTCGATCTGGTACCTGCGATCGACCGCGGAGGAGCCCGGCGACGCGTTCCTCGTCCCGTACCTCTTCGAGGTCCACGGTCCGCTGGCGCTCGACGCGATCCGGCAGGCGTGGGACTCGATCCGAGTTCAGCACCCGGCGCTGTCGACGCGGATCGACGCCGACCGGACGGGACCATTCGCGATCGAGGTCGACCGGAGTGGCCTCGACCTGGACGTCGAGGACTGGTCCGACCTGACCGAGGCCCGGGCCCGGTTGCTGCAACCACTGGACAGCACGATCGGGCAGTCCAGCCGGATGGTCGTCTGGCAACGGGATCCCGAGCGGTTCCGGCTCGGCGCGACCTTTGACCACAGTGTCTTCGACGGCTGGTCGGGGCAGTTGTTCTGGAACGACTTCGCGGCCTGTTACCGAGCGGCCGCCGCAGGCTCGATCGCGACGCCGGCCGGGCCGCCGGACGTGCGGCCCGCGCCGTCGGGGTCCGCCGCCGACGAGACGTACTGGTCGGCGGTCATGGCCGGCGCGGCACCGTTCACCGTTCCGGGCGACCTGGTCACGGCCCCGAGCGAGGCCCGGCCCCTCAGATCGGACTCCTACGCAACCGACGAGGTCACGCCGGCGGTGATGGCCGGGCTGCGCGAGCTCGCGCAGACCACCTCGGCCACCCCGTTCGCCGTGCTGCTCTCGGCCTTCGTGGTGCTGCTCTCGCGCTATGTCGACAGCGGAGACGTGACCGTGGCCGTCCCGAGCACGCTGCGCGACACGGAAGCCTCGCAGCGAGCGATCAACAACTTCCTCAACACCCTCGCCCTGCGCATCCCGGTCCGGGACCACGAATCGTTCACCGGACTGGTCGATCGCGTCTGGGATGGGCTGCTCGAGGCACTCATGCACGGCCGGTATCCGTTCGCCGACGTGGTGAAGCTCGTCGCCAACGACCGAGACGGTACGGCCAATCCGCTGACCTCGGTGATGTTCAATCTGCAGGACTCGGCCGGCGCCTCCGTTCTCGAGCTGCCGGGCTGCCGGCTCGAGACCGTCGAGCTGTTCAATCCCGGGTCGAGCTTCGATCTCAACCTCCAGGTCTCCGACCGCGACGACGGTGGTCTCGACCTGTATCTGGAGTACGCGGGCGACACCTGGAGTCCCGCAGCGGCAGCGACGATGCTCGGAAACTACGCCCGGCTGCTCGAGACGTTCAGCCGAGACGCCGCTCAGGCCGTGGGACGTCCCTCGCTGGCCACGACGCCGGTCGCACCGAGCGACCGATGGGAGCCCGATCCAGCACCGGAGCTGCTCGACCTCGGTGACCTGGCTTCGGGGGCGGCGGCCCGCACACCGGAGGCGATCGCGCTGCGGTTCGGCGCCGTGACGATGACCTATGCCGAGCTCGAGGCCGCGGCCGAGCAGTACCGAGGCGCCATCCTGAGTCTGGTTCGGCCGCAGCAGCGGGTGGCGCTCTACCTGGACAACGGCATCGAACTGGTGGCGATCATCCTGGCCTGCCTGCGGGCCGGGGTGACCTACGTGCCCCTCAATGTCGCCGACGCCCCGGCCCGCGTCGCCGGCATGGTCACCGACGTGGCCCCCGCGTTGGTCATCGTGGCCGATGGTTCAGCGGCCCGCCTGAGCGAGGGTTTCGACGGCCGCACGCCCGACGCCCCGGTCATCACGGTCTCGGCGCTGACCGGCCTCGAGGTCGTCGACCCGATGCCGAGGCTGGCCGTGCCCCGGACCGGCGCCGCCTACGTCATCTACACCTCGGGAACGACGGGTGTGCCGAAGGGCGTCGTCTGTACCTACGAGGGCGTGGCGAATTACCTCTCCTGGGCCGCGCGCCAGTACGGCGCGGACCGGCCGGGAGGCACCGCCCTGGTGTCCTCGCTCGCCTTCGACCTGGCCATCCCGAACCTGTTCGCCGGCCTGCTGCAGGGGCGGACCGTGCACATTCTGGCGCAGCCGCTGGACGTGATGTCCTTCGCCGACGACCTGATGGCCGGCGCGCCCTATGCCTTCCTCAAGTTGGCACCCGGTCACCTGGAACTGCTGTCCGCCCAGCTCACACCGGTCCAGCGTGCGTCCTTGACGTCGATGGTCATCTCGGCGGGGGACAAGTTCACCGACCGCCTGGCCAATACCTGGTTCGAGGCCGGCGGGGTCGACGTCGGATCCGAGTACGGGCCGACCGAGATCACCATCGGCAACTCGGCCGAGATTCTGCGCGCCCGGGTGGCCGGCGGACTGGTGCCACTGGGGTGTCCGATTCCCGGCACCACCATGTACGTTGTCGACCAGGCCCAGCGGCGGGTGCCCCCCGGCGGCATCGGTGAGGTCTACGTCGGCGGTGTCGGCGTGGCGACCGGTTACTTCGCGCGGCCGGGGCTGACCGCGGAACGTTTCGTACCCGATCCGTGGTCGGGCGTCCCGGGTACCCGGATGTATCGGACCGGCGATCTCGCCCGATGCACCGCCGGCGGTCAGGTGCTGTTCGAGGGCCGCCGCGACGGTCAGGTGAAGATTCGTGGTTTCCGGGTCGAGACCGACGAGATCGCCGGCGTGGTGGTCGGTCATCCCGGTGTCAAGCAGGCATTCGTGGACGTGCAGGAGCCCTACGAGGGGGTCACCCAGCTACTCGCCTGGGTCGTGCTGGCTCCGGACGCCGACCTCGCCGACCTCGAGTCGTACGTGCGGTCGAAGCTTCCTGCCCACATGGTCCCGATCGCCTACTTCGTCCTTGATCGCCTCCCGACGACGGCGAACGGGAAGATCGATCGAGCCGAGCTGCTCCGGCGCGCGGAATCCTCGAAAGGTCGCCC
>CAZZZW010000405.1:0-3546 GCA_964658795.1 Phormidium nigroviride PCC 7112
CGTAGGGCTGCTGGCCGTAACCGGGTTGCACCGTCGGGGGCATGGTGTAGCCGGCCCGCTCGGAGGCCTGGGTCGGGGCGGCCTGGTACGCGGGCTGCTGCAGTTGGTCCGTCCACTGGGCGCCGTCCCACCATCGCTGCGCCGGACTTCCGGCCGGGTCGGGGTACCAGCCGGCCGCGGGCTGCGTCATGAAAGCTTCCTCCATCGAACGGGCAACGAACCGCCAGTCTGCCAGCCGACCGAACGTGCCGGGACCGAACAGAACGCGATTTGGTAACTAAATCCAGCTGATATGGCCGTGCAAGGCCGCGTAACCGACGAAGCTGGCGATGTCGAGCAGCGAGTGGGCGATGACGAGCGGCAGCACTCGGCGGGTGCGGGTGAACCACCAGCCGAAGATCGCGCCCATGACGAAGTTGCCGACGAAAGCGCCGAAGCCCTGGTAGGTGTGGTACGAACCGCGAATTGCCGCGCTCAGCAGGATCGCCTTCCACGGTGTCCAGTCGAGTTGACGCAGCCGGGTCAACACGAAGCCGATCATGACGATCTCTTCGAGCACACCGTTCTGGATCGCACTCAGCACCAGGATCGGGTAGCGGTACCAGGTGTCGGCCAGTCCGGACGCCTCGATCTGGGCGTTGATACCGAACTTGCGTGCGACGTAGACCAGGAGCAGGCCGGGAATGCCGATCAGGCAGAAGAACCCGAAGCCCTGCAGGAACTCCCGTCCCACCCGGACCCGGTCGAGACCGATACCGAAGCCGTCGGAGATCGGGACCCGAGAGAGCAGGTAGAGGGCGAGCAGCGCCGGCACCACCCCGTTGACGATGTCGAGCAGTTGATACGACAGATCCACCCACTGCCGGACACTCTGCGCGCCGTTGAGCGTGGCCACGGCACGGCTGAACCCGCCGTGCCGGGTCTGGATGTCGAGGAAGTTGATCCACGAGCTGATCGCCGAGATGCCGAGTGAGACGCCGAGGACGAGCAGAATCTCGATACCGTAGCTGCCCGGCCTCGATGGGGCTTCGACGGGAACCGGGGACGGAGCGGTGGTCACCTACACATTCTGGCTGTAGCGCAGGCCAACGTTGTTGCACTCCACGCAGATTTCCGCCGGGATCAACCCGGCTCGCATCAGATACCCGAAGATCACACAGCCCAGGCACAGTCCCAGGCCCGATTCCAGGCCGGCCGCGATGACGATGAGCACCAGCAGGATCTGGGCCGCGCCGACTGCGCCGGCCAGGAAACAGATCGCAGCCGCGGTCGTGATGCTCGCGCCGATGAGCTGGGCGAATCGCTTGGGCGGTCCGGGCACCAGCTTCGCCGGTCCGAAGCGAGGCGCGACGACCCGGGTCGCCAACTGGCCGAGCGGGCTGAACCGCGGACCGGACGCGACCCGGAGCCAGAACCCGACCGCCAGCACGATGGTCAGCCAGGTCAATCCGGGGATCAGACCGAGCAGGGCCAGCACGACAACCCCACCGGCGACGCTACGGGCCGCCTTCTCGTTGACCGGGTTGGGAAACTCGAACAGCGTGGACACGGGATCGAGCGTACCCAGTTGTCTACTTATCGGCTAGGAAAGCTGTGATCCCGCCGGTCAGTGGCCGCGGGCGATCCAGTCGTCCAGATCGGGGGCCTCCTCACCGATAGTGGTGGAGTCGCCGTGCCCGGTTCGAACCGCGGTCTCGGGGGGCAGGGTCAGCAGCTTCGTCCGGATCGAGTCGATGATGGTGTCGAAGTTCGAGTACGACCGCCCGGTCGCTCCCGGGCCGCCGTTGAACAGGGTGTCGCCGGTGAAGACGACGCCGAGTTCTGGGACGTAGTAGCAGACCGCACCGGGGGAGTGCCCGGGCGTGTGCAGCACCCGCACCGCAACACCGGCGACCGACATCGTTTCACCTTCGGCCACCGGGGTGAAGTCGAAGGCAGGGTAGGTCTGCCGCCACAGCACCTCGTCGTCCGGGTGTAGTCGAACCGGTGCCCCGTAGGCCTCGGCCAGCTCCTGGGCAACGGTGACGTGATCGTCATGGGCGTGGGTGCACAGAATCGCGTTCAGCCGACGATTACCGATCAATTAGCGAATAGGGCCGGCGTCATGCGGTGCGTCGATCAACACACACTCGGTGTCGTCACCGATCAGCCAGACGTTGTTGTCGACGGCCCAGGTGCCCCCGTCGAGAGAGAATGTGCCTGAGGTGATGGCCTGTTGGATGCTGACTGTCACTTCGCCCCGCCCCGCGCTCGTCCGTCGCCGCCGTGCCCGGTCACTGGAAGACAACCACCGAGCGCAGCACATCGCCGTGGTGCATCTTCTCGAACGCGGCTTCGATGTCACCGATGCCGATGGTCTCGGTGACGAACCGATCCAATGGCAGACGCCCTTGTAGATACAGATCAATCAGCATCGGAAAGTCCCGGGACGGCAGGCAGTCGCCGTACCAGGACGACTTGAGCGAGCCACCGCGACCGAACACATCGATCAGCGGCAGTTCGAGTATCGCCTCCGGGTTCGGCACGCCGACCAGGACCACGGTGCCGGCCAGATCCCGGCCGTAGAAGGCCTGCTGGTACGTGGCCGGGATGCCGACGGCGTCGATCACCACATCGGCACCGAAGCCGTTCGTCGCCGCCTGGATCGCCTCGACCGCATCGGTGCCGGTCGAGTTCACCGTTTCATGCGCTCCGAATTCGCGCGCGTTGGCCAGCTTCCGATCGTCGACGTCGACCGCGATGATCTTGGCCGCGCCGGCCAGGTTAGCGCCCGCGATAGCGGCCATACCGACCCCGCCGCAGCCGATGACGGCGACCGAGTCACCGCGCCCGACCGCCCCGGTGTTGATCGCGGCACCGAGACCGGCCATCACGCCACAGCCGAGCAGGCCGGCGACCGTGGCCGGGGCCTGCGGATCGACCTTGGTGCACTGGCCGGCCGCGACCAGGGTCTTGTCGATGAACGCCCCGATGCCCAGCGCCGGCGACAGTTCGGTGCCGTCGGTCAGGGTCATCTTCTGCTTGGCGTTGTGGGTGTTGAAGCAGTACCACGGCCGCCCACGCAGACAGGCCCGGCACTGTCCACAGACCGCGCGCCAGTTCAGGATCACGAAGTCACCGGGCGCGACCTCGGTGACGTCGTCGCCGACCGATTCGACGATGCCCGCGGCCTCATGCCCGAGCAGGAACGGGAAATCGTCGTTGATGCCGCCCTCGCGATAATGCAGATCGGTATGGCACACCCCGCAGGCCTGGATCTTGACCACGACCTCGCCCGGACCCGGGTCGGGAACGATGACATCGACGAGCTCGACCGGCTGACCCTTGCTGCGGGAGATGACTCCCTTGACCGTTTGCGACATGCCCTATGTCTATCAGGCCAATGTCCGGAAATGCATTGTGCGGCCACACCTTGCACGACACGCCGGAGCGATGCGCAAGTTGTGGCCGCACAATGGCGAACGGCTTAGACCGGGTAGTGCCGCTCGGTCGGGCCGGTGTACAGCTGCCGCGGCCGGCCGATCTTGGTCGAGGAGTCGTTGATCA
>CAZZZW010000406.1:0-3546 GCA_964658795.1 Phormidium nigroviride PCC 7112
GGCTTCACCGGCTGGCGAAGTACGCCCCGGGCGTGGTGGCGTCCAGGCCGAGAGCGATCGCGGCCCGGGCGGCGATCGGGCCGACGATGTTGCCGGTGCCGTTGTAGCCGCCGCACGCGATCACGCCCGGACGGACCTCGGCCACGATCGGCCGGGCGTCCTGGGTGTAGCCGGCCGAGGCGGCCCAGCGATGGGTCACGGTCACCGGCGCAGCGGCGAACCGGGTCGCGATCCGATCGATCCAGGCCTGCACGATCGGGGACGGCTCGTTCGAGATCGTCCATTCGTTGTCGAGGTCCTGGTCCCGGCCGCCGCCGACGTACAGCCGTCCGGCCGCGTCCTGCTGGGCGTAGTCGTAACCCCACCGGCCGTACACCGGGCAGTCCAGCCGGCGCGGCACCGGCGCGGTCGCGGCCATCTGCAGCCGGGTGGTGCGGACCCGGCCGGCCAGTTCGGGCAGGATCACCTCGAGCCGGCCGTCCACCGCGACGACGACCAGACCGGCCGACACCTCGCCCCGAGCCGTCGTCACCGCTCCCGTTTCGATCGACAGCACCGGGGTGTTCTCGAATAACCGCGCCTCGGTCCGGTAGAGCGCAGCCAGCCCGAGGGCCCGCCGGGCCGGGTTCATCGCGGCGTCATCGGGCAGGAAGAGCCCCTGCCCCAACGGCCCCTGGTACCAGTCGGCCCGCAGCCCGTGCGCGCGCATGACGTCGAACTGCCGGTGGCAGTCGGCCAGTTCCCGCTCCCGATCAGCTGTCTCGTCCTCGTCGAACGCGGCACCCGGCACCCCGGCGACCCGCAGTGAGCCGACCCGGCGGATCACCTCAGGCCCGAGCAAGTCGGCCAATGCCGTTATCTCATCGAGAGTTTCTCGATACAAGGCCAGCGCGGTGTCGAGTCCCCAACCGTCGGCGGCCTGGTGCACGGCGATCGCCGGACCACCGAGCAGGAAGCCGCCATTGCGACCGGCCGCCCCGGCCGCCACCCGTCCGGCGTCCAGTCCGACAACCGACAGGCCGCGCCGGAGCAGCTCACCGACCGCGGCCAGCCCGCTGCCGCCGAGACCGATCACGCAGACGTCGGCGGTGATTCGCCCTCCCAGGGTGGGCAATCCCGGCCAGGACGCAACCGTGGGATCGATGTCCCAACCGACCGCCGACACCTACTCGGCGCGCTGGGCCTTGCCCAGCACCACCACTCCCCCGTCGGATACGTGGTAGCCCTTGCGCCGATCGGCGTCGAGGTCCACCCCGATGTGCGCACCGGGCGCGACGACCACGTTCTTGTCCAGGATCGCGCGCCGGATCACCGCTCCCTCACCGACCACCACGTTGTCCATCAGCACCGAACCCTCGACGTAGGCCCCGTTGCGAACATTGACGTTCGGCGACAGCACGCTGCCACGCACGGTCGAGCCGGAGATGATCGCCCCGGCACCCACGATGGATTCCTGAGCCAGCCCACCGTCGACGAACTTGGCCGGCGGCAACTGCGGGTGATGGGTGTAGATCGGCCAGGCCGAGTTGTACAGGTTGAAGATCGGGTGGACGCTGACCAGATCCATGTTGGCGTCGTAGTAGGCATCCATCGTTCCCACGTCACGCCAATAGCCGCGGTCACGCTCTTCCGAGCCGGGCACGTCGTTGTGGCTGAAGTCGTAGACCCAGGCCCGATCGCGCTCGACCATCCAGGGCATGATCGAGCCGCCCATATCGTGCACCGAGGTGGGGTCCTCGGCGTCAGCGCGCAGCGCCTCGACCAGGGCCTCGGTGGTGAAGATGTAGTTGCCCATCGAGGCGAAACTGACGCCCGGGTCGTCCGGCAGGCCAGGCGGATCCGCCGGCTTTTCCAAGAACTGCAGGACTTTGCCGTCCGCGCTGGCATCGATCACGCCGAACTGGTCCGCGCTCTCCCGCGGCACCCGGATACCGGCCACGGTGACTCCGGCCCCGGAGGCGATGTGCTGCTCGAGCATCTGCTTCGGGTCCATCCGGTACACGTGGTCGGCACCGAAGACGACGATGTGGTCCGGCCGATCGTCGGTGATCAGGTTCATCGACTGCAGGATGGCGTCGGCGCTGCCGGTGTACCAGCGCGGCCCGAGCCGCTGCTGGGCCGGTACCGGGGTGATGTAGTTGCCCAGCACGGTCGACATCCGCCAGGTCTGGGTGATGTGCCGGTCGAGGGAGTGCGACTTGTACTGGGTCAGCACGCAGATCCGCAGGAAACCCGCATTCACCATGTTCGACAGCACAAAGTCGATCAGCCGGTAGTTACCGCCGAACGGGACGGCCGGTTTGGCCCGGTCCGCCGTCAGCGGCCACAGCCGCTTGCCTTCGCCGCCGGCCAGGACGATGCCGAGTACGCGCACAGGAGCAGCCATGCGGCAACCATAACGCGATCACCTTCTCTGTCACAGCAGGCGATCACCGGGCTAAGGTTCGAACCATGCGCGCAGCTCTGATCAGTCGTGAGTACCCGCCGGAGGTCTACGGAGGGGCGGGGGTGCACATCGAGTTCCTGGCTCGCGAGCTCCGCAAGCTCATCGACGTCGAGGTGCACGCGTTCGGCGCCGATCGAGATGAGCCTGGCGTGTATGCCTATCAGACACCGCCCGGACTGGTCGGGGCCAACGCGGCGCTGGGCACCATCGGGGTCGATGTCGAGATGGCGGCCCGGATCAGCGACGCGGACGTGGTCCACTCACACACCTGGTACGCCAACCTGGCCGGCTTTCTGACCGCAGCGTTGAACGACATTCCCCATGTGGTGACGGCACATTCGCTGGAACCGATGCGTCCCTGGAAGGCGGAGCAGCTCGGTGGCGGCTACCGGCTGTCGTCCTGGGCCGAGCGAACCGCGTACGAGGCGGCCGACGCGGTGATCGCGGTCAGCACCGGAATGCGGACCGACATCCTCACCGCCTACCCCGCCATCGCCGCGGAGCGGGTGCACATCATCCCCAACGGCATCGACACCGAGCTCTATCGACCGGTCCCGGGCCGCGCGACGCTGGCCCGGTTCGGATTGGACCCCGACCGGCCGATCGTGCTGTTCGTCGGCCGAATCACCCGGCAGAAGGGCGTCGCCCACCTGGTCCGGGCGGCCGCCCGGTTCGGCCCGGACGTCCAGCTGGCCCTGTGCGCCGGCTCGCCCGACACCCCGGAGTTGGCCGCCGAGATCACCGGGTTGGTGAACGAACTGCAGAGCGGTCGCGACGGTGTGGTCTGGATCCAGCAGATGCTGCCCCGCGAGGAGCTGCTCGAGTTGCTGACCGCGGCCACCATCTTCATCTGCCCGTCCATCTACGAGCCCCAGGGCATCGTGAACCTCGAGGCGATGGCCTGCGAGACCGCCGTGGTGGCCTCGCGGGTCGGCGGCATCCCGGACGTGGTCGTCGAGGGCGATACCGGCCTGTTGGTCGACTATTCGGCCGACGACGCGGCCGGGTTCGAAGCCGGTCTGGCCGCCGCGGTCAACGAGCTGGTGGCCGACCCGCGCCGGACCGAGGCGATGGGGCTGGCCGGACGCCGGCGTGCGGTC
>CAZZZW010000407.1:0-3544 GCA_964658795.1 Phormidium nigroviride PCC 7112
CTTCGGGCAAGCCTCGGCGCAGTTCAAGGTGGGTGGGGACGCCACCGGCCCGATCACCTTCGTCACCGGTAAGGACAACAGCGGCACGCTGCCTTACATCGCCCAGCAATGGAACAAGGCGCACCCCAACGAGCAGGTCACGATCAAGCAGCAGTCCGACCAGGCTGACCAGCAGCTGTCCGACCTCGAACAGCACTTCCAGTCCAAGGACTCGACCTACGACGTCGTCACCGTCGACGTCGTGTGGACCGCGGAGTTCGCGGCCAAGAACTGGATCGTCCCGCTCAAGGACAAGTACGCCCTGGACACCAGCCCGCTGCTGCCGGCCACGGTCAAGGCCGCGACCTACAGCGGCACCCTGTTCGCCGCTCCGTACGCCTCGGACGGTGGCCTGCTCTACTACCGCAAGGATCTGGTGAGCAAGGCTCCGACGACCTGGGACGAGCTGATCAACGACTGCCAGGGCAAGACGACCTCCGGCACCATCACCGGTTCCAAGCCCGGTTGCTACGCCGGCCAGTTCGCCAACTACGAGGGCCTCACCGTAAACGCGGCCGAGGCGATCAACGCTGCCGGTGGCGTCATCGTCAAGGACGACGGCAAGACCCCGGACGTCAACACCGCCGCGGCCGCCAAGGGCTTGGACTTCCTGGTCAACGGCTTCAAGCAGGGCTACATCCCGAAGGAGGCCCTGGGCTTCCAGGAGACCCAGAGCCTGAACGCCTTCGAGGCCGGTCAGTTGATGTTCATGCGTAACTGGCCGTACGCCGATGCGATCCTGGCCGGCAAGGACTCCAAGGTCGCCGGCAAGTTCGACATCGCGCCGCTGCCCGGTCCGGACGGCCACGGTGCCTCCAGCCTTGGCGGTCACAGCCTGGCGATCGGTGCGTTCTCCAAGCACAAGCAGACCGCGTTCGAGTTCCTGAAGTTCATCGAGTCCGAGGACATCCAGAAGAACGACCTCAACGTCGGCACGCTGGCCCCGGTCCTGACCGCCCTGTACAGCGACCCGACCGAGACGGCGAAGTTCCCGTACCTGCCGATCCTGCTGCAGAGCATCCAGACCGCCGTCCCGCGTCCGGTGACGCCGTTCTACCCGGCCGTCACCAAGGCGATCGAGACCAACGTCTACGCCGCCTTGCAGCAACAGGTGTCGACGACCTCGGCGCTGTCCAGCCTCCAGTCCGCGATTCAATCGGCCACGGCGGGCTAAAGGGTTCACCAGCACGACACGAAGTAGGTAGTCAGGCGAGGCGGCGCCCAGCGCTGGGGGCCGCCTCGCCGTCCCCATACGGCAAGGTTCAAATCGTGGTGTGTCAGCCGGAGGAGGCTCCATGACAGTCGCCGGTCCTTCCGCCGAACGTGCGGAGGAGGTTGCGGAGAAGTCACCGCAACCGGTCAAGAGAAACAAGATCAACACCGGCGAGGGTCGGCTGGCGTTCATGCTGGTTGCGCCGACCGTCGTGCTGTTGGCGCTGGTGGTCGGTTACCCGATCATCAAAGGCATCTACTCGTCCTTCCAATCCGACCCCGGCCTCAACGGGGCCTTCTTCTCCAACAGCACGCACTGGGTTGGGCTGACCAACTACAAGTACTGGTTGCTGCAGCAATGCCCGGCCCCCGGTGGCGGCACCATCAAGTGCGCCTCCGGAACCCTGGGCTCGCAGTTCTGGGGCTCGTTCGGCGTCACCATCTTCTTCACGGTCGTCACGGTCACGCTCGAGACGATCATCGGCATGGCCTTCGCCCTGGTCATGAACCGCGCCTTCCGGGGCCGCGGCCTGATCCGGGCCGCCATCCTGGTGCCGTGGGCGATCCCGACCGCCGTGACCTCCAAGCTGTGGATCGTCATCTTCGACCCGCAGGGCATCCTGAACAAGGTCCTTGGCACCCATATCCTCTGGACGTCGTCGCAATGGCCGGCCCGGTTCGCGGTCGTCATCGCCGACACCTGGAAGACAACACCCTTCATCGCGCTGCTGATTCTTGCGGGCTTGCAGGGCATCTCGGCCGACCTGTACGAGTCGGCCCGGGTCGACGGGGCCAGCGCGTGGCAGCGGTTCACCCGGATCACCCTGCCGCTGGTCAAGCCGGCCCTGGCGGTCGCGGTGATCTTCCGGACGCTGGACGCGCTGCGGATGTTCGACCTGCCGTTCATCCTCACCGGTGGCGCCAGCGGCACCACGACGATGTCGATCCTGGTGGTCAATCAGTTGCACAGCGGCCTGAACTCCGCGTCGGCGCTGTCGACCATCACCTTCATCATCATCTTCGCCATCGCACTGGGCATGGTGAGGCTGTTCAACGCCAATATCGTGGGCGCACAGGCGAAGGGAGCCAAGTGAGATGAGTACTCCGACTCTCGAGAAGCCTCCGGTCAGGGACACCAACCCGCCACCGCCGCCGAAGGAGCCGTTCAAGTGGGCCTCGATCGGCAACGGCGTGGTGCTGGCGCTGATCGTCGTCTGGTGTTTCCTGCCGTTCTACTGGATGGTCGTGCTGGCCTTCCGCAACAACGCCAACACCTATGACACCACGCCGTTCTTCAGCCACCTGACGTTCTCGAACTTCCGGTACGCCTTCAACTCCAACATCAACCCGTTCGCCCGTTCGCTGGTCAACAGCCTGTTCATCGGCGCGGTGGTGACCATCGTGTCCATGGTGATCGGCGTCTTCGCCGGGTATGCCATGGCTCGGTTGGCCTTCCGCGGCAAGGGGATCGTGTTGGCCGGCATCCTCGGTGCCTCGATGTTCCCCGGCGTGGCGATCCTGACCCCGATCTTCCAGTTGTTCACCGACTTTGGTTGGTTGGGTACGTACCAGGGGCTGATCCTGCCGCAGATCTCGTTCTCGTTGCCGCTGGCGGTCTACACCCTGACCAGCTTCTTCGCCGATATGCCGTGGGAGTTGGAGCAAGCGGCCCGGGTCGACGGGGCCACTCCGGGACAGGCCTTCCGGCTGGTGATCTTCCCGCTTGCCGCGCCGGCGCTGTTCACCACCGCGATCCTGGTCTTCCTGGCCTCGTGGAACGAGTTCCTGCTGTCCAATGTGTTGTCCAACAGCAAGACGAACGTGGCGCCGTCGACGGTGGCGATCGCCAACTTCACCGCTGGGCCACACATCGTGCCCTACACCCAGACGATGGCGGCCGGACTCGTGGTCACGGTGCCGCTGGTCATCGTGGTGCTGCTGTTCCAGCGTCGCATCGTCAGCGGTCTGACCGCCGGTGGCGTCAAGGGCTGACCGCTCGTCGCGCGTCGCGGATCCCCGCCCCGGCTTCGGCCGGTGGCGGGGAATCGTCTTTGTCCGCCGAGTAATCGACTACTGCTGACGGGCTTCGTCGTCCTCGGCGAGAGCGACCAGCTGGTCCACCGGGACCGCGTGACCGGCAGGTACGTCGGCAACCACGGCGATGCTGCAGTTGGGTGCGAACGAGCGCACGATCACGGCCATCGTCGGACCCGTCGCGGTCAGCCCCTGCACGCGGTTCGGTGGCGTGGCCCGATCCGGTCGGCACTGCGTCAGCACCGACATGGTGACGGCT
>CAZZZW010000408.1:0-3536 GCA_964658795.1 Phormidium nigroviride PCC 7112
GGACAAATTTCTGAACACGACCTGCAACCTCACCGAGGAGCCGGTCCAGCAGAAGACCACCATGTACGCCAACGACGGCAAGACCGTCATCGCGACGCTGTTCGACCAGAACCGCCAGGTCATTCCGCTCGGGCAGGTTCCCAAAACAGTGATCGAGGCGTTGATCGCGACCGAGGACCGGCGCTTCTACAATCACCACGGCGTCGACCTGCGCGGCCTGATCCGGGGCGCGCTCAAGACCTCCAACGGTGACACCCAGGGCGCGTCGACCCTGACCGAGCAGTACGTCAAGCAGGTCCGTTTCTACGAGGCGACCACCCAGGCCGAACGCGACGCCGCGGTCGACCAGAACATCGACCGCAAGATCCTCGACGCCCAGTGCGCGATCAAGCTGGAGAAGCAGAACAGCAAGAACCAGATCCTGTCCAAGTACCTGAACATCGCGTTCTTCGGCCAGAACTCCTACGGCATCGAGACCGCGGCGCAGACCTACTTCGGCGTGGATGCCTCGAAGCTGACCGTCCCCCAGGGCGCGATGCTGGTCGGGCTGGTCAAGGCACCTAGCGACTTCGACCCGTTCGAGCACCCGCAGGCCGCCCGCGATCGCCGCGATCAGGTCATCGACAACATGCTCAGCCAGAAGTACATCACCGCGGCCCAGGACAAGGTCTACAAGGCGACGCCGCTCAAGACGGCTCCGCAGTCGGTGCCGGCCCGTGGCTGCGCGTTCTCGAACCCGGCCATCCTCAACGTCGGTTTCTTCTGCGACTACGCGCTCAATTGGCTCGAGAACACCGGCGGCCTGTCGGAGAAGAAGATCAACACGGCCGGTCTCAAGATCGTCACGACCATAGATCCGAACCTGCAGAACCAGGGCCAGAACACCATCTGGAACGGCACCGGGCTGAATCCGAGCAACGCCAACGGCTACATCCTGGTGATGCCGTCGGTGACCCCCCAGACCGGCGAGGTCACCACGATGATCACCGATCTGCACTACGGCGTGAAGAAGAACGATCTCGGCTATTCGGTGAACCCGGTGTTCACCCAGCCGTTCGCCGGCGCCGGTTCGACGTACAAGTACTTCACCGCCCTGACGGCTCTGAAGATGGGCGTGCCCACCGATTACCGGCTGACCACCGCGAACAACTCCTACACCACCAAGAACTGCCCGAAGGACGGCAACGGAAACGGGTACAAGGCCGGTAACGCCGGACGCTACAACGACACCCTGGCCCTGGATCACGCGCTGCCGGAGTCGTCGAACACCTACTTCGTCGCGATGGAGGACGAGGTGTTCGGCTGCAACATCTCACCGATCGTCAACACCGCCCTCGGCCTGGGCATGAACGCGCTGCGGCAGGAGAAGTTCGAGAACGGCACGGGCACCGGCAAGTCCTACGCCACGACCGTCATCGACGACCAGTCGGCGACCTTCACCCTGGGCCAGGAGCCGACGTCGGTACTGGAAGAGACCGGCGCGTTCTCGGCCCTGGCCAACGACGGCGTGTTCTGCCCGCCGGTGCCGATCAAGGCGGTCACCGACCTCAACGGCAAGGCGGTCCCGTTCGCCCGGCCCGGTTGCAGCCGGCAGTTCGACTCCTTCACCGCCCGGACGCTGGTCAACATCATGACCAACGACACCCATTCCACCTACGGCACCGCCGAGGGCCAGTTCGGTGGCTGGTACGGCCAGGGTGGTTCGTTGGTAGCGGCCAAGACCGGTACCAACAACAGCACCACCATCGTCAACGGCGTGCCGCAGGACGACGGCAAGAACTCAGCGCTCTGGTTCGTCGGAATGACCCCGGGGCTGACCTCGGCAGCGGCCATCGTCAACCCGATCAGTCCGAACCAGCAGGTGAAGGACGTACCGGGGATCACCGAGAACAACGACGGCTCGGACACCTTCGGTGCCGTGGCGGCCAAGTTCTGGCTGGCGGCCTATCAGTCGGATCTGCTCAACCAGCACTGGGACTGGCCGACGCCGGACTCCGCACCCGGTCAGAAGTTGCCGCAGCTGACGAACCTGACCTCCGACGATGCCACCACCCAGCTCACCTCAGCCGGGTTCAAGGTCAAGATCCTGCCCTACGCCTGCGGCAGTCAGGTCCAGGCCGGCAACGTCGCCTTCTACGGCCCGCAGCAGGCCGAGCCCGGGGCGACGATCTCGATCTGCCTGTCCAGCGGGGTGGCCCCGACGGTGTACACGGCGCCGCCGCCGAACCGGAATCCGAGCAAGACCCCGGGATCACCGGGATCCAGCACCGGCAACGGAAACGGCAATGGCAATGGCAATGGCGGGGGTCACATCGGCACCCCGGTCACACCACCCGGTCACCGCTGATCGCCAGCTGCGCCACCGCCGGAAGTGGCCGGCCACTGAACCGGTGAGGCTGGTCGGCTCAGGTGGTCTTGAGCGCGCCGCCGGTGACCCACTGCGACCACGGCACGTTCCAGTCGCCGTAGCCGGCGCCGAGCGTCATCGCCGGTCCGTTGGCGTCCGGGAACTGGACGACGTCACCGATCTTCATCAGGTTGAACAGTTGCTGAGCAGTCCCCGGGACCAGGTTGGTGCAGCCGTTGGAGGTGCTGAGATGGCCGATGTTGTTCGCCGGCCCCGTGCAACCGGCCCCGACGGTGCAGTTCCAGGGTGCGGCGTGCAGGTACTCACCGCCGTAGGTCAGTCGCTGGGTCCACTTCACATGCGGGTCGAAGTAGCCCGGGCCGCGCATCGAGATGTCGGCGCCCTTCTCCATGATCACCTTGGTGCCCCGCGACGTCGGGGTGTTGTTGGCTCCGAGCGACACCGGGAAGGTGCCGTACGGCTTGCCGTCGACGGTGACCGACATCCGCAGGCTGATCGCGCTCACGGTCGAGATGATCGCGGTGCCGGTGGACATGTCCAGGGTCAGGCTGTCGTCGTAGGCCAGGCCCTTGCCGGCCGACAGACCCTTGACCGGCAGGTCGAGGTGGATCGCGGAGTGGCCCTTCCAGTAGGTGGCCGGACGCCAGTGCGCCTCGAGTGCGGACCCGGCGTGCGAGGTGGTTTCGAAGTACCACTTACCTGCGACCGGGACGCCGTTCTGGGTCACCTTGGTTGCGGCGGAGAAGGCGTGTGCATCGGTCGGCGCGATGTTGAACCAGGCGATGATCGGAATGCCGACGCCGTACACGCCGCCGTCGTTCTCCAGCAGCGAGACGTGCACCGGCTTGGCCGGGGCGGCCGGCGTGCTGGTCGTCCGGCTCGGAGTCGGTGTACTCGAACCGGAGCTGCCCGAGCCGCTGGTGCTTGCGCCGGACGAGGTCGACGGGCTGGTGGACATCGACGTGACGGCCGATTGCGAACCAGCGGCGTCCGGCGTCTTGGCCTGGGTACAGGCGGTGACTACCAGCAGAACGGGCAGGGCGCACAAAGCGATCTTTCGAAGCACCGCGCCACCGTACCTGAGCTTCATGTGCCGCGCCGTTTCTGTGAGCGTTCAACCAACCCGCCGGGCGCTCAGCTGGGTTGCGCTCAGCCCGCCAGTTGCTTC
>CAZZZW010000409.1:0-3527 GCA_964658795.1 Phormidium nigroviride PCC 7112
TTGTTGTCGGGATCGCACTGGGCGCACGGCGTGAATCCGTCCTCGACCGCCTGTGACAGCGCGATCGCCTCCGGTACCTGCCCGTTCAACACGCTGCACTCGGCCAGGTGGTAGCGCGGCCGGCCGTCGATCACCCAGACCCGGGCCTGGCTGAACCGGCCCAGCGGCGCGATGGTGTCCGCGGCCGGCGGCTCGTCCTCGGCGGCCGGGTCAGCGGTGGCATCGGGGCTCTCACCCGACTTGGCCAGGTCCACCGCGGGCCCGTCGGTGCCGGCAGTCGGTGCCGTCGCAGCAGCCGGCTCCTCGACGGGTTCGGCCGGCCCGGCGACGGCCGCGGTCGCGGCGGCCCGCCGGCTGGCCTCGGCCGTGGCGGCGGCCAGCACCCGGGTGGTCTCGTCCTTGTCGGCCTCGATCTTCTCCTGCTGGGCGGCCTCGGCCCGGCGCTTGTCGGCCAGTTCCTGGCGTTGCCGCCGGCCGCGCACGATCGCCGCGACCGCAAGGATGCTGACCACGATCGAGACGACGGCCAACGTCGTGTTTCCGCCGATCAGGCCCAGCACCAGCAAAACCAGAGCGACGACGAGCAGGAGAATGATTACCAGCTGCACGTCGCCGCTCTAGATCGTCGAGAGGATGCCGAGGACTAGGACTGGGTCTTCTCGGGCTGCTTGTCGGCGGCCGAGGCGGCGTCGACCCGGTTGCTGCTGGCGTCGAGGTCGCGCAGCTGCGACTCCAGGTAGCTCTTGAGCCGCGAGCGGTACTCGTGCTCGAAGGTGCGCAGCTCTTCCAGCCGCTTCTCCAGCGCAGCCTTGCGCTGCTCGAGCTGCGTGGTGATCTGGTTGGCCCGCTGCTCGGCCTCCTGGACGGTGTTGGCGGCCTTGGCGCGGGACTCGCGATCCAATTGGTCAGCGCGCGACTGAGCCTCGTTCACGGTCTTCTCGTGGAACGCCCGGGCCTCGCCCTGCACCCGCTCCAAGTGGGCCTTGGCATCGGCCACGGTCTTCTCGTGGTGGGCCTTGGCGGCAGCGGTCTGCTCGTCGGCGGCCTGCTGGGCCAGCGCGAGCACCCGCTCGGCCTGACCGAGCTGAGCCGCGGCACCGCCGGCCGCAGCGGCGGCAGCGACCGGCGCCGCACCGGCGCCCGGCGCGGCCGACTTCGCGGCAGCGGCCTCTTGCTGCGCCTGCTGCGCGGCCTGCTGGGCCTGTTGGGCCTGCTGCCGGGACTGGTTCAACGCGGCTTCGAGTTCAGCGATGCGACCGGACAGCCGCTTGCTCTCCTCCCGGGCCTGGTTGAGCGCCTGAGCGTCCGCACCGGCACCCGCCGCGGCGGCCGGAGCGGCCTGCTGCTGACGAGCCTGGTTGAGGGCGCCCTCGAGCTCACCGACACGGGCCGACAGCCGCTTGTTCTCGGCCTGAGCCGCATTCAGCGCGCTGTTGTCGACCGGCGCGGCGGCAGCCGGGGCAGAACCGTTCGAATGGCTCTTGAGGTCGGAGTTCTCTTCGATCAGCCGGGCCAGTTCGACCTCGATGATGTCGAGGAACGCGTCGACCTCTTCTTCGTCGTAGCCGCGCTTGCCGATCGGGGGCTTCTTGAAGACCACATTGTGGACTTCAGCTGGTGTCAGCGGCATCGGGTCACCTCATGTGCGCTCGAAGGTCAACCTGCTGTCCACAGGCCGACCAGCAGGTCGGTTCGGTCAGTCTTACTACTGCTTCGGTGGTACTACACGTCGTTACTACTGCTTCGCTACTACTGCTTCAAGTATGAGCCTCGCTGCGCTTCAGCGATGCTCCGGCACTCACTCGCTGTGAACGGGTGCATAGGGAGGATAGCGAGTGACGGTGCTGATGTGACGCACGAGGTCCAAAGTAATCCTCGCCGAGGTGACCATAAGGCTTCACCTGACGGTTGGCCAAGCTGTCATTCGTTCTGCTACAGGGGGCCGTAGGTCATCGCGATGCTGTCCACGACCAGCCGGGCCACCCAGAGGATCAGCAGCAGCACCAGAATGCTGGCGTCGATCGACATACCGCCCAGCCGCAGCGGCGGAATCATCCGTCGGAGCGTCTTGACCGGCGGGTCGGTCAGCACGTAGACCACCTCGAGCGCGATCGCGGCCACTCCGGCCGGCCGCCAGGACCGCGCGAAGCCGCGAGTTGTCTCGGCGATCAGCCGGGCGATGATCAGCAAGAAGAACACCATCAACGCCAGTGACACCGCAGCCCAGAACGCACCCATGTACTTATTCTCGCATCAGCGGACGCGGCCGGTACGGAGATCGGCTCAGCACGAACCTCAGCTCTGGTTGTAGAAGCCGCCCTCGACGATCCGCTGCTTGTCGGCTGCGGTCACCGAGACGTTGTGCGGGCTGAGCAGGAACACCTTCGGCGTGACCCGTTCGATCGAACCGTGCAGGCCGAAGGTCAACCCAGCGGCGAAGTCGACCAGGCGCTTGGCGTCGGAGTCGTCCATCTCCGACAGGTTCATGATCACCGGGGTGCCGGCGCGGAACTGTAGACCGATGGTCTTGGCCTCGTTGTAGGTCCGCGGGTGCAGCGTCGTGATCCGCTGCGGCGGCTGCTCGTAGGCAACGTCGTAGTCGTCGTAGACCTCGGCCTCGACGGCCGCGGGCTCGGCGTAGCCGCCACGCACGTGGGTCACCTCGGCGCCACCGTCGCGACGCTGGTACTGCGGGTCGCGAGCAAGGGCGCCGTAGGACTCACCCTCGGCATAGTCGTCGTCCTCGACCAGACCGAGGTAGACGCCCATCTTCCGAAAGGCTGTTGGCATGTCGTCCTCCTGAAACCCTGATACCGCTGACCCGTGGTGCTGAAATTTCGGAAAACCTCGGTACTTGAAAGGCTTACCTCTTGCTGTGCGCCGACGCTATCCGAATTTTGTCGCGCGACGGCCGAGCAACGCCGTACCGACACGCACGTGTGTCGCGCCATGTGCGATCGCGGACTCCAGATCACCGCTCATACCGGCCGACAGGATGCTCGCGTCCGGGTAGGCGGAGCGAACCAGGCCGGCCAGCCGGGCCAACTCGGCGAACGCCGGGTCGGGGTTGCTGTCCAGCGGAGCGATTGCCATCACGCCGGCCAGGTGCAGGTCGGCGGTCCCGGCTACCCGATCGGCCAGCCGCAGCAGGTCCTCACCGGCGACACCGCCCCGGTCGGTCGATTGGTCGGCGTCGGCAGTGTGATCGAGATTGGCCTGCACCAGTACGGACAGGACGCGTCCGGCCCGGTTCGCCCCGGCCGCCAGCGCGGTCACGAGGTCTGGTCGATCCACGCTGTGCACCAGATCGGCGTAGCGCGCAACCGAACGGGCCTTGTTGGTCTGCAACCGGCCGATGAAGTGCCAGCGAACGGCCGCCTCGGACGACGTCGCGAACTCGGCCACCTTCGTGGCGGCCTCCTGATCACGGCTCTCCCCCAGGTCGGGCAGGCCGGCCTCGGCCAGCAGGACCGCGTCAGACACCGGGAAGAACTTGGTAACGCCGATCAGGGTGACCTCGCCGGCCG
>CAZZZW010000410.1:0-3510 GCA_964658795.1 Phormidium nigroviride PCC 7112
ATCGCTCTGGCTGCGCGTCGTCCGTTCCGTTCTTTCTGGGGTACGGCCGCAATCCCTTGAGGAACAGGGTGATTCCGTGTCGTTTGATGCCGAACATGACTGCTCGGGTGGTCAGCGGTGAGCGCAGTGCCGCCCACAGCGAGCTCGGCGCGGCGGCGCGAACTCCTTGCATGACCGCCGAGAACGGACGCTCGCCGTCCCGGTACAGCGTCACCGTGACGGTGAGGCGGTCCGCCGGGTCGGGCAACGTCATCGTGTAGCGACCGTCGACCGGATAGAACGGCGAGACGTAGAAGACCTTGTCGGTCTCGGCCCGTCCGGCGTCGTCGGTCCGGACCAGGTAGGTGTGGCGACCGCCGTAGGTGTTGCGGACCTCGGCCACGGTGTATTCGAGCCGGCCGTCGTCGCCGTAGCAGTAGAACACCGACAGCGGGTTGAACACGTAGCCCAGCACCCTCGGGTTGGCCAGCATCAGGATTCGATACGGTGCCGGCCGGCCATGCTCGGCCAAAAAGGCGTTCACGTTCTGACGGAGGGACATTCGTGGATCGCCGAGGTGGTCCTGGCTGCTGAAACGAACCAGCCGCCCCAGGCCGCGCGGCAGCACCGGCAACCGGTCCAGATCCACCAGCCAGGTCGAGCTGTGCTGGGCGAAGCCGTAACTGATCGGGTCCTGCCGGCGGTGGCTGATCTCGACGTCGTACCGAGCAGGAGTCGAGGGGAGGACCGCGGTGGTCACCACGAAACCCCCAGGCTGGCCGCCGCCTCGACCCCTGAGCGGCAGCCGTCCTCGTGGAAGCCCCACCCGTGGTAGGCGCCGGCGTAGGCCACCGTGCCATCGTTCAACTCCGGCAACCGGGACTGGGCCGAGACCGAATCCGGTGTGAAGATCGGGTGTTCATAGATCATCCGGTCGATGATCCGGTCCGGAGCCACGTCGGCGTCGCCGTTGAGGGTGACCAGGTAGTGGGTGTCGGAGTCCAGCCGCTGGAGCCGGTTCATGTCATAGCTGACGTGTACCGTCTCGGCCCCGGCATCGCAGGCGGGCAGCCGGTAGTTCCAGGACGCGTGCGCCTTGGTCGCTCGCGGCAGAACCGATTCGTCGGTGTGCAGCAAGGTTGGATTGACGGTGTAGCCGATCGCGGACAACACACTCTGCTCGGCCACGGTTGGTTCGGCCAGCATGGCCAGCGCCTGGTTGGGGTGGGTCGCCAGCACGACCGCGTCGTAGCGCTCGGTGTTGTCGGCATCGTCGCGGATCTCCACGCCCTGAGCCAGCCGTCGCACCGAACGCACCGGGGTCGAGGTCAGCACCGCGCTCAATTGCTTGGCCGCCAACTCCACGTAGCGGGCCGAACCGCCGGTGACGGTCCGCCACTGCGGGCTGCCGGTGACACTGAGCATGCCGTGATTGTCCAGGAAGCTGAACAGATACCGCGCCGGGTACTGCCCGGCCACCGACGGCGCGCAGGACCACACCGCCGAGATCAGCGGGGTCACGAAGTGCAATCGGAAGTAGCGACTGAACCGACCGTCGGCCAAGAACTCGTCCATGGTCTGGTCCCGCTCGCCGGCCGGGCTGGCAAGCACTGCCCGGGCCCGTCGATGGAACCGCTTCACCTCGGTCAGCAGGTACAAGAAGCGCGGATTGGTGGCATTCGAGGCGCGGGCGAACAAGCCGGACAGCCCGAGCGCACCGGCGTATTCGAGTCCGCAGCCGGCGCAGGAGATGGACATGCTCATCTCCGACTCCTGGGTGGCCACGCGGAGTTCGGCGAAGAGCCGCAGCAGGTTGGGGTAGGTCCGAGCGTTGTGCACGATGAAGCCGGTGTCCACCTGCACGTCGCGGCCGTCGTGATCGACCAGGTCGTGGGTGTGGGCGTGGCCGCCCAGCCGTTCGGCCGCCTCGTACAGGGTCACATCGTCCTGCTGCTGCAACACATACGCTGCGGTCAGCCCGGCAACGCCGCTGCCGATGACAGCGATCCGACGTCGGGTCATGTGCGATACCTTCCTGGCCGAATGATCAGTAGGTTATGCGAGCGGTTGCCTGCACAACTTGTCTCCAGTCATTCGGTGCGCCGGGCCAGTCGGATGGTCTGAAGCCCGGCAGTACGGCCGACAGTACGAACTGGCTGGACAGCTCGTGCCAGAGCCGCGGCTTGTGCAGCATCGCGTGCTTCTCACCGGTGACCAGCACGAGGTTCGGCGTCGCGCCGGCCCCGTCCAGCCGGGTGGCGAAATCGGCCGTCTGGCGAGGGCTGGTCATCCGGTCTTCGGTGCCGTGCATCAGCAGCACCCGGGTGCTGGCCAGCTGCTCAGCGGGGTCGGACCGGGTCAACCAGGGCGCCAAAGCGGCCACCGCGACGGCCCGGCCGCCGACACGCAGTGCGGTGCGGCCACCCATCGAGTGCCCGACCAGCCCGATCGGCCGGCCCGGGAATCGTTGCTCGAGCTGATCGAGAGCCCACTCGGCGTCCCGGACCGGGTCGGGTAGTTCGTCCGGCCGGGCGTTCCAGCCCCGGACCCGGTAGCGCAGCCGGGCGACCGCAACCCGGTCGCCGCCGCGCTGGCGGAGCTTGGCCGCGAACGGCAGCATCCGGATCACCGCTAGCTGGTTGGCCTTGGTCGGGGCCGTGCTGGCCTCCCGGCCGCCGTGCAGCACCAGGACCACGGCCTCGGTCGCCGGACCGGCCTGCACGCTCAGCTTGGGGTCGCTCACCGTCATTACGCTATCTCCGCCTTCGGGCTGGTTGATCGTTATACAGGATGGCCGGGTGAGGTTTCGGTGGACCGTGTCGTCGGCCGGCTCTCTCGGTAGGGCATTCGGCGCCTGGACGCGGTGCGGATGCTGCCTGTCCGGTCACACCCGATAGATTCCTCAGCGTGGATTCGCGTACCGGTTTGCCCGTGGTCGGCATGGTCGGCGCCGGCCAGTTGGCCCGGATGACCCACCAGGCCGTGATCGCCCTCGGCCAGTCGCTGCGGATCCTGGCTGACTCGCCGGCCGACGGCGCGGCGCTGGTCGCCGCCGATGTCGAGATCGGCGACTACCGCTCACTGGAGGATCTGCGCCGGTTCGCGGCCGGCTGTGACGTGGTGACCTTCGACCACGAACACGTCCCGAACGAGCATCTGCGAGCGCTGGCCACCGACGGGATAACCGTGCTCCCCGGCCCGGATGCGTTGCAGTACGCACAGAACAAGGCGTTGATGCGGGCTCGGCTGACCGCACTCGGGCTGCCGGCACCGGCCTGGCTCGACCTGACCGCCGCGGCCGACCCGAGCGCGGCACTGGCCGAATTCGGTGATCAGGTCGGTTGGCCCCTGGTGGTCAAGGCGATCACCGGTGGTTACGACGGCAAGGGCGTCTGGGTCCTGTCGGCGTTGGCGGAGGCCGAGGAACTGCTGGCCAACGGGATCCCGTTGCTGGCCGAGGCCAAGGCCGACATCGACTTTGAAATCGCAGCAGTGGTCGCTCGCTCGCCGTTCGGCCAGGGCGCGGCGTGG
>CAZZZW010000411.1:0-3493 GCA_964658795.1 Phormidium nigroviride PCC 7112
GCCTGTACCTGCGCGGCGCACTGGACAGTCTGGACTTTCCCGGCGAGTCCCCGGAGCTGCGGGCCCGGCTCAACACCGAGCTGGATGCGCTGGGCGCGGCTGCGATGCACGCCCGGTTGACCGAACTCGACCCGGCGGCCGCCGTGGCGATCCTGCCGACCAACGGTCGCCGGATCGTCCGGGCGCTCGAGGTGATCGAGTTGACCGGCCGACCGTTCCTGGCCCGGATGCCAGCCTTCGAATCGATCTATCGCACCGTCCAGGTCGGTCTGGATCGGGCCGACCTCGATGAACGAGTCACGTTACGGGTCGATCGGATGCTGGCCCAGGGCTTCCTCGACGAGGTCCGGTCGCTGTTGCCACAGGGTCTCCGCTCGAGCCCGACGGCGGCCAAGGCCCTGGGCTACCAACAGCTGCTGTCCGTGCTGGACGACCAGGGCGAGCTCGTCGGCGACCTGACCGAGGCCGTCGAGCTCACCGTGCGCGGGACCTGGCGATTCGTGCGCCGCCAGCGATCCTGGTTCCGGCGTGATCCACGGATCCAGTGGCTCGATGGTGCCGCGGCTGATCTGCTCGAGCAGGCCCTGGCCGCGATCTCGCCTACGCTGAAGACATGACCGGACTGCACGTGCTCAAGGGGCATGGCACCGAGAACGACTTCGTCCTGGTGCCGGACCTGGACGCGTCGCTGTCGCTGTCGGCATCGCTGGTTCGAGCGCTGTGCGATCGGCATGCCGGCATCGGCGCGGACGGTGTGCTGCGCGTCGTGCGTACCAAGCTGGCCACCGAACCCGATGTGCTGGTGCAGGTCGATCAGGGCGCGGAGTTCTTCATGGACTACCGCAACGCCGATGGTTCGATCGCCGAGATGTGCGGCAACGGTGTTCGCGTCTTCGCCCGGTATCTGCAACGGGCCGGACTGATCGACGTGGCGGCGGTGGTGGCCACCCGAGGTGGCCCTCGCCCCGTCAGTCTCGACGGCACAGCTGTCACCGTCGGGATGGGCATCCCGGTGATCCGGCCTGAACGGCCAGTGGTAGCCGGTCGGTGGACCGGGGCGGCGCTGGAACTACCCAACCCACATGTCGTGGTCGAGCTGACCACCACCCAGGAGCTCGACGAGCTCGACCTCAGCGTGCCCCCCACGGTCGAACCGGCCCTGCCTGACGGTCAGAACGTCGAGTTCTTCGTCCGCACCGGGCCGAACCAGGTACAGCTGCGGGTGCACGAGCGGGGCGTGGGGGAGACCCGATCCTGTGGTACCGGCATCTGTGCTGTGGCCGTGGTGGCCGCCGGTGGCCAGCTGACCGAGGCCTGGCAGGTCGACGTGCCCGGAGGCCGCTGCACGGTCGGTGCGGTCGAGGGTCAGCTGACCCTGTCCGGTCCGGCCGTGCTGGTGGCCGACATCGAGCTGGACCTCGACTGGGTGCACGCGCACCGATGATGAGCACGGATCTCAGCCGGCCCGGGGCCACAATCGGTGAAATTACTTGGCCACGCCCGGCGTTGGCCTGTCACGATGGATGCAATGACTGCGCATAAGAGCACCGAACACGACGAGCACTACGACGAGTCCGAGATCGTGCTGGACTACACGGCCGGCGACGACGGCTACGTCGACGACGAGGTCGACCTGAGCCTCGGCTCCTTCGACCTCTCCGAGCGCGCGGCCCTGCGCCGGGTGGCCGGCCTGTCGACCGAACTCACCGATGTCACCGAGGTCGAATACCGGCAACTGCGCCTGGAGCGAGTCGTCCTCGTTGGCGTCTGGACGACCGGCACCCTGACCGACGCCGAGAACTCCCTGCACGAGCTGGCCCGGTTGGCCGAGACGGCCGGCTCCGAGGTCCTAGACGGGCTCGTGCAGCGCCGCGATCGACCGGACCCGGCGACCTACATCGGCTCCGGTAAGGCCAAGGAACTCCGGGACATCGTGGTGGCCACCGGGGCCGACACCGTCATCTGCGACGGAGAGCTCGCCCCTGGTCAGCTTCGTCAGCTGGAAGAGGTGGTGAAGGTCAAGGTGGTCGACCGGACCGCGTTGATCCTGGACATCTTCGCCCAGCACGCGAGCAGCCGAGAAGGTAAGGCCCAGGTCGAGCTGGCGCAGCTGCAGTACCTGGTGCCGCGGCTGCGAGGCTGGGGAGAGTCGCTGTCGCGTCAGGTCGGTGGTCGGGCCGCGAACGGCGTCGGCATCGGTGGCCGTGGCCCGGGTGAGACCAAGCTCGAGATCGACCGTCGCCGGATCACGTCGAGAATGGCCAAGCTCCGTAAGGAGATCGCCGGGATGAAGACCTCCCGCGATCTCAAGCGCTCGCGCCGGGACCGTAACCGGATTCCCGCGGTCGTGCTGGCCGGTTACACCAATGCGGGCAAGTCCTCGCTGCTGAACCGGCTGACCAACGCCGGCGTGCTGGTGGAGAACGCGCTGTTCGCCACCCTGGACCCGACCGTGCGCCGGACCGAGACCGCCGACGGACGCGTCTACACCTTGTCCGACACCGTGGGCTTCGTCCGGCACCTGCCACACCAGCTGGTCGAGGCGTTCCGCTCGACGCTGGAGGAGGTGGCCGCCGCCGATCTGATCGTCCACGTCGTCGACGCTTCCGACGACGATCCGGAGGCCCAGATCAAGGCCGTTCGCGAGGTCCTGGCCGATATCGACGCCCTCGACGTTCCGGAACAGATCGTGTTCAACAAGGTGGATTCGGCCGACGCCGAGACGCAGATCCGGTTGCGCAGCCTGGTCCCCGACGCGCTGTTCGTGTCCGCCCGAACCGGGGCCGGCCTGGCCGAGCTGATCCAGCTGATCGACGGTCGGCTGCCGCATCCGGATCGGCCGGTTCGGGCGCTGATCCCGTACACGCGCGGAGATCTGGTGGCGCGAATCCACTCCGAGGGTGAGGTTGACTCCGAAGATCACACCGGTGACGGCACGCTGATCGAAGCGCGGGTCCGCTCCGACCTGGCCTCTGCCCTCGAACAATTCGCCACCGTCTGACCTGCGCTACGACTCGGATCGATCCGTCACACCGTCCGAACCCGGGCCGCCACGGACGGGCTAGGCTGGAAGCACGTCGCCAGCTAGGAGAGTCTTCACCATGGGTTTTGAGTCCCCGTCCCACTGGGTCATCCTGCTCATCATCGCCGCGTTGCTGTTCGGCGGCTACAAGAAGCTTCCGGAGATGTCACGTTCGGTCGGCCGCTCGTTGCGGATCTTCAAGACCGAGATGAAGGGCATGACCGACGACGACGCCGCCCGCAACGCGGCCGAAGAAGCCAAGGTGGCGCCGCCTTCGCCTCCGCCTCCGCCGGCTGTCGCTCCGGTTGAGGCCGAAGCCCCGGCGGTACCGATCGCCCCGGTGAGTCCGCAGGTTCCGCCGATGGCTGTGCCGCCGTTGTCCACCGCGGCGACGCCGGATCTGACCAAGAGCCCGTCCGAGAACCCCTGACCCGCCACGCTCAGTCGAGCGCGATCATCTGTTGTGACGTG
>CAZZZW010000412.1:0-3464 GCA_964658795.1 Phormidium nigroviride PCC 7112
CGGACCCACCGGTTCACAAAAGCCTGAATACCCCATCACCATAGAGGGAAACTCATGACCGACCTGGCCCCCGGATCCGAGCGTCACGTCACGCTGATCGATCCGCAGGGTCGCGTGGTCCTGCATCCGTTGCAATTTCTGGACGAGGACGATGAGGTCACCGTCGGCCGGCCGGAGGTCGGCGAGTTCGTCGTCCTGCCCGTCGAAGGTGCGGCACTCCTGCGGCGCCTGATCGACGGGGCGAGCATCGCCGAGGCTGCGAGTTGGTTCGAGAACACCTACGGCGAGACGATCGATGTGGCCGATTTCGTCGCCGATCTCGACGAGCTCGGGTTTGTGCGCCGGCCGGGTGAACAGCCCGGCAAGCTCGGTGGCGTTCGCTGGCAGCGACTGGGCCGAGCGGTCTTCTCCCCGGTGGGAGCGATCAGCTACGCGGTGTTGCTCGCAGCGTGGGTGACTGCGATGTTTCGGAATTCCGATCTTGTCCCCAAGCCACATAATCTGATTTTCACGCATTACATGTCGGTACTTGTCCTGACACTGTTTCTTGCTCAGATTCCGTTGTTGCTCATCCACGAAGCCGCACATGCGCTGGCCGGTCGCCGGCTCGGACTGCATTCGACACTGTCGATCGGGCGTCGCCTGCAGTTCATCGTTTTCGAGACGAACATGAACGGCCTGGTCGCGGTCCCGCGCCGGCAGCGCTACCTGCCGATCCTGGCCGGCATGATGACCGACCTGGGCGCAAGCGCTGCCCTGTGCCTCCTGGCCGGAGCGCTACGTGGGCCGGACGGCAGCATCGATCAGCTCGGTGCGATCGCATTGTCGTTGTCGTACCTGACCTTGATGCGCTTCGTCTGGCAGTTCTTCTTCTTCCTCCGAACCGACATCTTCTACCTGGTGGTGACCGTTCTCGGCTGCGTCGACCTGCACACCGCAGCCAGGCAGCAACTGGCGAACCGGTGGCAGCAGCTGCGGGGACGTCCGCTCCGGTATGACCCGCAGACCTGGCATCCCCGAGATCGAGCCGTGGCCCGCTGGTACGCCTACCTGATGGCGCTGGGCTACCTGCTCTCGATCACCAGCTTCCTGGTCGGATGGCTGCCCGCCCTGGCCCACGTCCTGGTCACTGCCGTGCTGCGCCTGTTCGGTAGCGGCGCGCAAGGCTGGCGTGGCCTGGTGGACAGCATCGTCTTCTTCGCCATGAACAGCGCCGAACTGCTGATCGTGCTCGGCCTGGCCGTGCGGCAGCGGCGCGCGGCGAGACAACGCCAGACCGCGACGCTACAGGCCGCAGCGGACCACGGACGCCCCGCGGCCGACCGCCTGGCCCCGCCGTCCCCAGCCACCGAACTTGCGTAGAGAGGCCAGTCCATGTCCGAACACATCTGGGTCACCGGCGCCACCCGGGCCGACCGGTCGGCCGCCGTCGACGCGCTCGCGCTGCCGACTCCGCTGCTGCCGCGGATCCCGGCCAACCGGCGGCTGCGCGGCCCCTACACGGCGGCGGGCAGCATGCTGCGCTCGCTGGTCCCCGCCGGGCACGATGAGCAGACCCTGCTCGCGCGCCATCAGATCGAGCTGCTCAGCGTCGCGCCGGAATTGCGGACCATCGTGCCCGCCGCGCCGCAGACACTGACCTCGCTGGCCATCCCGGGCGAACGGACGCGCTTCTACTCCGCCGCTCGAACCTTGCGCATCGCGCACGGCGTGATCGAGTTCCTACTGGAATCCCTGAGGGAAACCGGCACGCTCGGCCGCAGCGTGGTGATCGAGGAGCTGCATCACGCCGACTACACCGATCAGGAATTCGTCGGGGTGCTGCTGCGTCGCATCGATCCGGCCGTGCTCACGATCGTGGTCACCAGTCAAGCGGAGTTCCGACCGCGAGCACAGGATTCGTCGGACCCGAGCCATCCACCGGCCGCCGATCTACCCACGGCGTTGATCCGGTTCAGCCGTCAGGTCGAGGCAGCGAGCTCCGTGCCGGTCACCGGGACTGCCCAGGACTACGTCGACAGCGACGGGACCGATGATCGCGCCGAGGTCCGGGCGGCCTACCGTGCCCTCCCCGAAGCGGAGCGTCGAAAGCGGCACGACGCCCGGGCGGCGGAGTTGGCCGAACTGGCCGAGCGAGAGGAGACCGTACGACTCGGCGCGCTGGCGTTTCACCTCAGCCGTGGCACCGAGGCATCGACGGCCGGTCTCGCCGCGCTGGATCATGTGATGGAACAGTCGATGCGGATGGGCTTCTACGACGCCACGTTGGAAGCCTGCGCGGCCGGCCGCCGGCTGACCGACCCGGTGCACAGCTTCGACGCGTGGTGGAAGTTCACCACCAAGATGCCGACCTCGCTGTCCGCGATCAGCCGGGGCGAGGAAGCCGAAGCGATCTGCGACGAGGGCCGGTTCTACAGCACCAGCCCTCGCCATCACCAGCAACTGGCCTACGCCACGGCAATGTTGTACACCCGGCATCTGGATCCGGAGCGGATCGACCACGTCCGGGCCACGGGGTGGATCAATCAGGCGATCGCGTTCGCATCCACCGCCCCGGACCCCAAACTCCGCGCCCTGACGACCGTGTTCAACCGGAACGGGCTGGCGCTGATCGAGGCGCACCGACGCCGTCCGGAAGCGGCGCTGGCCCTGGTTTCCGACGGGCTGGCCGAGCTCGATGTCGCGCTGGAGCCCGACGAACATGCCTTGCATCGCTCGGTCCTGCGTTACAACCGGGCGCAGGTGCTGTCCGGTCTGGGCCGCTGGGAGGAATCGCTGGCCGACTACCGAGCGGTGATCGCGGTCGACCCGAACTACCCCGAGTACCACTTCGACGCCGGCAACCTGCTGCGCAAACTGGGCCGACCCACCGAGGCGATGATCGAGTACGACGAGGCGATCCGACTCGGCCCACCGTTCCCGGAGGTCTTCTACAACCGGGCGGACCTGTTGTTCGAGCTCGGCGACCTGGCTGCGGCCCGGGACGGATTCGACTACGTCCTGGAACTGGATCCCGATCACGTGGACGCCCTGATCAACCGGGCCGGCCTGCTGGCCGACCTCGGGGAAGCCGCACTGGCCGAGGCGGACGCGCAACGGGGTCTGGGGCTGAGCCCTGGCCACGCACATCTGGTGGCACTGCTGGGCCGGCTGCGCTTCGAGGCCGGGCGGCTCGACGAGGCCACCGCCTACCTCGATAACGCGGTGGCCACCGACCCCACGCTGGCCGAAGCCTGGGCGGTTCGCGGTGCCGTGCGGGCCGAACAAGGGCGGCTGCCGGATGCGTTGGCCGATCTGGACCGCGCCACCGAACTGGCCGACAACGCCGGCGTGTTCTTCAACCGCGGCTGTGTCGCCCTGGAGCTGGGTCTGCTGGCCGAGGCCGAGCGCGACTTCACCCGATTCATCGCGGCCAGCCCTGAGGATCCCGACGGTTGGCAACGCCGGGCCGAGTGCCGGCACGC
>CAZZZW010000413.1:0-3464 GCA_964658795.1 Phormidium nigroviride PCC 7112
AGATCATCGCCGTGCTGATGCTGGTGCTCGGCATCGCCGCCGTCGCCACCGGCGTCACCGGGATCGTCCGGACCGTCGGCACGGCCTTCGTGGACTCGGTCGACGGCCCGGTCTACACGGTCCCGTTCCGGGTCGACCTCACCGCCCACAAGGGCACGAACTTGATCATGCAGGACAACTCCTACGGCAACAACGTCGGATCCAACTTCGCCACGGCCACCATCGGTCCCGGCGATGTGGCCCTGACCGATCCGAATGGGGCCCCGGTCGTCCCCACCTCGACCGGCGGGCATTACACGGTCAGCCGCAACGGTGACAGCTTCGTCGACATCATGAAGTTCCACGCCGACGCCGCCGGCCAGTACCACCTCGAGATCCTCGCGCCGGCCGGCCTCCGGCTGATCGTGGCGCCGAGCCTGGGTGAGTCGTTCGGTCATGCGGTCGGCTGGATCAGCACCGCCGGCCTCGGTGTGCTGGTGGTGCTGGGTGGCATCGTCGTGCTGATCATCGGATTCAGCCAGGCCGGCCGCGCCGGACGAGGCACACCCGTGCCCTACGCCGGTTACGGGAACTACAACCCGCCGCCGGGCTGGTACCCCGACCCGGGCGATCCGGCCTCGACCCGGTGGTGGGACGGCTACCGCTGGCGGCCATGACGGACCTGCCCGGATTCCAACCGGGTGAGTTGCTGGCCGTCTGTCTCGGAACCGAGCAGGCCGGCCTGGCCTGGTCCGGTGGCGCGGTCGGCACGATCGACTTCGACCAGCTTTCTTCGGTGGAATCCCGCTACGCGCCACGCTGGGTGTGCTGGTCACCGGCCGACCTGGTCCGGCTGACCCACCGCGGGCTGCGGGTCGCTCGCTGCTGGGAACTCAGCGCCGGGCACCGGTTGTTGTTCGGCGGCTGGCGCGCCGATCCGGCCCTGCTCTGGGCCAGCCTGCACGACTTGGACGAGCACTCGCTGCCGGGCTCGGGACAACTCGACCTGCTCGGCAGCACCGGTGACGAGGGCACCGATCCGGAGGACCCGGTCCGGCCGGACGGCCACCTGCGGCCGGAGTGGTTGCCGACCGGCTGGGATCGCAGCCCGCAGCGACGAGCACGGTGGGCGGCGCTGGCCCTGACCGCGGCTCAGCTGCAACTCCGGCGGCTGAAGTCCTTGCCGGCATTGGGCAATCCGGTCGCCACCGCGCACTCGGAGTCGGTCGCCGAACAGGTCTGCGCGGAGCTGACAGTGGACGGTCTGCCGATCGACCGGACCCGGGCCGAGGAGCTGATCGGGTCCTTCATCGGCCGGCGACCACTCGATGCCGCCGATGCCCAGTCGTTGCGGGAGAAGCGCGATCGGGACGTGCTGCACCACGTCACGGGCGAGTACGACCTGCGCAGCCCCGGCTCGGTCAAGGCCATGCTGGCCCGGATCGGCATCGACGTGCCCGACACCCGGTCCTGGCGGCTCGAGCACTTCCGCGGCGCTCACCCGGCGCTGGATGCTTTGCTGTCATGGCGGAAAGCCGAACGGATCGCCACCACCTACGGCTACGACTGGCTGGACCGCAACGTCGGTCCGGACGATCGACTGCGTGGCAGCTGGACGGGATCGGACGGCGCGGCCGGTCGGATGACGGCGTCGGCCGGCCTGCACAACCTGCCGGCCGAGCTGCGCGCCGCCGTCGCCGCCGGCCCGGGTCGGGTCTTCGTCCGGGCCGATCTCGGCCAGATCGAACCACGGGTGCTGGCGGCGGTGTCGGGCGATCGAGGACTGGCCGTAGCCAGTGCCGACGCCGACCTGTACGCCCCGGTGGCAGCGCGGCTCAAGGTCGAACGGCCGGTGGCCAAGATCGCCGTTCTGGCCGCGATGTATGGACAAACCTCCGGTACGGCCGGGGCGGCGTTGAAGAACATGGAGTCGGCCTACCCGACCGCGATGCGCTTTCTGAAGCAGGCCTACGAATCCGGCCGGTCCGGGCTCGGCGTCCGCACCTACGGCGGCCGGTTGGTACGGATGTGGCCCACGCCGGCCGGGCTCGAACCGGACGCCGAACGCGCAGCCATGTCCGCACGCGGCCGGTACGCCCGCAACGCGGTGATCCAGGGCGCGGCGGCTGAGTTGTTCAAGGTGTGGGCGGTGACGGTGCGGGCCCGAGGCCGTGCCCTGGACGCGAGAATCGTCCTGTGTTTGCACGATGAACTGCTCGTACATTGTCCAGCCTCGCGGGCAGCGGAGGTGTCCGAGCTGGTCGCCCGGTGCCTGGCCGAGGCTGCCTACCGGTGGGTGCCCCCGGGCTGTCAGGTGCGGTTCGTGGCCGACATCAGCACCGTCGAACGCTGGTCGGAAGCCAAATAGCCTGGTAGTCATGCGCGATCGTGCAATGTGATCTGGTATCCGTCCGGGTCGGCCAAGGTGAACCTGCGCCCGAACGGACCGTCGATCGGAGCGCTGACGATGGTGTGGCCGTCGGCAGCCAAGGCGTCATGGATGGCCTGGACGTCGGTCGCGTATAGCGCCATTGTGCGGCCATAACTTGCGCACTACGTCGGCGTGTCGCGCAAGGTGTGGCCGCACTATGCCGGAAAGGGATGGTCAGGTCTCGGCGATGAACTCGGCCACCGCGGCGGCGAACCGGTCGGCCGCCACGTGGTGCGGCTGGTGGCTGGTGCCGTCCACGATCAGGAGTCGACTGTTGGTCAAGAATGCCCTGGCCTGATAGGCATGTTCGACCGGAACGATCGGATCCTCGGCCGACCAGACGATCAGCGTGGGCAGCGACCGGGGTAGCAATCCGAGTTCGAGCATCGAACCGCGTTGGCCGGAGCGATCGATAACACCCCGCAAGGTATGGAAGAAAGCCGACCGGCCGCTGGGCGTGACCAGGCCGCTGCCGGCCCGGCCGAGGTTGGCGACCACGTCCTCGGACAGCCGGAGCGAACGGTGCAGCCGTCGTCGGCTGAGGATGGCCGCGGTCCGCTCGTTCAACGCCAGCCGGAAGATCGGGGTCGCCGCCGGCAGGGTGGCGGCCCGGAACACCGGGTGGATCTTGCGGCCGAGGCCGCCGGCCGAGACCAGCACCATTCGCCGCACCAGCTCGGGATGATCGTGGGTCAGCTGCATGACGATGGCGCCGCCGAGCGAGTGCCCGACCATGGTCACCGGGCCGGTGTTCAACTGCAGCAGCAGGTCGCGCAGGCTGGCCGAGAAGTCCGGCAGCAGGTAGCCGCCGTGGTCAGGCTTGCTGGACCGGCCATGGCCGAGCAGGTCGGGCGCGATCACCCGGAAGCCGCGAGCAGCCAGCAACTGGGCCGATCGGGTCCAGGTCGTGCTGTCCGACACCATGCCGTGCACCAGCAGGATGACCGGTCCGTCGGCGGGGCCGAGGTCGGTATAGACGATGTTGTTGCCGTCCTGCTCGACCGAACCCTGCGCCCAGTCGGTCCGGGCGTGCATCGCCGAGTCGTCCAAGCCG
>CAZZZW010000414.1:0-3408 GCA_964658795.1 Phormidium nigroviride PCC 7112
CCCGGACGCGGGTGCCGAGCTGGACCCAGTCGAACAACCGCGCGATGTCCGCGGTTCGCATGTGGACGCAGCCCTGGGAGCCATCGGTCGCGTATGCCTTGCTGCCGAACGGGATTCGCTGCCAGGACGCATCGTGGAAGCCATACATCCCCCACTTGAAGGGGATCCAGTACTGGACCGGGTACGCACCGCCGCTGGACGGGTTCAGCGTGGTGTCCCGGGTCAGGGCCTGCACCGCGTAGTCGCCGGTCGGCGTCTCGTCGCCGTTTCGCCCGGTAGTGACAGGATATTCGGCATCGGTGGTCTGGTTGTCACAGAGCCAGACCCGCTGCTGGGTGATCGAGACGAGGACCTCGCGGCCCTGGTTGCCGGCACACGCATTGGGCTTGGGCTTGGGCTGGGTCGTGGGTTTCGGCTTCGCGGCCGCGGCTGCTGAGGTTGCGGCCGGGGCCGGCCGGACCGAGGTGATGGTGGGTTGGGACGCGACCGCCCGTCCGGTTCCGTGCGGGTGGAGCGACACCACGAGCCAGATCAGCGAGGCCGTTGCCGCCAGTCCAGCCGTCACTACCCCGATGCGCATGCTGCCTCCCGCTGTTCCTATCGGATCACGTCCCTAGAACGGAAGCGATGCGGCGAACGGTTGCATGACGCTCGGCGTCGGCGTCGGCGTCGGCGGGCCTGACACGGTGCCAGCGGGCGTGACGGCGGGATGCAAGCGACATGACAGCGCTGCTACCTAGCTTCATCGGTGCGTAGTCCGGCCGTTCTCATCGGCAACCACGCACGCCGTCGCTCACCAGGAGGTTCGTATGACGAGCACCATGACCACCGCCGCCCCGACGCGGACCTACTCCTCGCTCAAGGCGGCCTGGATCCCGTTGACCGCCCTGTGTCTGGCGTTCTTCGTCGAGATGGTCGACAACACGCTGCTGTCGATCGCACTACCCACCATCGGCCGGGACCTGCACAGCGGCACCACCGCCCTGCAGTGGGTGACCGGGGCCTACTCATTGACCTTCGGCGGCTTGTTACTGACCGCCGGCTCGGTGGCCGACCGGTTCGGACGCAGACGAGTTCTGCTGGTCGGGCTGGCCGTGTTCGGTCTGCTGAGCCTGTGCGTGGTCGCGGTCAACTCCGCCGGCGAACTGATCGCCCTGCGTGCCGCGCTCGGTGTTGCTGCGGCCGCGATGGCGCCGATCACCAACTCCCTGGTCTTCCGGCTCTTCGACGACAAGGCGCTACGGATGCGTTCGATGACCGTGATGATCACGGTGGGTATGGCTGGTTTCGTGCTCGGCCCGCTGCTGGGTGGTACTGCTCTGGCCCACGTGCGCTGGGAATGGCTGCTGGTCGTCAACGCTCCGATCGCGCTGATCGCCTGCATCGGTGTTCGGCTCGGCGTCTCCCCGGACCGGCCGGACGGCCTGACCCAGGACCGGCTGGACCTGCCCGGGGCCGGCCTCAGCATCGCGACGATCGGTCTGGCCAGCTACTCGCTCACCAGCGGGGTCCAGCACGGCTGGCTGTCCGCGGTCACCTTGGCCTCGATCATCGGCGCGGTGCTGGCCGCCGTCGGCTTCGTCTGGCACGAGCGCCGCAGCGTCTCGCCGATGCTCGACCTGACCTTGTTCTCCGGAGGCACCGTCCGTGGCGCGACGATCGCGCAGGTCGCGACGGCGATCGCGATGGCCAGCGTGATGTTCGGATTGATCCTGCACTTCCAGTACGCCTACGGCTGGAGCCCGGTCCGGGCCGGCCTGGCGAACCTGCCCATGATCGTGACCATGCTCGCCGCGAGCCCGTTCTCGGAATGGCTGGCCAAGCAGTACGGCCACCGGATCGCGTCCTTGGTCGGGGCGGTGTTCCTGGCCGGCTCGCTGGCCGGGATGGCCTGGGGCGTCGAGCACGGCTACCTGGCCATCGCCGTCGCGATGGTCGCCATGACGGTCGGCCTGCGCATCGTGATGACCATCTGCGCCGTCGCCCTGGTCGATGCGATGCCGAGCAACCGCACCTCCATCGGCACCGCTCTGAACGACACGGCGCAGGAGGTCGGTACCAGCATCGGCACCGCCCTGGTCGGCACGTTGCTCGCGGCCCTGGTCACCGAGAACTTGCCGTCCGGCGTGTGGAGCACGTCGCTGGTGCAGTCCTTCTTCCACGGCGAGCGGGTCACCTACGGCATCCTCGCGATCGTCGTCGGCGTGATCGGAGTGTTCGGGGCGCTCACCCTGACCAACTCGCGCTCGGTCGAGGAGCACGCCGACTGACGAGGTGAGGAGTAGCGATCGCCGCGTGAGTGCGCCGGTCCGATGGTGCGCATGGTCAGCGATCGGCTATCACGCCGTCACCCCGATCGAGGAGCCTTCAATCACCCGGCACGCAGACGTCATCCGCTATGTGCAGGCGCTCGTCACCAGCGTCGGAACCTGACCGGCGGACGCTCAGCCGTTCCGGGCTACGGCACGGTTTTGCCTGGGCATTCGCGGTGGTGCGGTGGCCCCGCCGAGCCGAATTTGGCCGGCGGGACCCGAACGACCCTCAACGGCGCCTTGGTGGTCTGTTGCCATGGTGGGCGTCGCTTACGTCTGTGCGGTTGGATCCGCGGACTCTGTGACGCTGAATTGGGCGATCAGGAGCTGGATTCGGTCGGTGTCGTGTCCGGGTCGCACGCGGTCGGTGCGCTGGAGCGTGATGAGTCCGTGCAGCGCGGCCCACAGCACTTCGGTGAGCGTTTCGACGTCACGGTGGCCGGCGATGGTGGCGACGGCGGCGCTGACGGCCTGAAAGGTCGCGGACAGCGGGGCGGCCGAGCCCCCATCACCGAAGCGGAGTCGGGTGGCGCGGGTGAACATGGCGTCGTACACGGCTGGGTTCTCGACCGCGAAGGTGAAGTAGGCCCGGGCGACCGCGCCGAGCTGGTCGTTGTTCGCTGCCTGGCGCCGGGCGTCGTTCACGGCCGTGGCCAGTTCGCTGAACCCGTCAAGGGCGATGGCCTCGACCAGATCCTCCATCGACGCGAAGTGTTTGTAGATCACGGGCTGGCTGTACTCGATCTCGGCGGACAACCGGCGCGTGGTCAACGCGTCCCAGCCCTCCTGTTCGGCCAAAACCCGGGCAGTGGCAACGATCAGCTGGCGCCGGGCGTCCCGGTCGCGTTGTCGTCGATCCTCGATGGCCATACCAGATGATAGCACCGCTACTAATGCGAGCTCTGCTATTGACGCAGCGACGACGCTTCGTTAGCGTTGCTAGCGCTAGCAGTGCTAACCCAAAAGGAGCCATTTCATGAACGCCACCGCCGCACGACGGCTCACCGGACCATTCGTCGAGGTGCTCAATCTCCACGACCCCTGGTCGACCGGGTCGTCGCCGCGGACTACCTCAACCACACGGCATCAACCACAC
>CAZZZW010000415.1:0-3405 GCA_964658795.1 Phormidium nigroviride PCC 7112
ATCCGGGCCGAACTGCAGACCGAGTTCAACGACATGCAGCTCGAATACGACCGGTCCATGGTGGCCCTCAACAACCTGCAGCAGGATCACACCGACGGCGCCGGCGACGATCAGGCCGATGCTGGCAGCAAGACCTTCGAGCGCGAGCAGGAGCAGTCGATCGCCAACAACCGGCACGATCTGCTGATCCAGATCGAGCACGCCCTGGAACGCATCGACGCAGGCACCTATGGCATGTGCGAGAACTGTGGCAAGCCGATTCCCAAGGCCCGACTCAAGGCGCTGCCGATGGCGACGATGGATGCCGACTGCAAGGCGCGCGAGGAACGGCACTAGCGCTCGATCGATCCGTGGTCGGGTCGGCGTCGAAAGCTTGAGACAATGTCGGATGTGAGTTCATCCGCGCCCGAAACTGCCCGTCCCCGGCGGATCGTCCTGTTCGTCGTCGTGGCCGTGCTGGCGTTGGCGATCGACATCATCAGCAAGATCATCGTGGTGGCCAAGATCAGCCCGACCGACGACGACAGTCTGCTCGGGGGCGCCTTGCACCTGGTGCAGGCCCGCAACCCGGGGGCGGCCTTTTCCGTCGGCACCGGCATGACCGTCATCCTCACGTTGGTCGCGCTGGCAGTCGTCGTCGTGATCGTCCGGGCCGCCCGTCGGCTGCACTCGGTCGGGTGGGCGGTCGCCCTCGGTCTGGTGCTCGGTGGTGCGCTCGGCAACCTGACCGACCGCCTCTTCCGGGCTCCGTCCCCGGGCAAGGGCCACGTGGTCGACTGGATCACCGTTTTTCCCAATGATCATTGGACGTTCCCGACCTTCAACCTGGCCGACTCGTGCATCACGATCGGTGGTGTGCTGGCCGTCCTGCTGTCGCTGCTGAACATCGATCTGCAGGGCCGACGGGCGACCGAGGCCGGCCGGACCGAGTCCGAGTCGATCGATGGCTGACTCACGGCTGCTGCCGGTCCCCGACGGTCTGGACGGATTGCGACTCGATGTGGCGATCTCGCGGATGTTCGGCCTGTCCCGGACTGCGGCGGCCAACCTGATCGACGACGGCGCGGTGAGCCTGGACTTCCGGCCGCCGGCCCGGTCGGAGAAGGTTCGCGGCGGTTCGATGTTGGAGATCACCATTCCCGAACCGGTCGATCTGGCGGCGGCCCCGCCGACCCCGGTCGAGGGCCTGGGCATCCTCTACGAAGACGGCGACATCGTGATCGTGGACAAGCCGGTGGGCGTGGCCGCGCACCCGAGCATGGGCTGGACCGGGCCGACGGTGACGCAAGGGCTGGCGGCGATGGGGATTCGAGCCTCGACCTCCGGCGCTGCGGAGCGACAGGGGATCGTGCACCGACTCGATGCCGGCACCACCGGAGCCATGGTGGTGGCCAAGAGTGAGGTCGCGTACACCGCGCTCAAGCGCGCGTTCAAGGAGCGCACGGTGCGCAAGCTGTATTCGGCTCTGGTGCAGGGACACCCGGACCCGAGCAGCGGCACCATCGATGCCCCGATCGACCGGCATCCGTCCTCGGACTGGAAGTTCGCGGTCGTGACCGGCGGCCGGCCCAGCGTCACCCATTACGAGACGGTGCAGGCCTACCGGGCCGCGTCCCTGCTCGATGTACGGCTGGAGACCGGCCGGACCCATCAGATCCGGGTGCACATGTCAGCGCTGCGGCATCCGTGCTGCGGTGATGCGACCTACGGCGCCGATCCGGCCCTGAGCAAGCGCCTGGGCCTGACCCGGCAGTGGCTGCACGCGCGCGTCCTCGGCTTCGACCACCCGGTCACGGGGGAGTGGCTGGAAGTCGGCTCGCCGTTCCCGGACGATCTGCAGCACGCGTTGGACGTGCTGGACGCCGAGCTGTGATCGTCCGGGTCGCCGCGTCGAATCCGGCGGCGGGTCGCCGGATACTGGCGGCGCTCCCGGACCGGTTCGGTGGCCGGGCCTCGTTCTAGGAGGACGGAGCCGACGCCGATCGGGGCCACTACTCGGTCTAGGAGGTGGCGGTTGCTCGAGGTCGAGACCTGCTATGCCGCCGGGGTCGAACCGCCGGCCACCGTGTAGGACCAGAGCTCGCTGTGCACGCCGACCGGTTTCGCGGCCGGCTCGCCGGCCCGTTCGGCGGCCGACCGGTGGCCGTGGGCGAAGGACGGTGACGAGGTCCAGGCGTTGAACGCGTCCTCGTCGCGCCACCGGGTGATCACCAGCCAGGTCGTCCGATCGTCGGTCGGCTGCAGCAGCTCGAATCCCTCGAAGCCGTCGGCGTCGTCGACGGCACCGGCCCGGGCAGCGAACCGCTGGGCCAGCTCGTCCCCGCTGCCGGACTCGACCGTGATGGCGTTGATCTTGATGATGGACATGTGATCGATGCTGTCACAACCAGCCCGGGACTGAGTCTCGACTTGAGCTTGATACCCCTATCCGAGTGGGCAGTTCTACCCTCCGGTGGTCGGTTTCAAGTGACCATCCGAGCATCGAAGTGACCACTCGGCCGGACGCACGGCGAGTCGGTATGACGTTGTCGGACCCAGGGTGCAGAATCGGAAACCGCTGGCCAGCCTGATCGATGGGCGCCACCTGAACGAAGGAACGAGGGCACCGTTGTGACCATTTCTGCCTCCCCGTCGGGCGCATCCGACTCCTTCGTCCATCTGCACAACCACACCGAGTACTCGATGCTCGACGGTGCCGCCCGGCTCAAGGACCTGTTCAGCACCACCGCCGAGATGGGCATGCCGGCGCTGGCGATGACCGACCACGGCAACGTCTTCGGCGCCTACGACTTCTACAAGCAGGCGAAGGCAGCCGGGGTCAACCCCATCATCGGCATGGAGGCCTACCTCACCCCGAACACCCATCGCAGCGACCGGACCCGGGTCAAGTGGAACAAAGGTGGCGACGACGACGTCTCCGGCGGTGGCGCGTTCACCCACATGACGTTGCTCTCCGAGACCACCGAGGGCATGCACAACCTGTTCCGGCTGTCCTCCCGGTCCAGCCTGGAAGGTTTCTTCTACAAACCGCGGGCCGACCGGGAGATCCTGCAGGACCACGCCCGCGGGCTGATCGCCACCACCGGCTGTCCGTCCGGTGAGATCCAGACCTGGTTGCGCATCGGCAACTATGAGAATGCGCGCCGGAGTGCTGCCGAGTTCCAGGACATCTTCGGCAAGGACAACTTCTTCCTGGAGCTGATGGACCACGGCCTCGACATCGAGACCCGGGTCCGCGACGGACTGCTCAAGCTGGGCAAGGACCTCGGCCTGCCGCTGGTCGCCACCAACGACCTGCACTACACCCGCCCGGGGGATGCTCCGTCGCATGAGGTGCTGTTGTGCGTGCAGTCGGGCAAGACCATGGCCGACCCCGGCCGGTTCAAGTTCGACGGTGACTCCTAC
>CAZZZW010000416.1:0-3394 GCA_964658795.1 Phormidium nigroviride PCC 7112
GTCAGCTGACCGACATCCACGTCATCGACGCCCAGTCGCCGGCTCGGGTCGAGTTCCTGGACCGCTACAACGACCCGAGCTATCCGCTGCACGCCTACCTGCCGTTCGACAGTTCCTACCGGGCGCACGAGATGCTGACCGCGCAGGTGTCTGACGCGATGGTGCGGGCGATGAACGATGCTCGCCGCGGTCCGGTCACCGGGCTGCCGATCGCCTTCGCGGTCAGCACCGGCGACAACGTCGACAACACCCAGTACAACGAGGTGCGCTGGCAGATCGACCTGCTCGACGGTGGCCGGGTCCGGCCGGATTCGGGCAACCTGACCAGGTACGAGGGTGTCGCCGACCGCACCGAATGGGACCCCCACTACTGGCATCCGGACGGACCGCCGGCCGGCACCGATCCTGATCTGCCCACCTCCGTCTATGGATTCCCGACCGTGCCCGGTCTGCTGGACGCGGCCCGCCGGCCGTTCCAGGCGGAGGGATTGGGGATGCCGTGGCTGTCGGTCTTCGGCAACCACGACGGCCTGGTCCAGGGCAATGTGCCGGCCTCACCCCTGATCGCCGGACTGGCCACCGGGCCGGCCAAGATCGTCGACCTGCCGACCGGCACCGACATCGTCGCCCTCGCCACCGGGTTGCAGAGTGGCGATCCGGCCGCGTTGCGCACGCTGTTCTCGGGTCCGGTGCGTCTGGTCACGCCCGATCCGGACCGGCGCCCGCTGTCCAAGGCCGAGACCATCGCCGAGCATTTCACGACCTCCGGGCACCCGCGCGGGCACGGATTCACGTCAGAGAACGTCGCGAAGAACACGGCCTATTACGCTTTCGACGCGGCCGCCGAGGTCCGCGGCATCGTGCTCGACACGGTGAACCCGTTCGGTGGCTCGGAGGGTTCGGTCGATGCCGACCAGCTCGCCTGGCTGACCGACCAGCTGACCGCGGTGTCCAGCCGCTACCTGGCCGCCGACGGCAGCGTGGTCAAGCATCGGGTGCGGGACAGGCTGGTGGTGATCTTCAGCCATCACACCGTCGCCTCGATGACCAATGCGGCCGGGGTCGGACGCATCCTCGGTCCAGCCGTCCGTGATCTACTTCTGCGTTTTCCCAACGTGGTGTTGTGGGTCAACGGACACACCCACCGCAACGGCGTCACCCCGTACGCCCGGGCCGCCGGCAGCGCGATCGCCGGTGGTTTCTGGGAGGTCAACACGGCCGCCCACGTGGACTGGCCACAGCAGTCGCGGATCGTCGAGCTGCTCGACAACGGCGACGGCACCCTGTCGATCTACGGCACCATTCTCGACCACGCCGCCCCGCTCGCGCCCGGAGCACATCCCAGTAGCTCGCTGGCGCTGGCCGCGCTGTCGCGAGAACTGTCAGCCAACGATTGGCAGAACCCGGCCAGCACGGCGACGGTGGACGGGCGTCGCGGTGCCGTCACCGATCGCAACGTCGAGCTGCCGGTGCCGGCCCCGTTCACGTTGCGCTGAGCCGGCACACGTAGATCGCGGTACCGGGGATCAGTCGGCCACGCAGCGGCGACCAGCCGCCCCAGACCTGCTCGTGTCCGTCCGGCCATTCCGGTTCGACCAGGTCGTCCACAATGAAACCGGCCCGGACGAGTTCACGGACCCGGTCGCCCAGAGTGCGATGGTGCTCGGCGTAGGTGGCCAGCCCGGTGTCGTCGAACTCCACGTAGGGCCGGCGGTCGAAGTAGGACATGGTCGCGGTGAGGCCCTCGGGGCCGGGGGAGTCCGGAAAGGCCCACCGGATCGGATGGCTGGCCGAGAAGACCCACCGCCCGCCGGGCCGCAGCACCCGGGCCACCTCGGCCATCACCGCGGCCGAGTCGGCCACGAACGGCACGGCGCCGTAGGCGCTGAAGGCCAGGTCGAACGAGCAGTCGCGGAACGGCAGCCGTTGGGCGTCCGCTTGCACGAGCGGCACCGGGCTGAGGTCGGCACGACTCGGCGAACCACCGAAGGCCAGCATCCGGTGCGAGATGTCGAACGCGACCGGCCGGGCCCCGCGGGCCGCCAGCCAGCGGGAGCACATCGCCGAACCGGCACCGACCTCGAGGATGTCCAGCCCGCCGACCTCCCCGAGCAGCCCGGCGTCGGCCTCGTGCAGACCTTCCGGGCACCAGACGAAGTCGTCGCGGCCGAGGAAGCTGCCGTGCTCGGCGTGGTAGGCCGCCGCGTCGGCGTCCCACCAGCGCCGGTTGGCCTGGGCGGATTCGTCCGGGCCCAGTTCCCGCCGGCCGACCCCGACCGTGCCGAGGTCCGATTCAGTTCCCACGGTCGGAGAATCTAGCGCCGTCCAGCCTCAGCCAGAACCCGTCAGGGACTAGCTGACAACAGGGTGTCGTTCAGATGAACGGAAAGCCCGGATTTCCGCACCTGCAATGGTCTGGAGTAGGCTTTGACGTGGAACCGGTCTGTGGCCTCGACATGGAGTAGGTCACTCATCAACAGCTCGTTCGGATCATGATCAATGTCGCGCGGGCAACAGGTGAAACGGGATCGGCGCCCAGCCCGTACTAGTAACTGTCAGGACCTACCTACTACATGACGTCCACAATCGATCCGACTCGCACGGCCCCGCAGGTTGCAATCAACGACATCGGCACCGCCGAAGATTTCCTCGCTGCGATCGACAAGACCATCAAGTACTTCAACGACGGCGACATCGTCGAAGGCACCATCGTCAAGGTTGACCGTGACGAGGTCCTGCTCGACATCGGCTACAAGACCGAAGGTGTCATCCCGTCCCGCGAACTGTCCATCAAGCACGATGTCGACCCGTCCGAGGTCGTTTCCGTGGGCGATGAGATCGAGGCCCTGGTTCTCCAGAAGGAGGACAAGGAAGGGCGCCTGATCCTGTCCAAGAAGCGCGCTCAGTACGAGCGGGCCTGGGGCACGATCGAGGAGAAGAAGGACCGCGACGAGGTCGTCGAGGGCACCGTCATCGAGGTCGTCAAGGGCGGCCTGATCATCGACATCGGCCTGCGCGGCTTCCTGCCGGCTTCGCTGGTCGAGATGCGCCGGGTCCGCGACCTGCAGCCCTACGTCGGCAAGACGCTCGAGGCCAAGATCATCGAGCTGGACAAGAACCGCAACAACGTGGTGCTGTCCCGCCGGGCGTGGCTGGAGCAGACCCAGTCCGAGGTGCGCAGCGACTTCCTGAACAAGCTGGCCAAGGGTCAGGTCCGTTCCGGTGTCGTGTCCTCCATCGTCAACTTCGGTGCCTTCGTGGACCTGGGTGGCGTCGACGGTCTGGTGCACGTTTCCGAGCTGTCCTGGAAGCACATCGACCACCCGAGCGAGGTTGTCGAGGTCGGCCAGGAGGTCACGGTCGAGGTTCTCGACATCGACCTGGACCGCGAGCG
>CAZZZW010000417.1:0-3391 GCA_964658795.1 Phormidium nigroviride PCC 7112
CCGCCGCCAACCGGGACATGACTCCGCCCGTCCCGGCGGCCCCGCTCAGCACCGTCCGAGCCGGCGAACACCAGCCGGCGCGGTCCGGGTCACGCCGAGTGCCGCTGGCGGTACCGGGCCAGCCGCTCGGCGAGCTCCGCGGCGCGGCCGGCCACCTCCGGCAATGGCATCCGGTTGCATCGGTAACCCAGTTCCCGGGTCAGCACCTGCATCGACGACGGCTCGAACAACACCGTGCCATCGGGGCAGATCTCGCTGATGCCGTCGTGGCTCTGCCCGCTCAGGTTGATCTGGAGCGCCTCGCGCTCGGTCATCCCCGGCGGCAGCGCGAGTGTGATCTTGCCGCCCTCGATCGCGACCGGATAGCCACCGGCCAGTCCGAGCGGCCCCGGGGCGTGGACCAGGGCGTCCCGGCCGTCGAGCAGGGGCTCGAGCACGCTGAGCGCGGAGGCGGCCGTCATCCCCTGGCCGGCCAGGCCGCCGGTCCGCCGATACCGGCCGGGCAGGCTGGTCAGCAACGCCGGCAGGTCGATCCGGTCGGTGAGGTCCTCGTTCGCGCGCAACACCCGCAACCCCATCCCGGCCGTACCCGCGTTCCCGGCGCGGGACAGCCGGTGCGAGACGTAGTGGTAGGCGATCAGCCGGACGTCGATCTCGGCCGGGTCGGCGCCGAGTTGTTCGGCGGCGGCGACCCGGATACCGGGCACGTTGTTGGCCACGTTGCCGATGCCGATGTCCGGCGCCAGCCCGATCGCGGCCAACGCCGGATGGACCGCGTCGGGGAAGGCCGCATTGACGACGACGGCCCCGCTACCGGACAGCCGAATCGCTTCCATGGCCTTGCGCACCGGGACCAGGTGCATCGGCAGCCAGGGCCCGAAATGGGCGGCACTCAGCGCCTCGTGGGCCGGTTGGGGCAGCGTGGAGATCACCCACCACGACTGCAGGCTCGCCGCCAGGAAGATGACGTCCGGATCGAAGGCTGCGATCTGCTCGGCGGTCCGCGACACATCGAACAGGTCCGTCACCGCATGGCTGATCCGGGCCGAGTAGCCGCGCTGCAGACTTGAGAACCGGGTCAGGTTCGCCGCCCGCAGCGTGCGCTCGGGATCCCGCCCCACCAACTCGACGGCACGCGAGCTATCGGACTGGGCCAGTCCCTCGAACACCCGCCGGCCGATGTCGCCGGCCCCGATCACCTGGACTCGGCGCACCGGGTCGTCACGGCCGGTCGAACCGGGGCGTGGGTCGTTCGCGCCCACCGCACCGACGTCGGTCATGCCGTGACCCCGATCAGTCCCGGCAGGGCGGCCATGGTGTCGAACGTCAGGGTGGCCGACGGGTGGGGCATGGCCCCCGAGCCACAGAACTGGAACGCGCGCATGCCGGCGGCGCGGGCCGCGATCACGCCGACCGCGCTGTCCTCGATGACGATCGTGCGGGCCGGATCGGCGCCCAGATCGGTCGCGGCCCAGCGGAACAACTCCGGATCCGGCTTCCAGGCGTTGACGGTGTAGGCGGAGTAGGTCCGTCCCCCGAAATGAGCATCGATCCCGGCTGCGCTGAGACGGTCGCGGATGATCTCGGGCGGGCTGTTGGACGCCACGCACGTGGTCACATCGATCGCCGCCAGCGCCTCACGAACGCCGTCGACCGGTTCCAGCACCGGGCCGATGAGGCGGGCACAACTGGCCCGCACGAACGCCACCGCGTCGGCCGGGGCGGGCGAGCCGGTCCGCGCCTCGATGAGGTTGATGCAGGCCTGCAGCTGGCGACCCGAGAACATCTCGGTGTACTCGGCTCGCCCCAACCGCAGCCCCATCCGCTCGGCCAGCAGCGCTAGCGCCCCGTCCTCGGCCTGCTGGACGTCGATGAGTACGCCGTCGAGATCGAAGATCACCAACTCGACCTCGGCCAGGCCGGGTTGGCCGGGCCGGGCCACGGGGGCGGCGGTCTCAGTCATATTCGATCCAATCCACACTCTCGATGGCGGCGACCACGTCCGCCAGTTGGTCGTGGTTATCGGTGGTGCCGAGCACGGCGGCCACCGTGGTCGGGGCACCGAGGCGCCAGTCGGCCGAGCTGCCGGGCCGGGCCATCACCGCGACCCGCTCGACGTGGGGTAGCCGGGACAACTGGGCCCGGTCGTGGATCCTCCGAACCGCGACGGCGTCGATCGGCGGCACGCACAGGTAGTGGAAGGCGATCGGGCCATCCGGCACCGGCCGGACCTCGACCGCGCGCCCGAGCGCTACCCGGATGGCGATGTCGACCGGGTCGGCGGCCGCGGATCGCATCGCCAGGTCGTCCACCCAGCCCCCGAGGCGGCCGTTCACCTCGATCACGCGCGGCCCGTCCGCCGTGAGCTTCACCTCGACGTCGGCGATCCCGTGGCGGATGTTCAGCGCCTTCACCGCGCGGCAGGCCAGGTCTTGCACTTCCTTGACGTCGGCGTCCCCGACGACCGAACGGGCACCGTAGCCACCGCGCTCGCGATAGGGCGGGGCCACGGCGAACTTGCTGGTGACGAACAGGGGCGCCACGTCACCGTCCACGGCAACACAGTCGACGGCGATGTAGTCGCCCCACGGACCTGGTGTGGGGCGGCCGACCAGCAGTTCCTCGAGCAGCATCGAGTCCTCGGTCTCGAGGAACCCGGTCAGCAGGGCGGTGGCCTCGGCCTCGGTGGTCACGGAGGCGGTGTGCCGACTGGATGCACCGACGACGGGCTTGACGATCGCCGGCATCCCGACCTGGGCCACCGCCGGCCCGATGTCGCTGAGCTGAGAAACCGGGTGGAAGCGGGGACCATCGATGTCGGCCGCGGCGAACCGGCGGCGCTGCTCGTCCTTCCGGGTGATTGCCGGGATGTCCTCGGGAGCGTGATGAGCGAGTCCCAGCTCGGCCGCCAGCAACGCCGTCGGACCGAGCTGGTACTCGCTGAAGGTGATGATGCCCGTGGGCCGCACCTGCTCTAGGGCTCGGACCAGCTCGGTCCAGTCGAGCATGGCAGCATCGACGACCCGGCCGAACAGGGCCAGCACGTCGAGCATCTGACGCGAGTGCTCGGAGCCGGACGCGACGAAGACGACGTCGCACTCGAGGTCGGCCGCCGCGCCGGCGACTCGGGAGGGGCTCACACTGCCCCGGTCGTATACGACGACTAACACTTCACGATGAATTCGGCTGGGCCGCGACACGATGCCGGTCCTGACTGCCCGGGTGAGTACAGCTCGGGCCGTTAGACGATGCTGGCCTCAGTAGTTCAGGCAGTCCTACAGGCGTTCTATATCAACCCGGAGAGTTGGCCGATCAACGGGTGGCTCGGCCGATCAGCGAGCGCCTCAGCCGCCGACCGCAGCTGGCGGCGACCCGCTACCCGGCTCGGGAT
>CAZZZW010000418.1:0-3389 GCA_964658795.1 Phormidium nigroviride PCC 7112
CTTCGACGCCCAGCATGCAGTCTTCGACGCCCAGCATCCAACGGAAGGCTCCGAGCAGACGGTCAGCGGCCGGATCACCGCCATCGCGTTTTCCCCTGACAACGCAACGCTGTTCGTGGCCCACCAAGACCCCGTGGTCAAGGTGGCTTCGCTCGATCTGCGACCTTCACTGCACCTGTTGGACGATCAGAAGGCCCCCGGCGGCAAGGTCATCGCGGCGCTCGGCGCAACCGGATCGGGGCTGTGGTTCTCGGAGTCGGCGGGCATGGCGGCCAGCGTCTATTTCGCTCCTGGCTTCGACCTGAGGAAGCAGCGCGTCATCGCTGCCGGCGGCGGGGGCGTGCCGCCGACCTTCACGGTGGCCGAGAACACGACCTGGGTGGCGGGCAGGACCGAGATCGCCTGCGCCGATCCGCAGACCGGCGCGATCCGGGCAAGCACCTCGGTGGTGGACGACACGACGATCGTCGGCATCGCGCCGATCAACGGTCACCTGGCGGTTGGCCTCGGCGGTTCCAGGTTCGGCATCAGCTACCTCACCCCGCCATCGGCCTGTGGCTAGCGAAAGTCGGCACACAGCAGCCCGATCGACGTATCCCCGCAGAATCAGCCCCAACCCGGCCCTGGCCGGTCACCAGCGGCCGAATCGATGGCCGAGCATGGGAGCCCCCGGAGGCGAAGCTCCATCGGGCTCAGTCGTCGTCCTCGTCCTCGATCACCCGCGGCTTGCGGTACGGGTCCTCGTCGCCGGCGTAGGCCGCCTGAGCGCGAACCTGCTCGACCTGGGCGTCGGCCTGCCGAGCCACGGCCAGCAGATCGTCGATGTGCTTGGCCGATTCCGGCAGCTCATCCAGGATGAACGCGATCGTCGGGGTGAACTTGACCCCGGTCTGCCGGCCTACCTCGGTCCGGATCTGGCCGCGGGCCGCTTCGAGCGCCTCGGCCGATTCGGTCCGCTCCAGTTCGGTGCCGTAGACGGTGTAGAAGATCGTGGCGTCGTGCAGGTCGCCAGTCATCCGGACGTCGGTCACGGTCACCATGCCCAGCCGCGGGTCCTTGATCTGGTTCTCGATATAGGACGCCACGATCTGCCGGATCCGACCGGCCAGCCGCCGCGAGCGGGGCGAGTCTGACATGGCAATCCCCTTTCTGTTCCGTACTGAAATCAATCCATGCCGGGCGAGAAAAACGGGGCCGGCCCGCCGAAGCAGACCGACCCCGTTCGACGTCCTAGCCGCGCGGCTTCTCGCGCATCTCGTAGGTCTCGATCTCGTCGCCGACCTTGATGTCGTTGAACGAGCCGAGCCCGATACCGCACTCGAAGCCATCACGGACCTCGGTCGCGTCATCCTTGAACCGACGCAGCGACTCGACGGTCAGGCTGTCGTTGACGACAATGCCGTCGCGGACCAACCGAGCCTTCGAGTTCCGGCGAATCGTGCCACTGCGCACGATCGAGCCGGCCACGTTGCCGATCTTCGGCACCCGGAAGACCTCGCGGACCTCGGCCGTACCGAGCTGCACCTCTTCGAACTCGGGCTTGAGCATGCCCTTGAGGGCGGCCTCAATCTCGTCGATCGCCTGGTAGATGACCGTGTAGTACCGGACATCCACGCCTTCGCGTTCGGCCGCTTCCCGCGCCTTGCCCTCGGGCCGGACGTTGAAGCCGATCACGACAGCGTCCGAGGCGATCGCCAGGTTGATGTCGTTCTCGGTGATCGCACCGACACCACGACCGATGACCCGCAACGACACCTCGTCGTTACCCTCACCGATCTCGATCTTGAGCAGCGAGTCCTCCAGCGCCTCCACCGAACCGGACACGTCACCCTTGATGATGAGGTTCAGCTGCTGAACCTCACCGGCGGCGAGTGCCTTGTCCAGGTCGTCCAGCGAGATCCGGCGCCGGGTCGAGGCCAGCTGAGCGTTGCGCTCACGGGCCGAACGGCGATCGGCGATCTGCCGAGCGATCCGGTCCTCCTCGACCACGATGAAGGAGTCGCCCGCGCCGGGCACTGACGTCAGACCCAACACCATGACCGGGGTACCCGGTCCGGCCTGGTCGACGTTGTTGCCGTCGTCATCGAGCATCGCCCGGACGCGACCGAACGCATCGCCGGCCACGATCGAATCCCCGACCCGCAGGGTTCCGCGCTGAACCAGCACGGTCGCCACCGGACCACGGCCCCGGTCGAGGTGAGCCTCGATCGCGATGCCCTGGGCATCCTGGTCCGGGTTGGCGCGCAGGTCCAGGGCGGCGTCCGCGGTCAGCAGGATGCCCTCGAGCAGACCGTCGATGTTCAGGTTCGACCGGGCCGAGACGTCGACGAACAGCGTGTCGCCGCCGTACTCCTCAGCGACCAGCCCGTATTCGGTGAGCTGCTGGCGCACCTTGGACGGGTTGGCGTCCTCCTTGTCGATCTTGTTCACCGCGACCACGACCGGCACATCAGCGGCCTGGGCATGGTTGAGCGCCTCGATCGTCTGCGGCATCACGCCGTCATCGGCCGCCACGACCAGCACGACGATGTCGGTGGTCGAGGCACCGCGGGCCCGCATGGCGGTGAACGCCTCGTGACCCGGGGTGTCGATGAAGGTGACCGCCCGGTCGGTGCCGTCGTGATCCACGTGCACCTGGTATGCGCCGATGTGCTGGGTGATTCCACCGGCTTCGCCGGCCAGCACGTTCGACTTGCGAATCGCGTCGAGCAGCCGGGTCTTACCGTGGTCGACGTGACCCATGACGGTCACCACCGGCGGCCGGGCGATCAGGTCGGCCTCGGCACCCTCGTCAGCTCCGAAGGTCAGGTCGAAGGAGTCGAGCAGTTCGCGATCCTCGTCCTCGGGGCTGACGACCTGAACCGTGTAGTTCAGTTCGGCACCGAGCAGCTGCAGCGTCTCTTCGTTCACCGACTGGGTCGCGGTGACCATCTCGCCGAGGTGGAACATGATCTGCACCAGCGACGCGGCCTCGGTGTTGATCTTGTCGGCGAAGTCGGACAGCGAAGCACCACGCGGCAGCCGGACGACATCGCCGTTGCCACGGGGAACCTGCACGCCGCCCAGCGACGGGGCCGACATGTTGTCGAACTCTTGCCTACGCTGCTTCTTGCTCTTCTTGCCTCGGACCGGACGGCCACCACCGCGACCGAACGCGCCGGCGGTACCGCCACCGCGACCACGACCGCCGGCACCGGGCCGGAAGCCCCCGCCGCCGCCGGGCGCGCCACCGGGGCCGCCGCCGCCGGGACCACCACGGAAACCGCCACCGGGGCCGGAGCCACGGTAGTTACCGCCGCCACCGCCGCCACCCGGGCGACCGGCACCACCCGGACCGCCGGGACGACCAGCGCCGGCACCCGGACGACCGGGTGCGCCGGGACGACCAG
>CAZZZW010000419.1:0-3380 GCA_964658795.1 Phormidium nigroviride PCC 7112
CCAGGTCGTCCTCGTCCGGCCGGGCAACATCCCGGGCCCGCAGCGCTCCGCTGACTCCGAGCTGGGACGGGGAATTGCCGACCAGATCCCGCCAGCCGCGGTCCTCGTTGCGTCGACTGGACTTGGCTCGGCCTTTTCCCGCGGACGGCGTCCGAGCGGCGGCCGTCGGGGCTGATGCGGCCTCGGGTGCTCGCGTTTCGACCACAGCATCAGCCGGGACGCCGGCCGCGTCGGCCACGACGAGCGGGGGACCGGCGGGCCGCTGTGCCCGGCGTCGGCGCCGGTTGGCTGCGCCTGTCATCGGAGTATTTCCATCCGCATCGGTACTTCCTTTATGCCATATGCCGGAAATGGACGAAGTCGTGGTGATCAAGTTTCTCGGTGTCTACAACGTGAGTGATTCCACAGGGTAGTTTGGCCTCACCATGCGCGCTGGCCTCGTCCGCAACCTCCGACGGCTCCTTCCCCGACGGGAACGGCCGACCCAGCGGGTTGCCCTGGTGCTGGGCATAGCCGCGCTGATCTTCGGCACGGCATTGTCGATCATCGACAACAACACCGAGATCAAGGTCGCCGGCGTCGTCATCATCGTCGTGGTGCTGTCCTCGCTGATCCTGTCCATGGTCGGCATGCTGATCGAGCTGGCGGTCGTGGCCGGCTGCCTCGTGGTCGTCTTCTCCGTGCACGGTCTCAACGAGAGCCAACTGTCCATCTCCGGATTCGTGATGATCGCGGCGACCGGTCTGGTCGGCGTCCTGCAGGCTCGACGGCGGGACGCACTGGGCTTGCGGGAGGTCAGCGCCGAGACCGTCATCGGCCTGATCCGGGAGCGCCTGCTGGTGCAGAACCAGTTGCCGGCGATTCCCGACGGCTGGACGATCGAGATCCAACAACGCCCGGCCTTCGGCGCCGCCATCTCCGGTGACTTCGTGTCCAACCGGATCGTCTGCAACGGCGACGAGCGGATCCTGCACCTGGCCGTGGTCGACGTCTCCGGTAGCGGGATCACCGCCGGCCCCCGTTCACTGCTGTTGTCCGGGGCGGTCGGCGGCCTGCTCGGGGCGGTACCGCCGGAGGAGTTCCTGGCCGCCGCCAACGACTACCTGACCCGGCAGCAGTGGTCGCTGGGCTTCGCCTCGGCCATCTACGTCTGTCTCAACCTGGATTCCGGCGACTACGAGGTTCGGGTCGCCGGCCACCCACCGGCGATGCATTTCCAACCCGACCAGGCGCCGCCCTGGCGCGTCAGCCGGGCCAGCGGCACCGTGCTCGGCGTGCTGCCCGATCTGGCCGGCGCCGCGGACCGGGACATCCTGCGGCCGGGTGAGGCGCTGTTCCTCTACACCGACGGGGTGATCGAGGATCGCACCCGTGACCTGGACGCCGGCACGCTGCGATTCAAGGAGAGCGCCGAACTGCTCGCCGCCCGGGACAACTGGGTCGGCGTAGCCCGCTATCTGATCGAGCGGGTGCCGACCGAGCAGGACGACGATCGCACCGTGGTGATGATCCGCCGCCAGCCGGCGCCGGTCGAGCTGCATCTGGCCGACGCCGAGCAGCAGCCCACCGCCGGCCTGGCCGGTGCGAGCCGGACGCCCGAGCGCGACTCTGCCAGCGCGTAGGCGTCCCGGCTCCGTGGCTACCTCGTGGCCGGTGGGTCCGATTTGGCCCGGCTGGTCAACCGGATCGTGCCGCCTCGCCCCGGATAGAGCGTCACGTTGCGCGGGCGTGGTTCCTCCGGCTTGACCTGAACCGGCGCCAGGTCGTAGCGCCGCAGGACCTCGGCCAGGACCACCGTCGATTCGAGCAGCGAGAAGCCGGCGCCGAGGCAGCGACGGGTGCCGCCCCCGAACGGGATCCAGGTGTTGGTCGCCGGCTGCTGTCCCAGGAGGCGTTCCGGGTCGAACCGGGCCGGCGTGCGGTGGTGCTGGGGGTCGTTCTGCACCACGCCGATGCCCGGCATGACCGTGGCGCCGGCCGGGATCTCGTACCCGCCGACGCGGACCGGTTCGGTGACCCGGCGGGCGACCTCGAAGATCACCGGGTGCAGTCGCAGGGCCTCCTTGGCCACCGCTTCCAGGTAGGCCTCGTCGCCTTCGTCTGCCGCGCGTTGAGCCCGACGCAGGACGTCGGGGTTGCGGGCCAGCTCGTGAAAGGTCCAGGCGAGCGCTGTGGCTGTGGTCTCGTGGCCCGCCAGCAACAAGGTGATGAGGTTGTCCCGCAACTCCGCGTCGGTGAGCCCGCCCTCGGAGATCCGCAGCAGCTGGGACAGGACGTCGGTGCGCTCGGCCAGATCAGGTGCCCGCCGCCGGTTGTCGATCTCGGCATAGAGCAGCCGGTCCAGCGTCTCCGACATCTGGGCGAACCGACGCCAGGGGCCGAAGCTACGCAGTCGTGGGTAGAACCAGCCGATCATGATCAGCGGCGTGATGTGCACTATGCGTCCGACCACGGGCCGCAGTTCGGCCAGCCGGGCTTCGTCGGTCACCCCGAACACGACCTGCAGGATGATCTCCAGGGTCAGCGCAGTGGTTCGATTGTGGCTGCGGAACGGCACCCCGGTCGGCCAGCTCGCGACCTCGTCCTGGCTGATCCGGGTGATCAGGTCGCGATAGCCGCGCAGCGAGGAGCCGTGGAACGCGGGCATCAGTAGTCGCCGGATCCGCATGTGCTCGGCCTCGTCCAGCAGCAGCACCGAATGGTCGCCCATGACCGGGCCGAGGATCGCGTTGCCCTCGCCGGCATGGAAGAGCTCGGTCGAGCCGGCGAAGACCGTCCGGATGTCCTCCGGTCGGCTGAGCATGATCATCCGGCGGTTGTGCGGGGCGATCCGGACCATGAACGTGTCGCCGTAGCGTCGGCGCAGGCGGGGGAGCCAGCGATGCCGGTACCGGCCGAAGAGCAGGCTCTGGATCGCCACCGGCCAGCGTGGGCCGGGTGGCGGACTGAGTTGGGGCCGGACCTTGTCGAGCGTGCTGGTCATCGTTGGTCTGTCCGTTCTGCCGATTGACGTCCGCCCCGATTTATACGCCCGTATAAGACGTTCGTCTAGGGGATCGCGCTACCGTGTCCGGGTGGGGCATCGGGAGGATCTGCTGGCCGCCGCGCGACGGCTGCTGGAGACCAAGGGGTACGCCCACATCACCGCGCGCGACCTGGTGGCCGAATCCGGTACCAACCTGGCCTCGATCGGTTACCACTTCGGCTCCAAGGCCGGCTTGTTGAGCCATGCCATCTCGATCGTGTTCCAGGAGTGGACCGATCAGCTGGCTGCCCTGGCGATGGCCGAGCCGGCTGCAGTGCCGTTGGAGCGGGCCCGGATCACCTGGGCCGCGGTGCTGCGCAGCTTCGCCGGGAAGCGGGCCTTCCTGCTGAGCTAC
>CAZZZW010000420.1:0-3366 GCA_964658795.1 Phormidium nigroviride PCC 7112
CAGTACGCCGGCGAACTGGCGACGGCGGCGAAGCTCAAGCCGGCCACGTCGGCGGCCCTGACGGCGAACCCGACCGATGCCGCGACCCAGGCCGAGGCGGTCAGCGAACTGTCCGGCCAGCCGGTCAGTGATGTGGCCCGCGTCATCACCTTGAGCAATAAGTACAAGGACGAACTCGTCACGGCGGCGGTCCTCTCACCGGCTACCCAACAGGCGCTGTTGACCGCGCCGACGCCGACCGTGCAGGCGAAGGCGGTGGGGGAGATCGCCAGCGGTCTAAAGCTCAGCCCGGCCGCGGCGGTGGCCAAGCTGCAGGCGCTGGCCACCGTGCCGCCGGCGGATCTGTCCTTCCTGGCCACGAGCGGGGCTCCGGTCCAGGCCGCTGCGGCCCAGCTCACCGCGCTCGGCAAGATCCCGGCCGCGGACCTGCAGTTCCTGCAGAAATACGGTCCCGGCCTGCAGGACCCGAAGGTGGTCAGCGTGCTGACCTACCTGCAGGCCGAGGCGCCCGGTGTGCAGAAGGCTGCGGCCGACTCGCCCAAGCAGTGGCAGAAGTACTTCTGGATCGCGGTGGGCGGCGAGGTGGTGTTCATCCCGTTGATCTTCGTGATGGCCGGTTTCTGGAGTCCGGCTGCGGCCCGCCGCAAGGAGCAGGAGCACGAGGCGTGGCTGGACGGCGAACTGGCCAAGCTCGCCTCCGGCAGCCCCACGCCGTCGGACTGACCGGCCACCCGATCTTGGGGGGGCAACGTTGACCTCAACCTTGGTCGGCGGGATGTCGGTGGTCAGGCCATTGTGTCGCCGCGGACCAGCTCGAGCGAACCGCCGGCGTCAGCCGGATCGACGCCCACACTGACCGGACGGTTGCGCTCGTCGACGAACACGATCCGGGGCTGATGGTCGTCGAGCAGGTCCTGGGACAGGTGCGCGTAGGCGATGATGATCACCAGGTCGCCGGGCGCGACCAGCCGGGCGGCGGCGCCGTTGATCCCGATCACGCCGGATCCGGCCGGACCGGCGATGACGTAGGTGGACAGCCGGTTGCCGTTGTTGATGTCGACCACGTCGACCTTCTCACCCGGCAGCAGGTCAGCGGCACGCAACAGGTCGGCGTCGATGGTGATGGAGCCGACGTAATGCAGGTCGGCCTGGGTGACCGTGGCCCGATGGATCTTGGACTTCAGCATCTCGCGCAGCACGATGCCCGCCATGATTCGTTCTCCTCGTGTCGTTGCCCGCCGACAGGTTCCGGTCGGGCTCGATGCCGTCGAGTGTCGCTAAATCGTTGGAGATCGGCCATTCCGTGTCGGAGGAATCACTGAACGTCACGGTTATACCAGCCGGGGCGACGCGCAGGCCTGGACGCGGGTGGCAGACACGCAGAGTGGTCTTGGGGTAGCGCAAAGTTAGTGGGTTTGATCTTTGATTCCAAGGGAAAACTCGTCTATACATTGGTGGACCGGGACCAGTTGATCTTGACTGTCGCCGAGGACATAACGGGGGAGATCGATGATTCAGCGGGAGACCGTGCACGCCGCACCGATCGGCGGCTTCTCCTTCACACCCTGTTGCGATCGGACGATGCTGGAGCTGCCTCGTTACGACCGGGTCAGCCGGCTCCAGCACGAGGTGACCTGCGGCCGGCTCACCGATGAGGACCTGCGGCTGCTGACCGGCGGCACGCCGTCGATGACGGTGCAGAACAGCGATCAGCTGATGTACGAGATGGCCGTCTCGGTCCGGAGTCTGTACGCCCCGACGCTGTCACTGCAGCAGGCCTACCGGCACGTGCAGACCGCGGTCTGGGAGCTGGTTCCGTCGCGGAAGCAGGACGAGCACTGGTCGGGGGCACTGCTGGTGCAGATCACCTCACGGGCCGGCGAGCTGGCCCGCTGACCGGTCCCGGCTAGCCTCGAGGGCATGGCCTCGGTGTTGCCGGCACGGGTCCTGGTCGCGCCGGACAAGCTGCGCGGTACTGCCACGGCGGCGGCGGCCGCGGCGGCGATAGCGTCCGTACTCGAATCCCGTGGAGTGCAGGCCGACCGCTGTCCGCTGTCCGACGGTGGTGAGGGGTTCCTCGGGGCCCTCGGTGGTGGCAATCGCAGCTCGGTGATCACCGATCCCCTGGGCCGGCCGATCTCGGTCGAGTGGCGCCTCAGCGACGGCGTTGCGGTGCTGGAGACCGCCTTGGTGTCGGCGCGGGTGCTGGCGAGCTCGCCGGGACCGGCTGAGGCCGAACGCGCCTCGAGCGTCGGTTGCGGCCAACTGCTGGCCGCCGCGATCGAGGCCGGCGCCCGGTCGGTCCTGCTCGGTCTCGGGGGTTCGGCGTTCAGCGACGGTGGCCGTGGTGCTGTGACCGCGATCGAGAATGTGCTGCCGTGGTCGGCCGAAGTCCTGCTGGCCACCGACGTCCGGACCACGTATCTGGATGCCGCCGCGATCTACGGGCCACAGAAGGGGGCCGATGCCTCAGCGATCGAACGCCTCACCGCCGGACTGGACCGGACCGCGACGGCATTGACCGAACGGTTCGGCCGCGATCCGCGCGGGATCGCCGGAACCGGCGCGGCGGGCGGCCTGGCCGGGGCGCTCTGGGCCGCCGGTGCGCAGCTACGGTCCGGGCTCGATATCGTTGCCCAGCAGGTGAAACTCGATCAGCGATTGGCCGTCGCCGAGCTGATCATCACGGCCGAGGGCCGGTTGGACGAGACGTCATTGGCCGGCAAGGTCGTCGGCGGGTTGCTCGACCGGGCCGGCGGCCGTCCGGTGTGGATCCTGGCCGGCGCCGTGGCCGACGGACTCACCGTTCCTGGCGCCACCGTTGTCGATCTGTCCGCGCGCTACGGGCGCGAGCGTGCTCTGCTCGACACCCGGACCTGCCTGGCCGAGGCGACGGCCGCGCTGCTGTGACCGGCCGGTCGAGTGGTCAGTTCGGTCCTCAGGTGGTCGGTTCTGAGCGGCCACCCGAGGGTAGAATTGACCACTCGACTAACTCGACCAACTACGGGCGGGCAGGCGGCTTAGCGATACCGTGACGGGGTGGCCGCCACCGATTCGACGAGCAGGTTGGTGGCACGCTCGCTGCGGCAATTGGTGGCCGACGCCGCGCACATCGACCTGAGCCAGTCGAACCCGATCGTGTCGTTCCGGAACGCGGTCGGCCTGGTGGTACCGCTGTCCATCGCGGCAGCCGTCGGACAGCCGGCAGCCGGCGTCGCGGTCGCCATCGGCGCACTGCAGACCGCGTTCGCCGATCGCCCCGGGCCGTATCGGCTGCGGGTCATCCGGATGCTGACGATCGCCGTCATCGCCGGAATCACGGCCGGGCTCGCCGCCGGGCTCGGTCACAACCTGGCCCTGTCCGCG
>CAZZZW010000421.1:0-3363 GCA_964658795.1 Phormidium nigroviride PCC 7112
TGCGTTGAGAGAACTCGTCTCGCAAGGCCTTCGGGATGCAGTCGATCTCCCACTTCGGCACCTCGCTGTGCAGCCGCGCTTCCGGGACCCAGCCGACGCCGAGCGAATTCGTGAGGTGATCGGCCAGCAGACCGTTGTAGAGCTCGGACAGCTCCGCCGCCTGGGCGAACAGCGCCTTCGAGTCGAGCGTCCGCCAGACACCATCCAGGCCTAAGGCGCGGTTGAGCACAGCCACGTGAGTGTGCAACTGTGGGTCCCCCGCGCGGGAGTCCCAATGATCGAACGCTGTCGCCACGACACCGCGAACCGGCATCGTCGCGGCGCCGTTTGCCCCGACGCGGGAAGCAAAAACGTAGCTCTCGGCGTGCGCGATGGCCTGCTCTAACGCACGGTGATGAGCCTGCAAGATCTGCTCACGGACCTCAACATCGGCGAGCGCCCAGAGCACGCTGACACTCTTCGGAGCACTGAAGGTCAGATCGAACCCGGCTACCGCCGACGCCGACGGAGCCCGCCCCAACTGTCGGCCTGTCACCGGATCCTGCAGCATCCCGAGCATCCGGAACAAGGCCTCTTCCGACACAACCGAGCTCGCTGGCACACCCTCTCCATCGGCGAGACCAGCGAGGCCGGCTCCCAGATAGCGGCCCGGGGGAGTACCGGACTCGGCGTAGTACTGCGTCAACCCTGACGCGGCCCGATCGAGATCAGCCCGCGCAACACTGGCCATCAGATACCGATACCCAGCACCCAGACTCATCCGCCGGATCGACATCACCACGCACGTACTACCGCCGCCAGGGTCCATCATTCGCGCAGCGCGCATTTCAATGCCAGACGTGTGGAGCTGTAGGCTGGCGACCGTCTTGGCTTGATTTGATACCGCGAACGAATCGGCATCACTCGACGCAGCCGCCAACACGTTGACGCGCGAAAGTGGCCGTAGCAAGGTCTCCCGGACGAATCGGGCCCTGCGAGATTGGTGCTTCGCCTTCCAACTTGCTACGCGCCGGCCGCCCACTACTCCAGACTGCGGTCGTTCACGATCCTGCGAATGTGTTGTCGGACCGGTTCGAGCTCGTGTGCGCCAGCGCCGAGAGCAGCGGGTAGCCAAGCTTTGCCCTTCGAGACACCAATTTCTGGAGCGAAGCCTTCGAGCTCACCCACTAAAACCAGGACCACACCGCGCGCGTCCAATGCGTCTCTCAACCGCGCAAACGCTGCTGCCGCCTGGCCCCTGAAAGCCCGATCCCCGAAGTCCTTCAGTTGCCGCCAAGGACTCTGTCCCGTACGAATGGCGGCACGAAGCTGGTCCCGCATCTCGGAATCGAAGCTTGCTTCGTCTGGGAGTTCGCCCAAGATGGCTTCTACATGGATCCTGATATCGGAGACCTTCGTTGGCTCCCGGCTTTGTCGGAAGTACGCAGTCGCTAGGTCGTAGTCCGGCTTGAGTTCTTGCCACTCATGTCCAAGTGCTTTGACTAGCTTCGAGATTTTCGCTTCGTCGTTCAAAACATCTAGGTCGGGACTTGCGATGACCTCAACGGATACGGCACGAAGTGCCGAGACAAGCCCGGCCATACCGTCTTTACCGTTCGAGGGCAGGAACAACACATCGGTTGGTAAAACGGGAAGTGCTTCAGCAGTGGCCGCTGCATCCAGCGCTGCCGCGTAGAAGCGGCAATCGCGTTCGGCCTCCGCAATCGTAACTATCTGATGAAACAGGCCGTCGAGCACGTTGCTGTACCGCATCGCGGGTTCGCTCCAAAGCTCTGTCAAGGCTTCTGCCGGGAGCTGGGCCGCAGTCGTCGAGTTTCCGTGTCGCTCAAGCCGAATGACGGAGAGTGGCGAACCAGATCCGAGAAGGCCCGCGAGAAGGTTCCGATCGTGAGTTGCTAAGACCACTTGGACGTTGAAATCACGAGAGAGCTCACCGAGTGCATTTCCCAGGGCATAGGCCTGGGGCGGATGCAGGAAGGCCTCTGGTTCATCCACGATTATGATCGGGAAGGTCGCGGTGATCAGCGGCAGTAAGAGGCCGAGCAGGCTCTTCATGCCATCGCCCTGCTGGTCGAGTTGTGGAAGTTGCGCCAACGCCGCTCGGTACTCCGCCTGGCCTTCGTTGGCCGCGGGAGCTGCTGCTTCGGGACGGCCGACCCGTAGTCTCATGGTGCCGCTGAGGTGGTCGAGCGTGATCGGTTGTCTGAAGATGGCCTCGGACAGGTCGTTCACTTGGGCGGCAAGTGATGAGTCATCCTGCATGGCGTGCAGTGGATGCGTCGGGGGGTCCATAACGTCATTTCGCTGCGCTACGCCGGCGATCTGAGAGATCCGGCTGTGCGCATCGGCGTAGCGGACCAAAAAATTCGCGACAGTCTGGTTCGGTGCACCCGCGCCGGTCTGCCATAGGTTGTAGGCGACTCCGACTGGGAGTGATCCCTTGTCGCCTCGGTAGAGCTGGCCCTCCGACATGTTCCGATCAGGCTTCTTGAAGGCGGAGTGCTTCCCACACCAGGCTAAGAAATCTGCGCGCGAACCCTCAGATCGTGCGACGACAGATTGAATGAGCTGCGTCGGTTCGCTCTGCAAGTTGGATGGGGCCACTAGTTGGTAGTTCAGCTGCCGAAGAAAGGTGGACTTCCCCGAATTGTTGGCCCCTACGACGGCTGTCACGCCTGGCGACGTCAACTCTAACGATTGCCCGTTCTGCAGGGTCACAGTTTCAATGGCATAGCGGACGAGGCTGGCATCCCCGTCGGGGTAGTCGGTACCTACGAGCCATGCTGGTTCAGTCACGTTGGCACGATACCGAATTTCGTGCGAATTGCGATCGCTGGACGACGACGATCAAGCTGACGATCCATTCCCAGGTCGCGAACGGCAGGCTCGCGATGCGTTTAGCCCAGGAAGCTAGCCGCAACTTCATTGCTGCCGGCTCGGCAATTCTTGTGACCCGCCGAAAAGTCTTACCCGCAGAGTCAGTCGGGTGTTCCAACCCTGATTCTGACTTCAACGTCTCTATGCGGGGCCGCGAATCGCGACCAGTGCATGTCTCATGGCCGTCTGAGCGGACGCGAGCGGTCGCGCTGTCCTACGCATGGCGCCTGTCGTCGATACGACCAAGAAGGTCGGCCGTAGGGACCGCTAATGCATGTGCAACCCGATACCAAGTCTCGAGAGAACCGCGGGTGTGGCCGGTTTCAAGGTTGACCAGGACGGTGCGTGATAAGCCGGTCAGCTCGGCCATCTTGTCGTAGGTGTAGCCACGTTCAGCTCGCAGCCGCGAGAGCTCGTGGCGCAGCGCTTCGTAGTTCGGAGCTGGAATCGATCGGGCCACGGGTCAACCCTGGCAGTCAACGAACC
>CAZZZW010000422.1:0-3361 GCA_964658795.1 Phormidium nigroviride PCC 7112
GGGTGCCATGGCGGCCGAGAAGGCCGCCCAGGCCGGCTCGGAGATCGCCGGTCTGGCCAAGGAACTCAAGGAGGTGATGGAGAAGCTCAAGGAGGTCGCCGAGGCCCTGGAGAAGGTCTACGAGTTGGCCAAGACGGTCGTCAAGGTGGTCGGGGACATTCAGCACGCCCGGCAGTACGCCGACGCGATGCGTGACATGGCCGGGGACACCTCCGGCGCCGATCTGACGGCCACGTACGACTGGCAGATCTATCAGCAGGCCGCTGACGCCGCCATGCAGGGGCCGGTCGACGAAGGTATCGAGTTCGCCACCGAGCTGAAGCTGGCCGTCGATGCCGTTGCGGTCTACGGCCAGGCCCTGGCGGCGGCCCAGGTCGCCACCATCGAGGCCGGTCAGCAGTACGCGACGGTCAGCCTGCAGGTCCAACTTGCCCAACAGCAGCAGGCCGAACTGCAACGTTACGTCGACGGGCTGGTCAAGGGCGAGGCCGCTCCGGCCGCGTTGATGCAGCGTTTCTACGAGCTGTACCTGAACGCCAAGGGCGGCTTGTTCACCGCGATCCAGGGGTACCGGTCCTCCTACTACTACTGGGCGCTGCTGCCGTCCTCGATCAACCCGTCCATCGTCGACGGCGTGGACGGGCTGGGCACCGGGCTGGACAACCTGACCAGCATCCAGCTCGACTACCAGAGCGCGCTGGAACATTTCGACCCGCCACCGCAGCTGATGTCGGACAAGCAGTTCGTCATCGATGACCAGAAGGTCCTGGCCGAGTTGGCCGCCGGTGGTTCCACCCGCTGGGTATTGCCGGCGTCAGCCCATGCCTTCGCCGGCTTCGACCGGGTCCGGTTGACCCGGGTCCGGGTCTGGTTGGACGGTGCCCGGGTCCCGGACGGTGGCTCGGTGAACGTGATGATGGCGACCCAGGGCAACTATCTGGATCGCTTCGACGGAAAGCCCTATCAATTCACGGCCAAACCGCTGCAGCGCGATTTCGAGTACCGGGTGACCACGCACAAGGTCGGCAACCCGGACTGGCGTTTTCCCGACGGCAGCTTCGGTTACGTCGAGATCGACGGAGTCGTCGACGACGAGGTCAGCTATGCCTATTTCCAGCCGACACCGTTCGGTGAATGGCAGATCACCGTCACCGGCGACGGCCTGGATCTGTCGGGGGTGACCCGGCTGGTGATGCAGTTCGCCGGCTCGGTGATCCCGCAGGTGTGATCGACCTGGTTCGGTCCGGCCGGGAGCGGCCTTCTGGTTCGCTCCCGTCCGGGCCCTTCGGCTGGCTGGTCTCGGCTCAGTCCGGCAGCAGCGGGACGGACAGGCCGGCGTCGCGGCCGAGCATTGCCGCGCGGGTCAGCGATGACGAGCCGTATTTGTCGCGGATCCGGTCCATCGCGGTGTCCAGGTCCAGCGGAACCGCCGCCGCAAAGGGCAGCTCCAGCTGCAGAGCGTCGGCATCATCCAATCCGGACAGGGTGATCCCGATCAGGGTCAGCCCGCGTTCGGCGATCAGGGCCTGGTTGGCGGCCAACAGCAGCCGCGCCGCCGCGGCCAGATCCGCCGTCGCCGCCGATGGTGCCGGCAACGTGTGACCCCGGGTGACCCGGGTGAAGTCAGAGAATCGGAACCGCAACGTCACCGTCTGGCACACGCGTTCGGCCTTGCGTAGCCGCTTGGCCACCTTGTCCACCAACGCCAGCAAGTAGGCCTCGACCTCGGTGAACGACGGCATCGATCGGCCCAGCGCCCGTTGCGCTCCGATCGAACGGCGCCGCCGTCCGACCACCACCGGACGCGGATCATGGTTATGGGCCAAGGCGAACAGGTGTCGACCGGATCCGGCACCTAGCATCGACACCAGCCCCTTCTCGTGCAGTTCGGCCACATCGCGCACCGTGTAGACGCCCCGCTCGGCCAGCTTCTCGGCGGTCACCTTGCCCACGCCCCACAGCCGTTGCACCGGCAGCGGGTGCAGGAACTCCAACTCCGACTCCGGCGGCACGTAGAGCAGCCCGTCAGGTTTGGCCACACCACTGGCCACCTTGGCCAGGAACTTGGTTCGGGCCACCCCGACCGTGATCGCCAGCCCGACCTCGGCCAGTACCCGGGCCCGCAATCGGATGGCGATCTGCAGGGGCGAGCCGGATAGCTGCCACAGGCCGCCGACATCAAGAAACGCCTCGTCGATCGAGATTCCCTCGACCAGGGGGGTGGTATCGCGAAAGATCTCGAAGACCGCCTTCGACGCCTCGGTGTAGGCCTCGAACCGCGGCGGCACCACGATCGCCTGCGGGCACACCCGCCGCCAGGCTGCGGCCCCCATCGCGGTCTTGACTCCGAACTCCTTGGCCTCGTAACTGGCTGCCAGCACCACGCCGCCGCCGACGATCACCGGTTTGCCCCGTAACGCTGGGTTATCCCGCTGCTCGACCGAGGCGTAGAAGGCATCCAGATCGGCGTGCAGGATATGGGCGATCGAACGCATGTTCGAATTGTGCCACGCGTGCACCGGCAGGAGAACCATCCGTGACCGATCGACCGGAGGGCGACGGCGAATCCGGGTAATGCTGTCGCCGGCGGTTCCGTCCTTGGCTAACGTCGGTCCGTGGACATCGAGATCAGCACCCGGGCCGAGCGTCCTGAGTTCGGCTCGGCCATCTGGGACATGCCCGACAGCTGGCCCGCATTCATGGACCATGACCCGATCGCCTCGGCGCTGTACGGCGTCGCGACCGCTCCGTACCCGGAGCTGACCGTGGTGGCCACCGACTCGGCCGGCGTCATCGTGGCGCACGGCCAGGCCACCGCCTTCTGCCGGGATCTGGACGGCCGTCGGGAACTTCCGGACACCGGTTGGGACCAGATCCTGATGTGGGTCAGTGCGGACCTTCGTAGCGGCGTCGAACCCGACACCGCGAGCGCGCTGGAAATCTCCATCCATCCCGAACGGCAGGGCAGCGGCTTGTCGGGCCGAGTGCTCACCGCCCTGCGAGCTGCCGCCAAGGCCCGGGGCCTGGACACGTTGCTGGCTCCGGTTCGCCCCACCGGCAAGCACCTCGAGCCGGCCACTCCGATGGCCGAGTACGCCTACCGGGCCCGCGCCGACGGGCTGCCCTACGATCCTTGGCTACGCACCCACGTCCGCGCCGGTGGCGTCATCGAGAAGGTCGCCCCGGCATCGATGGTGGTCGGTTCATCTCTGGCGCGGTGGCGGGCCTGGACCGGCCTCGCGTTCGACACCGAGGGCTCGGTGGACGTTCCGCACGCCCTGTCTCCGGTCCACTGTGTACCGAGTCAGGACTACGGCGTGTACGTCGAGCCCAATGTCTGGGTGCGGCACCGCCTGTGACC
>CAZZZW010000423.1:0-3352 GCA_964658795.1 Phormidium nigroviride PCC 7112
GAGCTGCGGACGATGAAACCGACCGGATCGCCGGCGAAGATGAAGCACGCCAGAGTGCTGTAGACGATCCCGGACGCGCCCGCGTCCAACCGGTTCAGCTCGGATTCGATCGGCGCGGCCAACGCCTGCACCACCCAGTCGTCGCCGGGCTCGCTCTGCCGCGCGGCAGTCAGCGCCTGCTGCCATTCCTCGACCGTGGCCGACCGGCCGAGCACGGCGTGCCGGCCGCGGGTATCCAGGGATTTCTTCAACACCAGTTCGGACTGGCGTTGCAGCGTTTCGGCCAGCCCGGCTTCGTCGAGCAGCCGGACGACCTGGGTGTAGGGCACCACCTCGCGGATGACGGCCAGTTCGTCGGCCGTGCACCGCACCGCGAACAGGTCGCTGTGCAGGAAGGCCAGCATGCTTTTCTGCTCCGGCAGGTACATGCTGGGGCAGCTGTTCACCGCGAAGAACGCCCCGGCGCGATAGGCGTCGAGGAATCCGGCCACTTCGGCCGTGGTCTTGCTGAACGCGCATTCGAAGGCGTCCGGTCCCCAGGAGTCGTCGAACTTGTTGTAGGTCAGGTCGATCCGGTCCGCGCCGTAGCGAAGTTCGCCGTCGACGAAGCTGAGATCTTCGACGAAGCAGCGCACGGCCGAGACACCGAGCGCCTCGAACTGGGCGGCAATATGGTCGAGTTCGGTGGTCATCGTCAGGTACTTGGAATTGAGGACGGCGACCCGGTGAACCTCGAATCCGTTCTTGCGAGCTGAGGTAAGCATGGCCGAGGCGAAGGAGTTCGGGTGCTCCAACGGCACCGGCTGCCGATCCAGCCCATGCCCGGTCAGCACGGCTTGGACCCGGCTGGCTGCGCCCAGCTCGGCGTAGCGCACGGCATAGGTCGCGCTGGCCGGACAGTGGGTGTTGAGTTCGTAAATCTTGGCCGAACCGTCCTGGTCGAGGGTGAAGTCGTAGCGGCAGACCTCGATCCGTGGCCGGTAGTGCGCGCCCAGCCGGATCAGCTCGTCGTGCCGCGGCGCCAGGTTGAAGTACCCACGCACCTCAGGGTCTTCGAGATAGAGGTCGATCGCCCTTTCCAGCAAGGGGAACAGCTGACCAAATTGATCGGTCACCTGGTCGTACACCCGCTGGCTGATCAGCAACGGTCGCGGGTCGAACGGAATTGCCTTCGCCTCGTGCCGGATTCCGGCGGCCAGGAGTTGGTCGGCGAACTCGGTCGCGTCGGCCTGGACTTCGTCGGTCGCGAACAGGTCGGCGTAGCGGACGTCGAGCAGGTTGGCGAAGCCCTGCTTCTGCAGCGAATCATCAAGGTGAGAGCGAGAAAGCGAAGTCGACATTGACTGCGTACTCCTTGGGCTGACGGCGACCATCTTCGCCGGATCGGACAATCAGCCCATTGTGTAAAACGCAATATCTGCGAAACCGATGGTTATCGGCGTTTGGGACATACCTCACCTACTCGAGTCAGGTCGAAACCCGTCTGACCGTGCACGGTCAGCGCGGCCCGCTCGGCGGTCGGTGTCGCTCAGCTGTCGGCCAGGCGGGCCGGGAAACCGCCGGTGGCGATCGGACCCCAGCGGTTGATGGTGATCCGGATGATCGACTTGCCCTGGTCCTGCATGGCTTGCCGATACTCGTCCCAGTCCGGGTGCTCACCGGAGATCGAGCGGAAATAGTCCACCAGGGGCTCGATCGAGTCGGGCAGGTCCAGCACCTCGGCGTTGCCGTCGACCTGCACCCAGGCTCCGTTGAATTCGTCCGAGAGCACCAGGACGCTGCAGCGCGGGTCCCGGCGCAGGTTGTAGACCTTGGCCCGCTCCGGGTACGTCGAGATGACGATCCGGCCGTCCGTGTCGAGTCCGGCGGTGACCGGTGAGGCCTGCGGCGAGCCGTCGGCCTTCCGGGTCAGCAGGATCAGGTGATGGCGGTCGCGGATGAATTCGGCCAGCTCGGGACGTTCCACCTTGGTATTCGTGGCGATGGTTCGAGGCATAGCGTCGATGATGCTCGCTCGCTGCGGATGAGGTTGTCGTAGCCCCCTACTACTGTCGTCAGGGTCGGCCGGTACATCGCCTCGGAACCCCCGATCGTTGACCGGTTGACGCGCTCGACCGCCGGCAACCAGCCGGTACCGCACGAGTCTCGACCATAGAGAGAAGCCTGTGTCTGACCGCCTGATCGTCCGTGGTGCCCGTGAGCACAATCTGAAGGACGTCCATCTCGACCTGCCCCGGGACGCGATGATCGTGTTCACGGGGCTGTCCGGCTCGGGCAAGTCCTCGCTCGCGTTCGACACCATCTTCGCCGAGGGCCAGCGTCGTTACGTCGAATCGCTCTCGGCCTACGCCCGGCAGTTCCTGGGTCAGATGGACAAGCCCGACGTCGACTTCATCGAGGGCCTGTCGCCGGCCGTCTCCATCGATCAGAAGTCGACCTCGCGCAACCCACGATCGACGGTCGGCACGATCACCGAGGTCTATGACTACCTGCGGCTGCTGTACGCCCGGATCGGTCATCCGCACTGCCCGATCTGCGGTGAGGCGATCAGCAAGCAGACCCCACAGCAGATCGTGGACCGAGTGCTGGAGATGCCGGACGGAACCCGGTTCCAAGTGCTGGCCCCGGTGATCCGCGAGCGCAAGGGTGAGTACGTCGACCTGTTCGCCGACCTGCAGACCAAGGGTTATTCCCGGGTCCGGGTCGATGGCACCAACTACTCCCTTACCGAGCCGCCGAAGCTGAAGAAGCAGGAGAAGCACACCATCGAGGTGGTGGTCGACCGGCTGACCGCCCGGGCCAGCAGCAAGCAGCGGATCACCGACTCGGTCGAGACCGCGTTGAACCTGGCCGGCGGCCTGATCATCCTTGACTTCGTCGACCTGGCCGATGACGACGCCCATCGCGAACGCCGGTTCTCCGAGCGGCTGGCCTGCCCGAACGACCACCCGCTGGCCATCGACGAGCTCGAACCCCGATCCTTCTCCTTCAACGCCCCGTTCGGCTCCTGCCCGGACTGCACCGGCATCGGCACCCGCAAGGAGGTCGATCCGGAGCTGTTGGTGCCGGACCCGGAACAGTCGTTGGACTCCGGTGCGATCGCCCCGTGGGCGACCGGTCAGAACAACGAGTACTTCCTGCGGCTGCTCGAAGGGGTGGCCGATCAGATCGGTTTCAGCGTTCAGACACGGTGGGATTCGCTACCGGCCAAGGCCCAGAAGGCCGTGCTGTACGGCACCGCCGACCAGGTGCACGTCCGGTACAAGAACCGGTACGGCCGCGAACGTTCCTACTACGCCACCTACGAAGGTGTGGTGCCGTGGCTGGAGCGTCGGCACGCCGAGACCGACAG
>CAZZZW010000424.1:0-3350 GCA_964658795.1 Phormidium nigroviride PCC 7112
CGTGACGGCGACCCTGAGCGGGTCACATCATTGCCATCAGGCGGTCGCGCCGGGCTTCCAGCAGCTCCAGCGACGCCGAAGCCGACGGCGGCCCAGGCACGTCCGAGCGTAGCTTGGCGTGCAACTGACCGTGTGGTGTGCCGGTCCGCGCCGCCAGTACCGACACCAGCCGGTTCACCTCGCGGCGCAGATCGGCCGCAGCCCGCCAGTTGCCCCGCGAGCTGACGGCCCCATCCGCGGCCTCATCCGCGGCCGGCTCGGCTCCGACGTCACCGAACAGGCTGTCCTGCCGGGACTGGCTGGCCCGCTTGCGCAGTTCGCCGTCACGTCGCGACAGCAGCGCCGCGGTCTGTTCGGCGGTCAGCAGACCAGGTAACCCGAGGAACTCCTCGTCGTCGGCGTCCGGTGCCCGCTCGGTCCCGGTCACCGCCCGGCCACCGTGCAGCACGTGGGCGAACTGCGCCTCGGCCTCCAGGGCCTCCCATTCGGCCAGCAGGTCGGACACCGCCCGCTCCGGTTGTTCCTCGGCCAGCTCGTCGACCAGTTCCAGTGTGGTGTCCGAGGTCGCCGGCGGCGGCAACACGTGATTGCGCTCGGTCTCCAACTCGGCAGCCAGGCTGAGCAACGGACGGACCGCCGGCAGGAACACGGTGGCTGACTCGTGCCGCCCGCGGGACCGCACCACCCGGCCGACGGCCTGGGCGAAGAACAGCGGCGTCCGATAGCTGGTCAGCCAGGCCAGACAGGCCGCCCGGGGCACGTCGACCCCTTCGGAGACCATCCGGACGCATACCGCGATCCGGGCGCCGCCTTCGGCGAACTGGGCGATCTTGCCGCTGGCCTTGGGGTCGTCGGACAGGATCAGGTACGGCTTCTCCCCCGTCACCCGCTGCACGATCTGGGCGTAGGCACGCGCATCGTCCTGGTCTGAGGCCAGCACCAGGCCGGCCGCATCCGGCATGCCGGACTCGCGGAGCTGGGTCAGTCGTTCGTCCATCGCCGCGATCACGTGCGGCACCCAATCGCCCTTGGGATCCAGGGCGGTACGCCAGGCGGCCTGTTCCGTCGACTTGGTGCCGGCTTCGGTCAGCGAGGCCGCAATCACCTCACCGGCCGAGTTGCGCCAGCGCGAGACACCGGTGTACGCGGCGAACACCACCGGCCGGACGACGTGGTCGCGCAGTGCGTCGGTGTAGCCGTAGCCGTAGTCGGCGCTGGATTCCAGGCCGCCCTGGCCGTCCGGCTCGTAGCGCACGAACGGGATCCGTTCACCGACCGTGGTCCGGAACGGCGTCCCGGTCAGGCACAGCCGCCGGGTCACGTTGTCGAAGGCCAACGCGACCGCATCGCCCCAGGACAGGCCGTCACCGGCGTGATGGATCTCGTCCAGGATGACCAGGCTGCGCCGGGTGGTGGCCCGGGCGGCGTGCAACGTCGGCTTACCGGCGACCTGGGCATAGGTGGTGACGTAACCGTGCAGGTCCGGCGGCACCGGGCCGACCGAGTTCGGCAGGTTAGGGTCGAGCGAGATCCCGAATCTCTCGGCCGCCTCGGCCCATTGGCTGCGCAGATGATCGGTCGGCGCGACCACGATGATCCGATCGATCACCCGCCGGGTCACCAGATCCACGGCCAAGCTCAGGGCGAACGTGGTCTTACCGGCGCCCGGCGTCGCGGTGACCAGGAAGTCCTTGCGCGCCTCGGTGTGGTACTTGGCCAGGGCCTCTCGCTGCCACAGGCGCAGCCGGATTCCACTCGAGCGGCGTTCAGCCAACTTCGACGCCACCCCTTTGTCCTTCGTACCTGCTGCGTGCTCCTGCCAGGTTAGCCGTCCGGTCGGTCAGCGGGCGTCAACGACCCGCCTGGTCCTCCAGGTTCTTGGCCACCGGCGCCGTCCAATGGCGGAGCAATGCCAGGCCGCGTAAGGCGAAAACCACACAGGCGGTCCCGATCAGCCAGGGCGCGTGCAACAGGTGCAGCGAGTTGCCCAGGCAGACCAGACCGGCACCGAGCAGGGCGGCCAGGGCATAGATCTCACCACGCTGGAGCACCACCGGAATCTGCCGGAGCAGGATGTCGCGCAGCGCGCCGCCACCGACCGCGGCCATCACGCCGATAAGGCTGGACGCGGCCAGCCCCAGCCCGGCCCGCAGCGGTGCCTCGGTGCCGGTGACCGCGAACAGGGCCAACCCGGCCGCGTCCAGCACCAGCATCGGTTTGCGCAGTCGGGCCACCTGCGGATGCCAGAAGAACACCACCACCGCGGCCAGGACCGGTGTGATCAGGTAGGCCGGATGCCGGAACGAGTAGGGCGGGTTCGAGGCGATCAGGGTGTCGCGCAGGATGCCACCGCCGAGCGCGGTGACCGAGGCGATCACGATCACGCCGAAGATGTCCAATCGGGCCCGTACCGCGGCCAGCGCACCGGACAGCGCGAAGACGAAGACACCGATCAGGTCCAGGACCAATTGGGTGCTCGACTCGGACACGGTGTGCACGAGGCAGACCCTATCGCCGGATGCGGCGGCGTGTCCGACGCCAGGTTCGCCGGACCGGCTTGGGAGACTAGGCGCAATGAGAAGCTCGCGCCTGCACCGGACGACCCGCCCGTGACCCGTCCCCGCGCGGTCCGGAATCTGTTCGTCCGTACCGTCGCCAGCGCGTGGAACGATCGGATCCTCGGGTTGTCGGCCGAGGCGGCGTTCTGGCAGCTGCTATCGATGCCCTCGTTGTTCCTGGCCCTGCTGGCCGCCCTCGGTTTCTTCTCCGACATCGCCGGCCCCGGCACCGTCAACCAGGTGCAGCAGAACCTGCTCAACGGTTTCTCCCGGGCCTTCAGCACCGAGGTGGTGGACCAGCTCATCGCCCCCCTGGTGCACCAGGTGCTGAAGGAGGGACGGGCCGACGTCTTCTCGATCAGCTTCGTGCTGGCGCTGTGGGCCGGGTCCTCGGCGACCGCGACGTTCGTGAACACGATCACCATCGCCTACGGCATGCGGGATCTGCGCGGTGCGGTGCGCAGCCGGCTGCTGGCCCTGGGCATCTACCTGGGCTCGATCCTGCTCGGCGTGATCATCCTGCCGGCGCTGGTCCTGGGCCCGACGGTGCTGCCCAAACTGTTCCCGGAAGGGGCCCGGCGGACCGCTGATGACGTGATCGGCCAGGCCTACTGGCCGGTGGTGATCATCGTGCTGCTGCTGGGCCTGACCAGCCTGTACCACCTGGCACCGCCGAGGCGGCTGCCGTGGCGACGCGGGCTGCCGGGTGCGGTGCTGGCCATGGTGATCTTCCTGGCCGGCTCGGCCGGATTGCGCACGTACATCTCATTCATCGTCGCGCACAACCATGCC
>CAZZZW010000425.1:0-3348 GCA_964658795.1 Phormidium nigroviride PCC 7112
CGACCTGGCGACGCAACGGCTCGGCGGCCGGCGCCGGAGCCGGCTCCCGCACCGGTAGCCGGCTCAGCAGCAGGGCAGAGGCCAGGTAGCTGACCGCGTCCACCAGCACCGCCAGCGCCGACCCGAGCCAGGACACCAACGCCCCGGCCAGCGCCGGTCCCGACGTCTCGGCCGCCGCCTGGCCCTGGTCGTAGCGGGCGTTCGCAGCCGGCAACAGCACGGCCGGCACCAGCCGGGGCACGAAGGACTGCGAGGCTACCGAGTTGACCAGGCTGAACAGTCCGAAGCAGAACATGACCACCAGCAGCATCGGCAGGTTCAGCCCGCCGAGCCACGCCAGCAACGGGATCAGGCCCAGCACCAGGGCACTGCCGACGTCGGTCCAGCGCTGCAGCGGCAGCCGCCGGCGGCGATCGAGCAAGGCCCCGGCGACCAGCCCGAACAGCAGGTACGGCAGCCATTGCGCGGCCGAGACCAGACCGAGGGCGAAGCTGCTCCGGTGCAGCTTGTTCACCACCAGCAGTTGGACGGCCAGCGGCGTGATCGTGCTGCCGAAGGCGGAGACCGTGGCTGCGGTCAGGAACCGGTGATAGCCGGGGACCTCCCGTAGCTCAGCCATTGGTAGATATAAACAGCCCGGTCTGCTCTGACCGGAAACGGCCTCAGGTCCGAGACGACGGCGAGGACGACGGGCGGCCGGGTTCGATAACGACTCGCTAACGCGGCTATCGATGTTCAATAACGGGGCAGCCATCACTGGACAGGTCGTCTAGGGTCCCTGTCGAACCGCCCACTCGAACGTCCGGTAACGGACGCGGTGTGGCCGATCGAAGCTGATCAGCCGCACGGGCCCCTACCCGCGCTAGGACCCGCCGCCATGGCTGCACGTCATGCCCGTCTGCCCTCGGTCGGATCCGCGCACGCGGCCGGCCGTCGAATTCGGTCCCGCCGTCTGATGGCTGGGCTGACGACCGCCGTCGTCGCGGTGGCCACCGCCGGTCTGGTCGCGGCCCGACCTGATCCGGGGCGGGCCGCCGATCTGAGCTGCGTCACCTCGACGAGCCCCCTCACCGGCTCGAGTGGCAAGACCTATCTGTCCGCCCATGGTCTGTTGATCCGGCGGTACGTGCCGGCCGGCAAGTCCCCGATCTTCATCGCCTTCGGCAACACCCACTACGTCAAGGCGGCGGCGCTGTTCAACCCGCTGATCCCGCAGCGGCGCCAGGTCCGGGACATGATGCGCTCGTCCATCGCCGCCGTGAACGGTGACTTCTTCGCCGGTTCGGCCGCGGTCGGGGCCGAGGTCTCCGGCGGGGTGCCGCTCAAGGGTACCGACGTCCTGCAGGCGGGTCTGGTCATCTCGCCGCAGGGCATTCCGACCACGGGATCGGTCCGACTGGGGCTGGCGCTGCGGGCCAAGCTGTCGGCGACGGTGACCACGATGGTGCATCCGCACTCCTACAACAGCGTGCAGGATCGGTCGAACAGCATCGCCGTGTTCGACAATCGATGGGGATCGATGCCCGCCCTGGCCCGGCTGCGCTGGCCCGCTCAACCCGCGGTCTCCTACCTGGTCGCCTGGGGCCATGTCGCGATGGTGACGCCGGGGGTCCAGCTGCACACGATCCCACCGGGCGGCTTTCTCGTCGTGGCGCAGGGTGAGGGCAACACCGAGTTGATCAAGGCCGGCTGGCGTAGCGGGGCGGCCGTTTCGCTGGCCACCGCTGCCTTCACCCAGACCGGAGCGCGGCCATCCTCGTTCATCGGTGCCGGCGAGGTGATCATGCAGCAGGGCCTGACGACCGCCAACGCCTGCGGCTATGACTCTCCGACGCCCCGGACCGCGATCGCGTACGCCAACGGCATGGTCTTCCTGGTCGCCGCGTCCGGTCGCGGCCTGACCATGCGGGAGCTGAACAGCCTGCTGCGCGGGTTGCACGCCACCGACGCCGTGCTGATGGATGGTGGCGGCTCCACGGTGATGACCGAGCGCACCACCCACCCGATCCAGCTGACCGTGCATCCGTACCGCAACGAGGGCGATCGGCCGGTGCCCAACGCCTTCGGGCTGGTGCCTCGGGGTAACTGAGCGCAGCGGATGCGAACTCGCGAAACCACCGACGCACGATTTTCTTAACTTCGACTTCGGCCATCCGGGCAATCAGTTCCGGTGACCCGCGCTATGGTTCGCGTTTAGTTTCCACGTCAGGTTTACTGGCCGGTAACTAAAGCGTAGTCGCCTCGTTGTACCCGCCAAGCGCCGTTTCGTCCGCATGAATCGGTGAGCCTTCGGCTGCGGTCCAGCGATCAGGAGGGAGCCGGTGTGGGTGTCGAGGTGGCCGTCGAGGGCCTCACGAAATCCTTCGGTCGTCAGGTCATCTGGGGTGACGTCACCCTGACCCTGCCGCCCGGCGAGATCAGCGTGATGCTCGGTCCGTCCGGCACCGGCAAGTCGGTGTTTCTCAAGACCCTGGTCGGCCTACTCAAGCCCGACCGTGGGTCGATCTTCATTCGCGACGTCAATCTGGCGAAATGCAGCGAGCACCAGTTGTACGAGACCCGCAAGCTCTTCGGCGTGCTGTTTCAGGACGGTGCGCTGTTCGGCTCGATGAATCTGTACGACAACATTGCATTTCCTTTGCGGGAACACACCCGCAAGAGCGAATCCGAAATCAAGCGAATCGTGCTGGAAAAGCTCGATATGGTCGGGCTCAACGGCACCGAGAAGAAGCTTCCGGGCGAGATCTCCGGCGGTATGCGCAAGCGCGCCGGCCTGGCCCGGGCGCTGGTGCTGGATCCCGAGATCATCCTGTTCGACGAGCCGGACTCCGGCCTGGATCCGGTCCGGGTCGCCTACATCAGCCAGCTCATCGTCGACCTCAACGCTCAGACCGACTCGACGTTCCTCATCGTCACCCACGACATCGGCATCGCCCGGACCGTGCCGGACAACCTGGGCCTGCTGTTCCGCCGCGAGCTGGTCATGTTCGGCCCTCGCGAGGTGCTGCTGACCAGCGACGAACCCGTGGTCAAGCAGTTCCTCAACGGCCGCCGAGAGGGCCCGATCGGAATGTCGGAGGAGAAGGACGCCGCCCAGGTCGCGGCTGAGTTGGCCTCGTTGGACAGCGAAAATCCGCCGGCCGGCGTCGGCGGTCCCAAGGGTGGCGGTGGCGAGGGCGTGCCGCCGCAGCTGCAGCCCTCGCCCGGACTGCCCGAGCGCAAGGCCGCCGGCCGCCGTCAGCAGCGGGTGCTGGAAATGTTGCACACGCTGCCGGAGTCGGCCCAGGTCGCGATCAAGGAATCCCTGGCCCAGCAAGGGGAAACCGTACCGGCCGCCGCACCCTCGCC
>CAZZZW010000426.1:0-3345 GCA_964658795.1 Phormidium nigroviride PCC 7112
GCCCGCAGGCCGGCGGCACGCCGATCCTCGAGGACGGCATGGAGTTCGTGGCCGCCGCCCAGACCTCGCAAGAGCTGCAGTACGTCGAGGCCCGCAAGCTCACACGGGAGGAGGTCGCGTCGGCCTACCACATCCCGCCGCCGATGGTCGGGCTGCTGGACAACGCGACGTTCAGCAACATCGACACCCAGCACCGGATGCTCTACCAGGACACCCTGGGTCCGTGGCTGGAGATGATCCAGCAGGAGATTGAGCTGCAGGTGCTGCCTGATCTCGATCCGGGCGGCAAGATCTACGTCGAGTTCAACCTGGCCCAGAAGCTGGCCGGCTCGTTCGACGAGCAGGCCACCGCGCTGCAGTCCGCGGTCGGCCGACCGTGGCTGACCGCAGACGAGGCCCGCGGCCGTCAGAACCTCCCGGCATTGGGCGGCGACGCCGCGCAGCTGGTCACGCCGCTCAACGTCCTCACCGGCGGCCAGGCATCGCCCAACGACTCACCGGGTAAGGCCCGGGCGGCGTTGCCGGCGGGACCGTCCGGCAAGGCACGGGCAGCGCAGACGTACGAGGCCAAGCACGGCCAGGTCCTCGAGCGGTTCTTCACCCGGCAGGCGGCCGCGGTGAAGTCCCGTCTGGGTTCGAAATCGGCGGGTGATTTCTGGGATGCCACCCGCTGGAACACCGAGCTGGCCGCCGACCTGCTCAAGCTCGCGCTGTTGGTGGCCACTACGGCCGCCAAGTCGACGCTGACCGCCCTGTCGCTCGATCCGGACACCTACGACGCCGATCGCACCGTGGCGTTCCTCAAGGCGATCGCAGAGCGCGACGCGACCAACATCAACGCAGCGACGAAGCGCCAGCTCGACGCCGCGGTCGATCAACTCGAGCAGGCCGGTGACGAGCTGCCCGAGGACGCCGACCCGGTCGGCGACGTGTTCGAGCTGGCCAAGTCCAACCGGGCATCCCAGATCGCCACCACGCAGGTCACCGCCGCGTCCGGCTTCGGGACCACCGAGGCAGCACGGCAGGCCGCGGGGGAGAAGGCCGTCAAGACCTGGGTGACCGGTCCGAACCCGCGGCCGGCACACAAGGCACTCGACGGCGAAACCGTCGGGATCGACGAGGCATTCAGCAACGGGCTGTCCTGGCCCGGTGCCGGTGGATCGGCCGGCGACAACGCCGGCTGCAACTGCGGAGTGGAGGTGTCGGTCTCGTGACGATGCTCAAGACGTGCCCAGCGCGGCTGAAAGCTGTCGGTACCGATGACGGCCTGGCCGACGGCCAGTTCGAGGCGATCGTGTCCGTGTTCGGCAACAAGGACAGCTACGGCGACATCGTGCTGCCCGGCGCGTTCACCGACACGCTGGCCGAGTGGGCCGCCTCCGGCGATCCGATCCCGTCCTACTGGTCCCACCGGATGGACGACCCGGATTACAACATCGGCGAGGTACTCGACGCCAAGGAGCTGCTGCCCGGCGACGCGCTTTTGCCCGAGGCCATCAAGGCAAACGGCGGTCTGTGGGTCAAGGTCGGGATGGATCTGGAGGGCGGCAAAGCCCCGCAGGTCTACCGGCTACTCAAGGGCCGGCGCGTCACCCAGTTCTCTTTCGCCTACGACGTCGTCGAGGGCGGCATGGGCCAGCGCAAACGCGAGGACGGCTCGGATGAGTACTTCTACGAGCTGCGCAAACTGACCCTGTACGAGGTCGGTCCGACTCCACTGGGCGCGAACCAGGAGACCGACCTGCTCGGGATCAAGTCGATTCCGTCACTCGCCCACCACCTGGCCACCGGCATGAAGGCCGGCCGGGTGCTGGCCGAGAAACACCTGAACTCCCTGCGTTCGGCGCAGGAAGCCATCGGCGCCGTGATCGCGGCCGCCGAGGAAATCAACGACGACGCAAAGGCCAGCACGAGCGGCAATGCCAAGACCGAGGAGCCTTCACCGGCCAAGGCCAAGGAGCCCGCCCGCGACGTGTCCGCTGATCTGTCGGCGCTCAAGTCCATCGAACTGTCGGCCCTGTAACCGACTGACCACAAAGGAGACACCCGCTCATGGAGCGATGGGAGCGCCTGCTGGAGCAGGCATCGGCGGCCGCCAAGGCCGCCCGCACGATCGCGGAGAAGGCCGTCGGCGACAACCGCGAAATGACCGGCGACGAGCGCGCGGAGTTCGACAAGAAATTCGCCGAAGCCACGCAGGCCAAGGCCGATTCCGACACCGCCAAGAAGGACAGCGACGTCCTGGCCCAGGCCAAGGCTCTGGCCGAGCTGACGGGCATGCCTGAGGACGTCAAGGGCGACCTCGACGCCGCCGGCGGCAACGGCAACGAGCACCGTTATGCCAAGGCCAAGAGCCTCGGTCACCAGGTGGTCAACTCCGAGCAGTTCAAGTCGATGCTCAAGTCCTTCGGCGATCGCATCCCGGAGAAGGCCCGGGTGCAGTCCGACCCGATCCAGGTCAAGGCGCTGCTCACCGGCACCTCGGACACCTCGGCCGGCGCGTTCGTCGTCGCCGATCAGTCTGGCATCGTGGAGATGCTTGGCCGGCGTCCGCTGGTGATCCGTGATCTCATCTCGGTCCGTCAGACCGAGTCCGACGCGGTCGAGTACGTCCGGCAGGTCTCGCACACCAACGCGGCCGCACCGGTCGCGGAGGCGACCACCGCCGCGGCTCCGACTGCTCCGGGTGCTGCTGGTGCTCTGGTGAACGCCGTCGGCGGCGGGTACAAGCCCGAGGGTGCCTGGGCCTTCGAGCGCGACACTGCGACCGTCAAGACGATCGCGGAGTGGGTGCCGGCGACCAAGCGGTCACTGTCCGACGTCAAGGCCCTGCAGGGCCTGATCGATGACGAGCTGCGCGCGGACCTCAAGGAGACCGAGGAAAACGAGATCGTCAACGGTGACGGCACCGGTGAGCACCTGACCGGGATCTATCACACCAGCGGCATCCAGCAGCAGGCTTTCGTCACCGACCTGTTCACCACGATCCGCAAGGGCATCACCAAGGCCACGACCATCGGTCGAGTCGTGCCCAACGCGATCGGGATGCACCCCCTCGATGCCGAGGAGGTCGACCTGGCCCGCGACGGCAACGACCGCTTCTATGGCAACGGGCCGTTCCAGCTCGGCCCGAACACGCTGTGGGGCAAGCCGATCGTGCAGTCGGAGGCCTTCATCCAGGGCTCGCCGATCGTGGCCGACTTCAAGAAGTACGTGGTCTGGGACCGCGAGCAGGCCACGGTCACGATCAGTGACTCGCACGCGGACTTCTTCATCCGCAACCTGGTCGCCGTCCTGGGTGAGCAGCGTGAGGCCGGCGTGGCGGTCCGCCCGTCGGCGTTCGTC
>CAZZZW010000427.1:0-3345 GCA_964658795.1 Phormidium nigroviride PCC 7112
CAACCCGACCCTCGGACGCACCGTGACGTACTACGCGGGGGTGCTCGGCAACGAAGCAGCTCGCCGGGGGACCGAGCTGTGGGCGAGGCCGAACCCGGCGAACCTGTTCGACCTGCTCCTCATCAGCACCGGCTGCGTTCTCGTCGTCGCCGCCCTGTGGTCCCGCCCTCCGGTCTGGGAGGTGGTCGCCGTCCTGGGCCTCGCCGTGGGTACGGCGACCTCGGCGCGGCACGGCGTCTGGCTGCTCATGATCTGCGCCGCTCCGGCCGCGCCCGGCCACACCGGCGCGGTGTGGAACTGCTCGTATTGGCAGGCGATTCCGACGCCACCGGCCGGGTTGCGCACCGCGATCCAGGTTGCGTCGTCCGGATCGACCGCCGGCGCCGGCCAGTTCAGCAGACGGGCGTAGAAGGCGACCAGGCCCGGCACGTCATCGGTTCCCAGTGTCACGGTTGTCAGGGTGAGAGAGGCCATGGGACCAGTCTGCCCCGGATCAGCCAGTTCACCGATCCGCACCGGCGCAGACGCGAGCTCGGGCTCCGAGGTCAGGAAACCGCGAGCTCGTCGACCCGATCGGGATAGAAGGCCACATGGTCCTTGATCTGAGCGACCGCGGCGTAGGGAGCCTCATAGGTCCAGATCGCGTTGACCGACCGTTCGCCACCCGCCGGAATGCTGTAGTAGGAGGCATCGCCCTTGTAGGGGCAGTACGTCTGATGCTCCGTGCGCGCCAGCTGTGACAGGTCGACATCGGCGCGTGGCAGATACAGCACTGCCGGGTAGTCAGCCTCCTGCAGCGAGAGTGCGGCCGTGCTGTCGGCCACGACCTGGCCGGCCACCGTGACGCGGACCCGCTGGTCGAACGGCGTGATGGTGATGGGGTGATCTGGCCCGGGCTGCAGCACCGGACGGCTGTCATCAGTCATGTCTGCTGGAACCGCAGCGGGCCGATCGACATTCCCGGGCTCACGTCCGGATGTGCCGTTCCATGTGCAGCAGATAGTCCTTCCGGTTCAGCGGATCGTGATCCGTTCGCGGCCGAGCCGGAGTGTGGCCACGAACCGGCCGGTAATGGTCGAATTCAGTGGACAGCACGCCCAGGCCGTGGGTCAGCCCGGGCAGTGCCTGCGCAAGCTCATGCACCCGGGCCGCCGGTAGCAGTCCGGCGAGTCGGAAGCCGTCAACAACCTCCCGCTGCTGCAACGGGACTCCCTCAGCTCGGGCGAGGCCGGCCAGGGTCACGGCCACCGCATCGGCCGGCAGGTCGAGCTCGAAGGTGTGCATCGGTTCGAGCACCTCGGTGCCCGCCTGTTGCAGGGCGGCCAGCAACACCATGGGCGTGAGATTGCGGAAGTCGCCGGCAGTGCTGGACATGCTCTTGTCGAACTTGGCGCCCATGTGGCTCTGCCGGGGGAAGTACCCGGAATGGGTCATGCTCACCAGACAGTCGGTGACCGGCCAGCCGTGCAGGCCCTGCTCGAGGGTCCGACGGACCGTGTCCTCGACCGCCCGCATGAAGGCATACGGCATCGATCCGAGTTCGACCTCGAGTTGGTAGGCGTTGCCGGCACCCGGTGGCCTCGGGTCGACGCGGAGCCCGACGGTGGCCAGGAACGGATTGTCATCGGCGTCCTTGAACTCGAGCGCCGCGCCGGTGCCGATGGGTCGCTCGATACAGATCGTCGTTGTCCGGTCGAAGGAAACCGCGACGCCGTACTGCTCCGACAGGGTCGCCTGGATGACCTCCTTCTGTACCTCTCCGTACAGCGACAGGTACAGCTCTTGCCGGACATCGTCCTGACGGAGATCGATGAGCGGGTCCTGCTCGGCCAGCTGGCTCAGCGCCGTGTGCAGTCGGCCTCGGTCGCGCGGATCTGCCGGACGCACCACGGTCTCCAAGATCGGCGGGTTGAACAGTCGCTCCACGCGTGCAGGTTCGGTCGGACGACCGAGCCAGTCGCCGATCCGGACGTCGACCAGGCCGTGGACGGCGGCGATCAGATCGGCGGCGACCGCGTCCACCCGGTGCCGGCCGCCATCGGCGAATACCTCGATTCCGGTGACTTTCGCCCGTCCCTGACGAGGCATTCTGACGTACTCGCGGCTGTGCAGGCGCCCCTGACGGATCCGGACCAGCCCGATCCGGTCCCCGGCCTCGCCCCGTTCGACCTTGAACACCTGGGCCTGGAAGGCGGCGCCGGGATCACCGGCCGCCGTCGGCAGCAGGCGCCGGATGCCGTAGGTGAGCTCGGATAGCCCGGCGCCGGTGATGGCTGAGCCGAGGTACACCGGATGTATTCGGCCGGCCGCGGTGGCCTGCGCCAAGGCGGTCAGCAGGCGGTCGTGGCCGGGCAGCTGATCTTCGGCCACGAACTCAGCGGCCAGCGAATCGTCGGCCAGGCTCAGTTCGTCCAGCATGCGCCGGGCGAACGTCGAATTGTCCGGTCCGAACGGCCAGAACCGGGCCGACCGCCGGCCGAGATCGGTCGTCGATCCCATCGGCATGACCCGGTCGGTCAGGTGCCGACGGATGCCGGCCAGCGTCTGGACCACATCCGCACCGGCGCGATCGATCTTGTTCACGAAGATGAGCGTCGGCACGCCGAGACGGTCCAGGGTGCGCAGCAAGACCCGAGTCTGTGACTGCACGCCCTCGACGGCCGAGATCACCAGCACGGCACCGTCGAGCACGACGAGAGCTCGCTCCACCTCGGCGATAAAGTCGGGATGGCCAGGGGTGTCGATCAGGTTCACCCTGGTGACATCGGCTGAATCCGGCGTGGTGGGCAGCTCGAACGAGACCACGGCCGACTTGATCGTGATGCCGCGACGACGCTCCAGCTCCAGGGAGTCGGTCTGGGTGTCGCCGGCGTCCACGCTGCCGACGCGATCGATGACTCCGGCCTCGAACAGCAATCGTTCGGTCAGACTGGTCTTGCCGGCGTCTACATGAGCAAGGATTCCGAGATTGAGGTTGCGATGCAAGGCGATCCGTCCGTGAAGTGAATGGCTTCAACTGAGCTGGAACGGAACGCTCGGCGCATGCGCAGATCCTCTCTCGGATTACCTGGTCAGGTCTCAGTCGAACAAGAGCGGGCCGATGACGCAACCGAATTACCGGGCCCCGCGGTACTCATCGCCAGAGCCGGGGCTCAGCCCTCGTGCGCCGGGTTGAGGCGGGCATGCAGGTGCATGTCGTGCCAGCCGTCGGCGTGGCGGCCGTCCAGCCGCTGAGTGCCCTCGAAGGCATAGCCGGACTTGTCCGCCACCCGGCAGGACGCGGTGTTCTGCGTAGCGTGCCGCAGCGTGAGGCGGTGAAACCCGATCGAGAATGCCCAGTCCGTG
>CAZZZW010000428.1:0-3322 GCA_964658795.1 Phormidium nigroviride PCC 7112
GCTTGTTCGTCAAGGCTGTTCCTGCTCCTGAAAGGTTCATTTGGCCGGCGCGAACGGAGCGCCGATGACGACACCGCCGATGCAGATGTTGGCCGCCGCGCTGTCGCTCTTGATCACGATCGCCCGCGCTGCGGACTGGGGGAGTCGCAACAGCTGGGCGCCCAGGGTCACCGGGAACGAGACCCGGCTGCCGGTCACCGGCGCGAGCAACGTGCCGGAGGCGTCCTCGACCAGCACCGACAAGGTCGAGGGATGTTGCTGGAAGTACTCCAGATGCAGGAAGCCGTCTCCGAGCGGCAACTCCTTGGTCAACGGGACGCGCCAGGTGCCGACGCCCTGCACGAGGGCCTGGCACAGCGCGCCCTTGGGCTGCACCCCACTGGCGGCCGGCAGCAGGTTGGCCGCGACCAGATTGCCCTGCTGATCCACCAACATGGGCGCGGTGTCGGTCTGATCGAACCGCACCTTGGCCTCGGTCCAGCCCAACAACGTCGACAGATGCATGGTTGGACCGAAGAAGTACGGCACCACCGTGTTCGACACCGAGGTGTCGTAGAGGTTCACGGTCGGGCCGGCAGCGCGGACTCCGGTCAGCAGCCGATGGACGTAGGGCTTGGTCGGGTTCTTCAGCCACCGCTGCTCGAAGAGCACGTTGGAGAACACACTGCTGCCGACGAGCAGGACGCAGACGGCGACCGCAACCGGCCGCAGGTACCGGCTCGGGGCCGCCCGCCGCTGCAGGTCAGGGGGCGCCTGCGCACCGGTCGCCCGGGCGGTGATCGCCGCCGGGCTGGACGGGATGAGGGCCAGCGCCGCGCCCAGGGCCAGTGCGAAGGCGAAGTCGAAGCTGTAGCGCATCGTGATCGCGATCAGGTCGCCGAACGCGAAGTAACGCCCGATCGCCACCACCACGGTGCCGATGGTGACCGACATGATCGGCAGCAGCCAGCCGAGCAGCGACCGGGGTCCGGTACGGCGCCAGCCCAGGATCACCAGCGCCAGAAACCCGAGTTGGCTCAGTACCACCATGGTCCGGCTGGGAGCCGACCAGGAGACGTAGGCGGTGCCGGCGTCGAACCAGTGCCACGGGCCGCCGAAGAGTGCCGGGGTCGCCATTCGCAACCATCCGGTGCGGACGACCGAGACCATGTCAGCAACCTTGACCCCGCGGGCCGAACCGCCATAGTGGTGGCCGACGAAGTAGGCCACGAAGACCAGCGGCGGCACGGCCGACAGCACCCAGCCCCGCCAACGTTTGACCAAGGCCAGCAACCGATTCCGCAATGGTCCGGTGCTCAGGAAGCCGAGCGAGAGCACCGGCAACATGATGCCGATGATCGCCGTCTTCTCCCAGAAACACATGCCCGCCAACAAGCTCAGACCGGCGATCGCGGCCCATCTCAACCGACCGGTGACCGTGTACCGGACATGGGCATCGACGGCCAGGATGGCCGCGATCTCGGCCGGCACCAGACACGCCGCGGTGGTCAGCCAACTCAGATTGCCCAGGATCAGCGGGTTGATCGCGTACAGACCGACCACCACCAGCACGGCCGGCCGGCGGCCGAACAACAGGATCAGCAGTCGGGCCAGCAACCAGATCGCGACGCTCTGCAGCAGCACCCGGGCGAGCACGGTCTGGGTCCAGCCCAACGGGTCGGTGTGGCGTTGCAGCCAGAACACCAGCCGGTAGCCCGGAACCAGGTGGTCGTTGACCGGCATGCTCAGGAAGTTCCAGCCCAGGGTGCGGCCACTGGCCTCGTCCAGGGCGGACAGGTCGTCCTGATAGAACCAGCCCCGGGCCGACAACCAGCCGCCCCACAGGGCCTGCCCGGCCAGGATCGCGATCAGCACCACCTGAAATCGGGACAGGCGGACCGTCATGGTCGATGGTTGCTCGCTGATGAGTACGGATCCGTTTCTCGAAGGACGTTCTTGTGATGCAGCTACCGAATTGTTTCGCCAAGATGTTACGGAGTCCGGCTACTCGCTGGTAGCGTCCCCGGACAGCCGATTTCGCCGCCAGGCGACGAACGAGTGGAGTACGCGTGCGCAGGGCCCTGTCCTACGTCTTGATCCTGATTGCCGTGTTCTGCCTGGTGCTGGCCGGCCTTCTTCGTTTCTACGCCCCGTCCCGGGCGGAGAAGACCCCGCTCAACCTGGACATCAAGCAGGTCGCCACCGGTCCGGCGAAGATCCTGAACTCGGCCACCGGCCAGCTCGAGGACACCAACCTGATCGCGACCCGCCGGGTCCGGACCGACTCGGCCGCGTCGAACTCCAAGGTGACCGTGGTGCAAGAGACGCTGTGCATCGTCAAGGACATCGACAACCCGGCCGAGTGCGTTGACGCCAATGACGCCCAGAAGCGGCTGGTCAGCTTCACCACCGACCGGGTTGCGGCCGACCGGGTCAGCGCCGAGACGGTGAACGACCCGAAGTACGGCAGCAACGTCAACGGTGACACCACCCCGCAGCAGACCGGGCTCACCTACAAGTTCCCGTTCCACTCCAAGAAGCAGACCTACAAGTTCTACGACCCGACCTCGAACCAGTCACCGGACGCCACGTTCATCGGCACCGAGAAGGTCGCCGGTCTGAACTGCTACAAGTACGAGGCGACCATCGACAACGTCAGCCTCGATGTCGGCCCCGGCATCCCCGGCTTCTACACCGACGTCCGCACCGTCTGGGTCGAGCCGTTGACCGGCGTGATCGTCAAGGGTGTCGAGCATCAGACCCGCACGCTGGCCGACGCCAAGCACACTCCGGCCCTGGACACCACGCTGACCTTCAACCAGGAGGCCATCGACTACCAGGCCAAGCAGGCCAAGGACGGCCGCTCGAAGATCAGCACGTTGACCGTGATCCTGCCGCTGCTCCTGCTGCTGGTCGGCCTCATCGCCTTGGCCGGTGGGGTCATCCTGCTCCGGGCCGATCGGGGCAGCGATGCCCCCAACGGCGCGCATTCCGACGAACCACTCCGGGTGTGATCCCGCGCCCGTAGCACCGCTCTGAGATTGGTCGACGATGACCGGACGTGAGATCAAGCCCAGCCGCCGCCAGCTGTTGGGTGCGGGTGCCAGCGGAGGCGCGCTGATCGCGCTCGGTGCCATGTGGCCGGTGTCGGCCGAAGCGACCGGGCGCGACCAGCGGCGTGGCTGCGGCCGGCGGACCGGCACGACGCTGGACCGGACCGTGGTGCGGGGCCGGCCCGGACCCGGTGGCTACGCCCCGCTGGTGTGGGGGCCGGGGGAGCCGCACGTTCGACGGGATGACCTGATCGGTGGTGTTTCGGCCGATAAACACGGGGCAAGACATC
>CAZZZW010000429.1:0-3316 GCA_964658795.1 Phormidium nigroviride PCC 7112
GGACGCCCGGCCAGCGCGACCGACGGCTCAGGCCGGCCCGGCCAGCGTCCAATTCCCGCGCGGTTCGAGGTTCACCTCACCTCGCCGGGCCCGTTCGCCGCACGTGGTGCAGACCGTGCTCGGGGCGAAGATGTGATCGTGGTGCCGGACCACGGCCGGCGGGCTGGTCACCGCCCACTCGTCGCCCCACTCCCGCAGCGCCTGCAGGACCGGTCCGAGCGCGCGACCGGCCTTGGTCAGGTGGTACTCCCAGCGCGGCGGGGCATCGCAGTACTGCTGACGTTCGAGGATGCCGTCCTCGACCAGCACCTTGAGGCGGGCGGCGAGCCGGTCCCGGGGAGCACCGGTGTTGCGCACCATGGACGAGAACCGATGGTTGCCGAACAGCACCTCACGGACGATCAGCAGCGACCAGCGGTCCCCGATCAGCTCCAGCGCGGCCGCCGCCGAGCACGGTCGTCCGGGCAGGCTTGTCGGGTCGATCGCGGCAGTCACCCACCAAGGTTTGCACATCAAACCGATGCCCGCTAGCGTCCCCAATCATGACGGTTGGAAAATCAAACCATAGGGTGGCCCTGATCGTGGTGGTCGGCGCGGTCTTCATGACCAACCTCGACCTGTGGATCGTCAACGTGGCGCTGCCCGCGATCGGCACCGGCTTCGGACGCGCCGATCTGGCCAACCTCTCCTGGGTGCTCAACGGCTATGCCGTCGGGCTGGCCGCGCTCCTGATCGTGGCCGGACGGCTCGGTGACCGGATCGGCCATCGACGGGTCTTCCTGATCGGCGTCACGGTGTTCACGATCGCCAGTGCACTGTGTGCGCTCGCTCCGAACCTCGGTGTGCTGGTCGCCGCCCGGGTCGTGCAGTCGGCCGGTGCGGCGGCGCAGTTGCCGACCTCGCTGGCGCTGCTGATGGCATCGGTGCGGCCGGAGAAGCGGACGGCGGCGGCGCGGGGCTGGTCAGCGGTGGGCGGGCTGGCCGCTGCGGCTGGTCCGGTGTTGGGTGGTCTGCTGGTGGCCTGGGACTGGCGCTGGGTGTTCGTGGTCAACCTGCCGATCGGGGTTGCCTCGCTGATCGCCGGCTGGATCGCGCTGCCGGGCCGGACCCGTCCGGTCAACCGGGTGACCGAGCCGGTGCCGGACCTGGTCGGAGCCGCGTTGGTCACCGTCTCAGTCGCCGCGCTGGCCGGCGGCCTGGTCGAGGCGCCGGACTGGGGATGGGGATCGCCTTCCATCATCGGGCTGTTCGTGCTCGCGGTGGTTGCCGGACTGATCTTCCTGCGGCGCTGCCGGACCCATGAGCGACCGCTGTTCGAACTGCAGCTGTTCTCGGTCCGGGGCTTCGGCGTGGCCAATGCGGCGACGTTCGTGTTCAGCGTCGGTTTCTCGATCATGTTGTTGTCCAACGTGCTGTGGTGTCAGGAGGTATGGCACTACTCCGCACTACGCACCGGCTTGGCGATGGCCCCCGGACCGGCGCTGGTACCGATCGTGACGATTCTCAGCGCGCGAGCCGTGCATCGGTTCGGCGCCGGTCCGCTGGCCGCCTTGGGCGCGCTCTTCTTCGCTGCCGCGATGCTGTGGCGGGTCGGCAACGTCAGCGTGCAGCCGGACTACCGGCACGATCTGCTGCCCAGCATGCTGTTGGGGGGCATCGGGGTCGGGCTGGCACTGGGCACCTTGATCGCGGCCGGGGTGACGTCGCTGCCCGGTCATCGCTCGGCCACCGGATCGGCGATGGTCAATGCCGGTCGGCAGATCGCGGCGGCCGTCGGGGTGGCGATCCTGGTCAGCCTGCTCGAACACCGGGTCGACGCGACGACCGGGTTTCGGTGGGCCTGGACCATCGCGGCCGGGCTGGCGGTCGTCTCCGGCGTGCTGGCCCTGGCGTTGCCCCGCCCAGTACCGGCCGCCCATGAGATCCAGCCGTCGTCAGAGCCCGTGCTTACGATGGACTGAACCGGTCCAATGAGGAGTGCGCATGCCTGAGATCAGCACCGTCGCCGTCATCACCGCCAAGCCTGGTTCGGGTCCGTTCGTAGAGTCGGCGCTGCGCGAACTCGCCGTGGCCACGCATGCCGAGGAAGGCTGTTTGTTGTACAGCCTTCAGCGGGGCCTGGCCGACGAGAATGTCTTCGTGACGGTGGAGAAGTGGACCTCGCAGGAGGCGCTCGATCAGCACCTGTCCTCCCCGCACGTGCAGACGGCCATTGCGGCGGCCAATGAGCACCTGGCCGGCCCGCTGCAGATCATTCCGACCCAGCTGCTCGAGGCCGGGGACGAGGCGAAGCGGACGTACTGATGGTCAATTTCGCTTTGTTCGACACGGCATTCGGCGTCTGTGGCATCGCCTGGTCCGAGGCCGGGGTGCGGCGGGTGCTGCTGCCGGACGAGTCGCCGGAACTCCTGCGCGAGCGCTTCGAAGGGTCCCGCTTCGATGCCGTCGAGGCCAGCCCGCCCGATGCGGTTCAGTCCGTGATCGACGGGGTGATCCGGCTGTTCGAGGGCGCCGACGAACGGTTCGAGGGGCTGACCCTCGACACCGTCGGGGTGCCCGAGTTCAACCAGCGGGTGTACGACGTGACGAGCTCGATCCCGCCCGGACGCACCATGACCTACGGCGAAATCGCCACCCGGCTCGGTCAACCCGGGGCGGCCCAGGCGGTCGGCCGGGCGCTGGGTGACAATCCGTTCCCGATCGTGGTGCCGTGTCATCGGGTGCTGGCCGCCGACGGCAGCATGCACGGCTTCTCTGCCCCCGGCGGTGTCCGGACCAAGCGCCGGATGCTGCAGATCGAAGGCGCGCTGGCCCCGGACGAGCCCACTCTGTTCTGAGCGTGTGCCGCCTGCTCCCACCAGTTTGCTGAGCGGATCCAGGCCCGTCGCCGTCGAATCCGGCAACCACGCGTGACACGATGCCAGGCATGGATGCCACGGGGGCGGCGTTGTCGGCCAGCGGCGTGGGGATGAAGATCCACGGTCGCTGGCTGTTCCGTGACCTGTCGGTGGATCTGGCGCCGGGCGAGATCGTCCGGGTGATGGGCGCGGCCGGCAGCGGCGTCTCGCTGCTGTTGCAGGTGCTGGCCGGCGTCCGGCTGCCGACCCGGGGCACCGTCCGGCATCGAGCCCCGGCGATCGGTTTCGTTCCCCAAGGCTTTCCCGAGACGTTGCCGTTGTCGCCCTCGGAGTACCTGTCCTGGGTCGGCCGCAGCCGGGGCATGCGCCCGGACGTCCGCGAGCACCGGATTGCTGAGCTGACCAGGCAATTCGAGATCGCCAGCGACGCCCAGACCCGGCTGGTCACGGTGACCGGG
>CAZZZW010000430.1:0-3310 GCA_964658795.1 Phormidium nigroviride PCC 7112
TAACTGGCCATTCGTGCGTTAACTGGCCATTCGTGCTTACGAGCTTTCCGAACGACGAGTTACGCCGTCCAGGCCCGGGCCAGCAATGTCCGGGTGTCGGCCAGTAGCTGCGGCAGCACCCGGGTCTGCCCGATCACCGGCATGAAGTTCATGTCCCCGCCCCACCGCGGCACGACATGCTGATGCAGGTGCGCGGCGATGCCGGCTCCCCCGACCGCCCCCTGGTTCACGCCCAGGTTGAAACCACCCGGGCCGGCCACCGCGCGGATCACCGTCATCGCCCGCTGGGTGAACGCCACCAGCTCCGCTGACTCCGGGCCAGTCAGCTCGGTGTAGTCGGCGATGTGCCGGTAGGGCACGACCATCAGGTGCCCGGGGTTGTACGGGTACAGGTTCAGCACCGCGTACACCAGCTCACCCCGCGCCACGATGAGCCCGTCCTCGTCGGACCGGCCCGGCACATCACAGAACGGGCAGTGCTGCTCGGCGTCCGATTCCGGCTTGCCCTCGCCACCGATGTAGACCATCCGGTGCGGGGTCCACAGCCGCTGGAACGCGTCCGGCACCCCGGCGAAGTCGAACGGCTCGACGACTTCGGTCCGGCCGTCGACCACCGGCTCCTCAGCCATCAGGCCAGGTCCGCGGTGGTCGGCGAGGTGTTCTTCCGGCTCTGGACGAACGCGGCGATCTTGTCCACCGCCTCCGCGACGGGAATGCCGTTGAGCTGCTCGCCGTCCCGGAACCGGAAGGACACCGCGTTGTTCTCGGCGTCCTGGGCACCGGCGATCAACATGAACGGCACCTTGGCCTGCTGCGCGGTGCGGATCTTCTTCTGCATCCGGTCCGAACTCGAATCGACCTCGACCCGGATCTGGTGCTTCTTCAGCCCCGCCGCCACCTGATGCAGGTAGTCGACCTGGTCCTCGCTGATCGGGATGCCGATCACCTGCACCGGCGCCAGCCAGGCCGGGAACGCGCCGGCGTAGTGCTCGACCAGCACCCCGATGAACCGCTCGATCGAACCGAACTTGGCCGAGTGGATCATCACCGGCTGCTTACGCTCGCCGTCCGCCGCCTGGTATTCCAGCCCGAACCGGGCCGGCTGGTTGAAGTCGTACTGCACGGTCGACATCTGCCAGGTCCGGCCGATCGCGTCGCGGCACTGCACCGATACCTTCGGGCCGTAGAAGGCCGCACCGCCCGGATCGGGCACCAGCTCCAGACCGGTGTCCAGGGCGGCCTGCTCCAGGACCGCGGTCGCGGTATCCCACTCCTCGTCCGAACCGATGAACTTGTCGGAGTTCGGATCCCGGGTCGACAGCTCCAGGTAGAAGTCGTCGAGACCGAAGTCCCGCAGCAGCCCGAGCAGGAAGTTGAGCAGCAGGGTGATCTCGGCCGGCGCCTGCTCCGGGGTGCAATAGGTGTGCGAGTCGTCCTGGGTCATCCCGCGGACCCGGGTCAGCCCGTGCACCACCCCTGACATCTCGTACCGGTAGACCGAGCCGAACTCGAACAACCGCAGCGGCAGTTCGCGATAGGACCGGCCGCGAGAACGGTAGATCAGGTTGTGCATCGGGCAGTTCATCGCCTTGAGCCGGTACTCGGCTCCCTCGAACTCCATCGGCGGGAACATGGTGTCGGCGTAGTACGGCAGGTGGCCCGAGGTATGGAACAACCCGTCCTTGCTGATGTGCGGGGTGTTGACGAAGTCGAAGCCCTCGTCGATGTGCCGCTGCCGGACGTAGGCCTCCAACTCGCGTCGCAGGATGCCGCCCTTCGGGTGGAACAGGGCCAGGCCCGAACCGAGCTCGTCCGGGAAGCTGAACAGATCCAGCTCGGCGCCGAGCTTGCGGTGATCCCGCTTGGCCGCCTCCTCGAGCCGGGTCAGGTACGACTTCAGATCGTCCTTGGTCGCCCACGCGGTGCCGTAGATCCGCTGCAGCTGCTCGTTCTTCTGGTCACCGCGCCAGTACGCCGCGGCCGAGCGCATCAACTTGAACGCCGGAATCCGACGGGTGGTCGGCAGGTGCGGGCCGCGACAGAGGTCGGTCCAGACCAGCTCGCCGTCACGATTGAGGTTGTCGTACATGGTCAAACCGCCGTCGCCGACCTGCGATGCTTCCTCGGCGTCGAGTTCGGTGGGGCTGTCGTTTCCCGCGCTGCTCTTGAGTCCGATCAGTTCGAGCTTGAACTTCTCGTGCGCCAGTTCGGCCCGGCCCTCGTCGTCGTCGATGTCGCGACGGTGGAACCGCTGAGCCGCCTTGACGATCTCATTCATCTTCTTCTCGATGACGACGAGGTCTTCCGGGGTGAACGGGCGCTGCGGCAGGAAGTCGTAGTAGAAGCCGTTCTCGATCGGCGGCCCGATGCCCAGCAGGGTGCCCGGGAAGAGTTCCTGCACCGCTTGGGCCAGTACGTGGGCGGTCGAATGCCGCAGTACCGACAGCCCGTCCGGTTCGTCCAGCGCGACCGGCTCGACCTCCTCCTCGATCGCGAACACCACGTCGAGGTCGCGCAGCCGGCCGGCGGCGTCTCGGACCACCACGGCGCCGGACGGGCCGGTCAGGTCGATGCCGGCGACTTCCAGGGCGGTCCGCGGCGTCACCCCGGCAGCCACGAGGACGGGCTGGGCAACGGGTGGCGACACGACGCTGGACACGAACTTCACTCCTGAGGGTCTCGGCTGCGGGGATTTCCGCGGCTCACACTGCATGCTAGTGCCGTGTCCGGATTGACCCGAAGGAATATGGCCCTGCTCGCGCTCGGCAGCACCGTGCTGGTGGCCGGCTGCCAGCAGGGCTCGACCGCATCCGCGCCCAGGACGGTGGTGTCCACGCCGACGATCGCCTCGCGAACGGTAGGTGCGACGCCGATGACGTCGGCGAGACCGAGCCCCACGCCGTCGCCGACCGAGCCGGCCGGGCAGTTCACGATGTCCTTCGCCGGCGACGTGCACTTCGCCGAACGGACCGCGACCCGGCTGCAGCAGAATCCGGCCACGGCGTTCGGTGCCACCACCTCGGTGCTGTCCAAGGCCGACCTGACCATGGTCAACCTGGAGACGGCGATCGCGGTGGGCGGCCAACCGGAGAACAAGTCGTTCACGTTCGAGGCACCGCCGACCGCCTTCACGGCGCTGAAGGACGCGGGCATCGACATCGCCACGATGGCCAACAACCACGGCGCGGACTACGGATCGGCCGGCCTGTCCCAGACGTTGGCCGCGATCCGCTCCAGCGGCTTTCCGGTGGTGGGCATCGGCGCCGACGCCAACCAAGCATTTGCCCCTTACTACACAACGGTGAACGGC
>CAZZZW010000431.1:0-3307 GCA_964658795.1 Phormidium nigroviride PCC 7112
CCCGCTGCGACCGGTCGCCGCGATCGCAAACAGGCCGTACAACATGAGTAGAAATCGGTCGGCCCGGCCCCTGACCGGACGTGCTGCCGACATTCTCGACTCAGCCATGTCGAGGGCGCCAGGTGACCTGGATTCGCAGGATCATCACCGCGCTGATTGCCGCGGTCAGGGCCAGCAATGCGATGGCCCAACGATCCGACCGGGCCGCCTCGTCCGCACCGGGATCCGGCCACGGTCCGGCCAGACCCAGGCCGACCGGCACCGCGGCAACCGACACCGCGAGGTAGGCGAGCTGCACGACCGGCTGCGCCGCGTGATGCCCGGTCACCAGCCCGATCACATGCCCGATCGCCTGCACGGTCAAGCCGGCCCCGAGACCGATGAGCCCAGTTCGGGAGCGGCTGCCTGCCTGTCCGGTCAGCACGCCGGTCACCAACCGCAACAGGAGCACTATCGACAGCAAGAACAAGGCTAGTGCGAACGAATCGCTCACGGCACGCTCGCACCGGTTGGCTCAGCAGCCCACTCTGCCCGCGCGCCCCGGCGACGGGTTCGGCGAGCCTGGCGCCGACGTTTGTTGCTGCCGTGCCGGATCAACCAGGTCGAGACACCCGTGGCCATCAACAGCAGCGGCGTCAGCCCGAACAGTAACCAGATGATCCGCCACCAACCGTTGACCGCCCAGCCGAAGTGCGCCGGCTCAAGAACTCGTTCGTACGCTGCGTTCGAAACCGACAGGTGCCCACCCGAGGCGAGCTTGACGTGGCCGACGTCGTACTCGTCGACGTAGACGTATCCGGCCCCTGGGAACTGCGAATAGGCATAAGGATCAAGATGTTCGTACTTGACCGTCACCCCGTAGTACGGCGTGGCCTCGCCGGGCAGATCGATCCCGACCACCGAGCCCGGCACCTGGGCCCGCGCAGCCGTAGCGGCCTGCTCGACGCTGATCGCAGTAGCGCTCTTCGGTACCTCGTTCGGCGTGAAGTCGTACTGATCGGCCGGTTCGGCCTGGCCGCCGGTGATGGCCAACCAGGCCGTCTCCACCACCGGAAACTCGAACGCCGCCCCGGTCAGCCCCCACATGAGCAGGAACGGCACCGCAACCGCACCGACGACCTTGTGCAGGTCGTAGTCACGGGCGAACCGACCACGCCGAGCACGGATCGTGAAGCCCGACCGGAACCGTCGAAACCCCGGCCACCACGTCATCAATCCGGAGATGCCTAGGAACAGCAGCAACATCCCGAGCCCGCCGAGGATCAGGCCGGCCCACGTCACCGAATCCAGCCAGGTCTGACCGAGGTCAGGCACCGGCCGGGCGAGGAAGGGGAGGTAGCCCGGATAGCCGACGCAACTCAGCCCGCACTCGTGGAAATTCTCGAACAGGCCCATCCAACCGCCGTTACGGTGCGCCAACCCGGTGATCCGACCGGTGCCCGGGTCGACACCGTAGATGCCGTTGTAGTCGGGATTGCCGACCAGGTACACGCCGTGATCCATCAGCACCCAGGTCGGTCCGAAGTCCGGGGCCTGTCGTGTCACGTTTGCCACGGCCGTGTCGGCGCTGATCGGGTGCACGCTTGCGGTGTGCTGGAACAGCGCCGAGTGGGTGGCGCGGAAGTACTCCGGCCGGTAGAGCAACGCCGCACCGGTCGTGGTTATCAGGATCAGCAGCAGGCCCAGAACCAGCGAGATCCAGCGATGCGCGATGACCATCAATCGGCGAACAGGCTTACGTCCTAGGCGCAACCGAGACCGAAGCGGAACGGCGGCAGCGACGGGCACGATGAACTCCTAAATTAGGTTTGCCTAACTTAGGATGCCCTTACTGATCAGGTCAAGTTCAGACGATGCTTCGGCCAACCTGATGACGATCGCGGCCTGCCTACCGGCAGACCGGATGGAGATGCGATTTCATCGACAGCGGTCGGATCGGACCTCGGACTCGGGAGTGACAGATGGCGGGCAAGCGCGCGCTAGGCCGCCAGTTCGGCTGGTTGTGGTCCGCGTTCGCCGTCAGCACCCTGGGCACCTGGCTCGCCTTCGATGCGCTGCCGCTGATCAGCATCCGGGTGTTGCACGCCGGTCCGGCGGCAGTGTCCCTGCTGGCGGCGGCCGGTCCTGCGGTGGCCGCGCTGGTCGCGGTCCCACTGGGACCGTGGGTCGAGTTCCGGCGCAAGCGGCCGGTGCTGATCGCCATGGACCTGATCCGGTTCTTCGCCGTGCTCAGCATCCCGCTCGCGTTCGCGGCCGGCCGGCTCGGGTTCGCGCAACTGGTCGTGGTGTCGATCGTGGTCGGCGCGGCCGATCTCACCTTCACCGCGGCCAGCGGCGCCTACCTGAAGTCCCTGGTGCGACGGGAGGATCTGCTGATCGCCAACGGCCGGTTCGAGTCGACCACCTGGACCGCGACAGTGCTCGGGCCGCCACTCGGCGGCGCCCTGATCGGGATCTTCGGTCCGGTGACCACGGTGCTGGCCAACGGGCTGAGCTTTCTGCTGTCAGCAATGGGCATTCGCGGCATCGACCAACCCGAGCCGGCCCCTCACCGGCCGGTCGGTCAGCGCGCGCGGGTGGCGGAGCTGCTCGAAGGCTGGCGCGCGATCCTGCGGCATCGGACGCTGCGGCCGTTGTTGCTCAACGCCATGTTGGTGAACGGCCTGATCATGTTGTCTGCGCCGCTGCTGGCCGTGTTGATGCTGGGCCGGCTCGGTTTCGCACCCTGGCAGTACGGGCTCGCGTTTGCCGTACCGTGCCTCGGTGGTCTGCTCGGCTCCCGATTGGCGCACCGCCTGGTCGAGCGGCACGGCCGGCACCGGATACTGCGGGTGCTCGGCACGCTGCGCGCGGTGTGGCCGATCGGCCTGGTCCTGATCCGGCCGGGAGTCGCCGGCCTGATCATCGTCATGGTCGTCGAGTTCGGTCTGATCCTGTGTGCCGGCGTGTTCAACCCGGTGCTGGCCACGGTTCGACTCGAGCTCGCGCCAACCGACATGGTGACCAGGATCCTGTCGGCGTGGTCGATCAGCACCAGGGTGTCGATTGCGGCCCTGACCGCACTCGGCGGCGGGTTGGCCGGCTTGATCGGCGCGCGTTACACCATCGGCGTCGCCGGTGTGCTCCTCCTGGCCACGCCGCTCCTGCTTCCACGACGCGAGTTCACCCCATCACCGCAGCCAGCGCTGGTCGACGTCGTCTGAGCCGGGTGGCGTGGGCCGAACGAGTCGGGCCGGGCTAGCCGAGCAGCGTGGGAGGAGCCCCGTCGAGCACGGTGGCGGCAATGGAAGACAGGTGCGACATCCGG
>CAZZZW010000432.1:0-3304 GCA_964658795.1 Phormidium nigroviride PCC 7112
ATTTGCGGGGGACGGGACGCCAGCCACTCGCGGGGGACGGGACGGGACGCCAGCCAACGGGACGGACGGGACGCTAGCTGAGGGCGTGGGCGAGGTCGGCCCACAGGTCCTCGACGTGTTCGATGCCCACCGACAGCCGGACAAGTTCGGCCGGCGTGCCCTGTGACAGCTCACCGGGGTAGCGCCCGCGGCGTTCGATCAGGGACTCGACGCCACCCAGGCTGGTCGCGTTCGTGATCAGCTCTACCCGGGCGCACAAGGCATCGGCGGCCTCGACCGACGGCATCGCGAAGGAGATGACCGCGCCGTGATGGTCGAGCAGGGCGGCGATCCGGCCGGCGTCCGGGTGGTCGTCGAAGCCGAGGTACTCGACCGGGCCGAGCCCCGGATGTTCGCGCAACCGGGCAGCCAGGACCGCCGCGTTGGCGCACGACCGCTCCAGCCGGATCGGCAGCGTGCGCAGCCCACGCAGGGCCAGGTACGCCTCGAGCGATCCCGGCACGGCACCGGTCAGGTTCCGCTGGGTGATCAGCCGTTCGTAGCGCTGCTCGTCGGCCACCGACAGCACGCCCATCAGCACATCGCTGTGTCCGGCGATCCACTTGGTGGCCGAGTGCATCACCACGTCCACCCCGTGCGCCAGCGGGCGGATGCCCAGTGGCGTGGCCACGGTGGCATCGACGACGCTCAGGGCACCAGCCTCGCGCGCCGCGGCGGCCAGGGCCGGCAGGTCCGGCACCCGCAACCGAGGGTTGGACGGCAGCTCCAGCCAGAGCAGGCCGGCTCCGGGCAGCGCCCGCGTCACGGCCGCGGTGTCGGTGGTGTCGACGACGCGCAGTTCACCCAGCCGACCCAGTGCGACCTCATTGTCGAAGAACGTCCGGTGGTAGTTGTAGAACGAGTCCGGAATGACCAGTTCCGCGCCGGCCGGTAGCCCGGCCAGGACGGCAGCGCTGGCGGCCATTCCTGAGCTGAAGCTGACCGTCCGGCCACCCTCCAACGCGCCGAGGGTCGTCTCGAAGGCCAGGTTCGTCTCGCTACCGGCCCGGGCGTAGGCCCGCGGGCCGCCGGCGACGTAGGTCGAGGCCAGCACCAGCGGCTGGTTCACCGGGGCGTCCGGGGTGTGGGCCGGGCGGCCGGCCGAGACCGCGATCGATTCGGGGCGCAGGGGTTGGGTCATGGCTGCGAATCTATCCCGGTTGTCCTGGCCCGGTTGAGACGGACGAATGGTGCACGGACGCCTCTAGACTGTCCGGGTGACGCTCAAGCTCTACGACACCGCGACCCGGGCCACCCGGGACTTCGTCCCGTTGCGCCCCGGACAGGCCTCGATCTACGTCTGTGGCGCCACGGTGCAGGGTGCGCCACACATCGGCCATCTGCGGTCCGGGCTGAACTTCGACATCCTGCGACGCTGGCTGAGCTACCGCGGCTACGACGTCACGCTGGTTCGCAATGTCACCGATATCGACGACAAGATCATCGCCAAGGCCGCCGAGGCCGGACGCCCGTGGTGGGCGCACGCGGCTCTGTTCGAGCAGGCCTTCCGCGACGGTTACGCGATCCTCGGCTGCTTGCCGCCGACGGTGGAGCCGCGGGCGACCGGGCACATCACCGAGATGATCACCTTGATGCAGCAGCTGATCGACCTCGGTCACGCCTATGCCGCCGATGGTGACGTCTACTTCGACGTCCGGTCGTTCCCGGCCTACGGCGCGCTGTCCGGTCAGAAGATCGACGAGGTGGAACCGGCCGGTGATTCGGTCGGTGACGATCGTAAGCACGATCCGCGCGACTTTGCCCTGTGGAAATCGGCCAAACCGGGCGAGCCGAGTTGGCCGACCCCGTGGGGTCCAGGCCGGCCGGGCTGGCACCTGGAGTGCTCGGCGATGGCCGGCAAGTACCTGGGCGAGGCCTTCGACATCCACGGCGGTGGGCTGGATCTGATCTTTCCCCATCACGAGAACGAGATCGCGCAATCGGTGGCGGCCGGGGAACGCTTCGCCCAGTACTGGATGCACAACGGCTGGGTCACCATGGCCGGCGAGAAGATGTCGAAGTCGCTGGGCAACACGGTCAGCATCGCCGAGATGGCCAAGCAGTGGCGGCCGGTCGAGCTGCGGTACTACCTCGGTTCAGCCCATTACCGGTCAGCGATCGAGTATTCCCCTACCGCATTGGGGGAAGCGGCCACGGCCTACGCCGGGCTGGAGGCGTTCGTGCAGCGGGCGGTCGAGATGCTGGGGGAGCCGACGGAGCTGCCCGAGCCGCCGGCGGACTTCGTATCGGCAATGGATGACGACCTGAACACGTCCGGGGCGTTGGCCGCCGTCCACAATGCGCGCCGGGCCGGCAACACCGCCCTGGCCGCCGGTGACAAGGCGGGCGCGGCCGAGTCGCTGGCGGCCGTGTTGTCCATGACCGACATATTGGGCATCAATCCCCTTGTCTGGCAGGCCACATCGCAGCAGGCCGAGTCGTTGACCGATACCGTCGGGCAGTTGGTGTCGTTGGCGCTGGAGCAGCGGCAGGCCGCCCGGGCCCGCAAGGACTACGCTGCCTCGGACCAGATCCGCGACACCTTGGCTTCAGCCGGAGTGGTCGTGGAAGACACTCCGGACGGCCCCCGTTGGACGTTGGCTCGGTAGCGGCAGCGCTCGCATATTTCGTGCAGGACGATTGAGAATAGGTATGTAATGGCTGGCAATTCATCCCGCCGAGGCGCAGTGCGCAAGGGCAAGAAGGGCGCGACCGTCGGCTCCGGCGGAAACCGGGCCCGAGGTCTGGCCGGCAAGGGACCGACGCCCAAGGCCACCGAGCGCAAGGGGCACCCGGCGGCACGCCGGGCCGCCGCGGCCGAACGTCGCTCCGAGGCGCCGCGTCGTCGGGGCGGTCCGAAGAGCTCGGACGCGCCGGAGCTGCTGGTCGGACGGAACCCGGTCGCCGAAGCGCTGCGGGCCGAGATCCCGGCCAACGCCCTCTACGTTGCGGTAGGCATCGAAGCGGACGAACGGGTCACCGAGGCCATCCACATCGCGGCTGACCGGGGCCTGCCGATCCTGGAGGTCAGCAAGGCCGAGATCGACCGGCGTACCGGTGGCATCCTGCATCAGGGCATCGCCCTGCAGGTACCGGCGTTCTCCTACGACGAGCTGCCCGATCTGCTCGACCTGGTGGCCCAGTCCACCGCGACGCCGCTGCTGGTGGCGCTCGACGGGGTAACCGATCCGCGCAACCTCGGGGCGGTCATCCGATCGGCGGTCGCCTTCGGGGCGCAGGGGATACTGCTGCCGACGCGCCGGTC
>CAZZZW010000433.1:0-2181 GCA_964658795.1 Phormidium nigroviride PCC 7112
CGTCGATCGGCCGAGCCTCGATCTCTTGGTCGCGCAGCGAATCCGGCATCGACACGATCACCGCGCCGATCTCGCCGCCGATGTCGAGCATGACCGGACCCTGTCCGGCATAGCTGTTGTCCTCGCTCACTACTCCCCCTGGTGGATCGGGTCGATCGATGAAGAGACGGGGTCGGCCGGCAGCCAACCCCGTCTCCGCTCATCGGCTGGAACGGGACTAGACGGCCGGGACGGCTGGTCTTATAGCCGCGGGCCGGCGTCCCACTGATTACCTCAGACCATCGGGACGGCTGGTTTGGTCTGGTAGCCGCCGGCCGGCGTCCCGACATAAGGAAAACTGTCCAGGTACGGCGCGTTGGTGTTCGACGTGCCGTCGACCAGCGCGGCCGCAGCCCCGTCCGGCGTGAACGACGGGTCCACCAACGGGATCGTCGCCCCCGCCACCGCCTTCAGCTCGATCGCGACCACGTCGTCGATCAGCCTGCGACCATTGGGGAATCCGGCCGCGTCACCGGCGACCAGGCCGATCGGATTGGGGTTCTTCGACGCTGGGACGGCCAGGTTCAGCCGCAACATGTCCGACAGCACCGGGCCGGTGTTGTTCTGGAATCCGGGCACCACGCCCTTGGGAATGCCGGTCAGCAGGATGGCCTGCAGATCGGCCCGCGGCTTGGTGTACTTGGCCAGGTTCGGGAACACGCCCGGGTACAGCACCGGCAACAACCCGGCCAGCTCCGGCTTGGTCACGTACTTGGCGTACCGGCCGTCGTCGTGCGGGTCGCGGGAGTTCCACTCGTCCTTCTCCGCCATCGGCACGATCACCTCGTTGAACAACGGGTTTCCGAGCCGGGACACCTGCTGGTACGGACCGTAGCTGTCACAGCCGCCGTTGTAGCGGACCTTCGACCGGCGCCGGCTGGTGGACGCCCACACCCCGATGACCGACCCCGGATCCATCACGTCGTGCGGTGTCCGGGCGTTGCGGGCGACGTCGGAGAACGGCACCTGGATGGCGATGGTGTGCACGTTGAACCCCTGCAGTCCGTTGACGCCCATGGCCGCCGCGGACGGGATCAGGTGCAGGTTCTCGAACGGACGGAGCGTGCCCAGATCGAAGATGCTGCCGAGGTCGACGTGGAACGGATCCGAGCGCTGACCGGCGAACACCATGCGGCCATTGCCCACACCGTGCACGGCCGCGTTGGTGAACGTCGCTGCGTAGTTCGGGGTGCTGCGGACACCGACGTTGACCGGCGGACAGGTCAGGCCCTGGGCCAGCACCTGACCATGACCGGACCGGTCCCAGTTCCACCCGTGATCGCCACCGCGGGTGACCTTGGTGACCGAGTAGTACTGCGGTCGGTTCCAGTTCTTGGTGTCGGTGATCGAACCGATCGGACCGGTGTTGTAGAGGAACGTCTTGTTGTTGATGATCTTGGTGTTGAACCGGAACTGATAGCTGATGTCGGCCCGGGCGGTGCCGGAGTTCGAGACGTGGATCTCGTACAACACGTCATCACCGAACTCGAAGAAGTTCGGTCCGCCGAACGGTGCCTGGAACGGGATGAAGTTGGCGATCAGGGTTACGAAACCTGGGCGATCGGGACTGACAAAGGCGTACACGTCGGTGTTGTCGGCAACCGGGTCCTTCGAGATCTCCGGTGCTTCGCGATGCGAGGACATCAGGCCTCCTTCGAGCTGATGTGCGCGGCGGCCTGGGCCAGTCGGGCGACCAGATCCGGGTCGTGCACGGTCACTTCGCGCTCACCCACGAAGAGCGCGACCGTGCCTGAGGCCGGATCGAGGACGTGTGCGACCAGGGCGGTCGCGTTGTCGGGCAGCCGGGTCGGTTTCACGGCCGTTGATGCGTCGGCGACGGCGGGCAGTGCCGCGGCCGCCCCGACCGCTGCGGCACCAGCACCGGATGCGATCAGGAAGTTCCTTCGGGTCGAACCAGACATCTGAGCAGACCTCTCCACGAGATGGCGGTACGGATCGGACGTCCGGGCCTCCAACCGCACCCGGTGCAGACGTCCAAGAATGGCGGAGCCGGCGCGCGATCCCTCCCGTCATCCGCGCTCAGCTACCGAAGCTATTCGTGACCGCCATCACCACGGATCGTGAGTTTCCCGTTGGATTTCAGCTGATCGCTGATCCGGGTCGGACCACGACGAAGGGCCC
>CAZZZW010000433.1:2191-3301 GCA_964658795.1 Phormidium nigroviride PCC 7112
GGGCCCTTCGTGACGTGCGAAGCCTTAGATAAGGCCCAGTTCCTTGACCGCGTCGCGCTCGCCGACCAACTCGGCCACCGAGGCGTCGATCCGAGCCCGGGAGAAGTCGTCGATCTCCAGTCCCTGCACGATCTCCCACTTGCCACCGACCGACCGGGCCGGGAAGCCGGCGATCAGGCCTTCCGGCACGCCGTAGGAACCGTCGGACACCAGACCGACCGACGTCCAGTTGTCCGAGGCCGTGCCGTTGACCCAGTCGTAGACGTGGTCGATGGCCGCACCGGCGGCCGACGCGGCCGAGGACGCGCCCCGGGCCTCGATGATCGCGGCGCCCCGCTTGGCCACGGTCGGGATGAAGTCGTTCTCGTACCAGGCCTGATCGTTGACGACCTCGGCCGCATTCTTGCCGCCGACCTCGGCGTGGATGATGTCCGGGAACTGGGTGGCCGAGTGGTTACCCCAGATGGTGATGTTCTTGATGTCTGCGACCGGGGCGCCGGTCTTGGCCGCCAACTGGCTGATCGCCCGGTTGTGGTCCAGCCGCATCATCGCGGTGAAGCGGTCGGCCGGGACGTCCGGCGCGTGCGAGTGCGCGATCAGAGCGTTGGTGTTGGCCGGGTTGCCCACGACCAGGATCCGCACGTCATCGGCGGCACCGGCGTTGATCGCCTCGCCCTGGGGCTTGAAGATGCCACCGTTGGCCGAGAGCAGGTCGCCCCGTTCCATCCCGGCCGTCCGCGGGCGGGCACCGACCAGCAGCCCGACGTTGACGCCGTCGAAGGCCTGGCGGGCGTCGTCGAAGATGTCGATCCCGGACAGCAGCGGGAACGCGCAGTCGGACAGTTCCATCGCGGTGCCCTCGGCCGCCTTGAGCGCCGGGGTGATCTCCAGCAGGCGCAGCCGAACCGGGGTGTCCGGTCCGAGCAACTGCCCGGATGCGATACGGAAGAGCAGGCTGTAGCCGATCTGGCCGGCCGCACCGGTCACGGTGACATTCACAGGAGTCGTCATGACCGCGAGATTACCCCTGCGTTTGTGCCGCATTACCCCCTCAGGGTGGGACAGAGAGCAGCCTCACTCGCGCTTCGACACCGCCAGCGCTGTGACAAT
>CAZZZW010000434.1:0-3301 GCA_964658795.1 Phormidium nigroviride PCC 7112
GGAGCGGCGGGCGAACGAGAGCGAACAGGCGTACCGCGACCGGGTGTCGCGCCGTCAGGTCGACAAGTTCTCCGAGCGCCGCTCCGAACTGGCCACGGCAGCGCTGCAAACATTGGCTGAACTCGGGTATGCCCGCACCAGCCTGCGTGAGATCGCGCAGAACTCGGGCTTCTCCCACGGGGTGCTGCACTACTACTTCGCCGATAAGGTTGAGCTGATCCTGTATTGCGTCAAGCAGTACAAGGCCCACTGCGTGCAGCGCTACGACGCGATAGTCGCCGAATCCGCCACCGCCGACCAACTCCGTCGGGCCTTCGCGGTTGCGCTGGCCGACACGGCTCGGGACGACGCCGCGATGCACCGGCTCTGGTACGACCTGCGCTCCCAGTCGATGTTCACGCCGGAGTTGCAGGCTGACGTGCTCGACATCGACCAGAGCCTGCTGCAGATGATCTGGCGGGTGGTCTCGCGCTATGCGGAGTTGGCGGCTCGACCGACCACGATGGATTCCTCGGCGAGTTATGCCGTTTTCGACGGGCTCTTCCAGCAGGCGTTGCTGCGTCATCTGACCGGCGACCCGGACGCCTTGACCGAATTGACCGGTCGCGCCGAGGAATTGCTGCCCAAGCTCGTCTCCTGATCGCAAGGTCACGTTGAAATTCGTCGTTGGCGGCAGCATCGTGATGCCATGGCAAACACCACTGCGGGGTCAGCGGCGGACACTCGGGCGCTGAAGGTCGAGACCAACGGCATCGAGGTCATCACCGACGCCGAACGCAAGGGGACCCCGCGGCAGCTGTTCTGGCCCTGGTTCGGGGCCAACATCTCGGTCTTCGGGCTGAGCTACGGCTCGTTCGGTCTCGGCTTCGGAGTCTCGTTCTGGCAAGCCTTGATCGCCGGTCTGCTCGGCATCGTGCTGTCGTTCCTGCTCTGTGGCTTCATCTCGCTGGCCGGCAAGCGTGGTTCGGCGCCGACCATGGTGCTCAGTCGAGCCCCGTTCGGCGTGAACGGCAACCGGATCCCGGCGCTGCTGTCCTGGGTCCTGACCGTCGGCTGGGAGACCGCCCTGACCATCCTCGCCACCCTGGCCACGACCACCATCTTTCACGAGCTGGGATGGAGTTCCGGCAATGCCACGAAGGTGATAGCGCTGATCGTGGTGGCCGGGCTGACCATCCTCGGCGGGGTGCTCGGCTTCGACCTGATCATGCGGATGCAGGCGATCATCACCATCGTCACCGCCGTGCTGACCGTGGTCTACATCGTGCTGGTCTTCGGCAAGATCCACTGGCACACGGTGTCCTCGGTGCCCGGCGGTTCGGCCCAGCACGTGATCGGGTGCTTCATACTGTTCCTGACCGGCTTCGGGCTCGGCTGGGTGAACGCGGCCGCGGACTACTCCCGCTACCTGCCCCGCCGGGCGGCCAGCGGTGGCGTGATCGGCTGGACCACCGTCGGTGGTGCGCTGGGTCCGGCCGTGCTGCTGGTGTTCGGCCTGCTGCTGGCCGGCTCGTCGCAGGATCTGAGCACGGCCATCGGCCAGGATCCGATCGGCGCATTGGCCACCCAATTGGATCACTGGGCCCTGGTGCCGTTCCTGATCGTGGTCGTGCTCGGCCTGGTCGGCGGCGCCGTGCTGGACATCTACTCCTCCGGCCTGGCGTTGCTGACGGCCGGGCTCCGCATCCCGCGTCCGGCCGCGGCCCTGGTCGATGGCGTGATCATGGTGCTCGGCTCGATCTATGTCGTGTTCGTCGCAAAGTCCTCCTTCATCGGTGAGTTCCAGGGTTTCCTGATCACCCTCGGGGTGCCGGTGGCGGCCTGGTGCGGCGTCATGTTGGCCGACATCCTGCTTCGCAAGCGGGACTATGCCGAAGCCGATCTGTTCGACGGTCACGGGCGATACGGCAGCGTCCGACCGGTCGCGTTGCTGGCCCTGGTCGTCGGCACCGGCCTCGGCTGGGGGTTGGTCACCAACGGCGCGGCCGGCTGGCTGACCTGGCAGGGCTACCTGCTCGGCCCGTTCGGCCTCGGGGGCAAGGCCGGCGACTGGGCCTTCGCCAACCTGGGAGTGTTGGTGGCCCTGGTGATCGGTTTCGCGGCCACCCTGATCTTCGACAGAGCCGCGGTGCGCCGGCAGGAATCGCGGGTCTAGGTGGCCGGTCACCTGGTCGTCATCGACCTGCAGCACGTCTTCGGCGATCCGGGCAGTGGCTGGTTCTGCCCCCGGTTCGACGAGATTCTCGATCCGATCGCGGCGCTGGTGGACGCCTACGCGCCGGCCGTCACGTTCACCCGATTCGTCGCGCCGACCGAACCGTCAGGGGCCTGGCGCGAGTACTACCAGGACTGGCCGTGGGCCCTGCAGCCAGCGGATTCGCCCATGTATTCCTTGGTCGAGCCATACTCGGGGAGACCGTCGCTGGCTCGACCGACCTTTGGCAAATGGGATTTCGAACTGGCCGGCCGGGTAGGCCCTGAGATCGTCGTGGCCGGGGTTTCCACTGATTGCTGCGTGCTGTCCACCGTGCTGCCGGCCGCCGACGCCGGAGTGAAGGTGCGGATCGCGGCCGACGCCTGCGCCGGCGCTGACGACGACACGCATCGCCAGGCGCTCGGGTTGATGCAGTTGTACCGGCCGTTGATCGAGATCAGCTCCGTCGCCGACCTCGTGTGATCTAGCATCGTTCGCGCGGGCTCGATGTCGGATTGGGGGCAGGATGACCTCGGACTACGACGGTCCGCCGCCGACCCGGCCGCCGTCCTATCCACCAGCCTTTCCGGCATCCTTTCCGGCCTCCGATCCGCTGCGGTCGCCCCCGCCGTACCAGCCATTTCCGGGGCCGCCGCCACCGACGCCGCTACCGGCGCGTTCCCGGCGCTCGGCGTGGGTAGTCACCGGCGTGGTGGTGGTGCTGGCGATCGGCCTGTCGATCCTGTCCGGTCTGCTCGGTGCCCGATCGGCCCACGACACCCCCATCGATGACGGTTCGCTGCAGCCGCTCGGGTGCGGCTACGAGGCGGCCCCCGCCGGCGCGTCCGACGCCGCGATCGCCTACCTGCTCGCGGTCAACCGAGAGAACGCGACCCAGGTCGGGATCAGTGACCAGATCACCCGGACCGGTCGGGTCAGTTCGATCGACATGACCGAGCAGATTCTGTCCGATCGTAGTTTCGCCAATGACGTCAGGGCAATCAGGTTCGATCCGGCCGTGACGCCGGCCGTGACGATGCTGCTCGATGCGATCACGGCCTACGACAACTTCCTCAACCTGGCTGCCTCCAGCGGCAGTTACTACAC
>CAZZZW010000435.1:0-3296 GCA_964658795.1 Phormidium nigroviride PCC 7112
TAGACCGGGTTGGTGGGTTGGAGGGGGCTGGTGCGGTCGGTGTCGGTGATGTCGGTGTCGGGGTAGTGGGTTAATCGGGTGTGGGTGTCGGGGGAATCCAGGATCAGGACGGGGCCGGGTCGTGCGGGGGCGGTGGTGGTGTCGGTCAGGGTCAGGGTGGGGGCGGCGTCGGTGAGCATGTAGGTGATGCGTTCGTGGGGGTAGGCCGGGTCGATGGGGACGTAGGCGGCGCCGGCGGTGGCCACGGCCAGCATGGCGGTCACGGCGTCGATGCTGCGGGGCAGGACCAGGGCGATGCGGTGTTCGGGGCCGGCGCCGGCCTCGATGAGCAGGCGGGCCAGCCGGTTGACCCGGGTGGCCAGGCTGCGGTAGTCCAGGCAGGTGTCCTTGTCCGAGAGGGCCGACGCGGTCGGGGTGGCCGCGGCCTGGGCCCGGAACAACTCCGGCAACGACACCAGTTCCACTGCCCGCTCCGTGGCATTACACCCCACCACCACCCGACCCCAATCACCCTCCGACAGGGGCTGGATCGTGGCCAGTGCGATGTCCGGCGAGGTCGAGACCTGCTCCAGCGTTCGCACCAGACCGTCCAACCACGATCGCATCAGTGGCTCGGCGAACAGGTCGGGGCGATAGTGCAGCCGGAGTTGCAGCCGTTCACCCGGCTCGACGATGAGAGTCAGCGGGTAATGCGAGACATCGCGGTAGCGAAAGTTCTCCAGTGACAGGTCGCCGGTGTCGACGCCGAGGTCGTAGTCGTTCATGGGGTAGTTGTCGAAAACCACGTTGGTGTCGAACAGTTCCGGCCAGGCGGCCGAGCGTTGAATCTCGGCAAGCCCGAGGTAGTCGTGCTCGATCAGTGCGGCCCGTTGATCGTGCAGGGCCGACACCACCTGAGCGAAGGTGTCCTGCGGTTGCAGCCGAACCCGGACCGGCACCGTGTTGATGAGTAGGCCGATCATGTCCTCGGCCCCGTCCAGGTCATCGGGCCGGACCGTGACCGTGGCGCCGAACACCACGTCGGCATTGCCGGTGTGTTGAGCCAGCGTGAGCGCCCACGCCGCCTGCAGCGTGGTGTTGAGCGTGCAGCCACTGGATCGGGCCAGGTCACGCAGCGCGGCACTGGTCGGCAGCGACAGAGCCGCCTCGACGTCGACCATGTCGAGTCCCGGGCTTCGGTCGGCTCCGTCGGGAGCGACCAGGGTCGGGCCGGCCAGGCCGGCCAGAGCTTCGCGCCAGCGCTCCTTCGATGCGGTTTCATCCTGTCCGGAAAGCCAGTCCAGGTACCCCCGGAAGGCCCGGACGGGCGGTAGCGGCCGGTTTTCGTCGGTGTAGCGCTGGATCAGCTCGCGCAACATCAGCATCTCCGACCAGCCATCCATCAGCAGGTGGTGGGCGGTGATCAGCAGGACGTGACGAGTATCGGACTGTTCGATCAGGGTGAAACGCAACAACGACCCGCGTTCGATGTCGATGCCGACGTGCCAGTCCTGCGCGATCGCGCGTTCGACATCGCCGGCTTCGGGCGCCGCTATCGTGCGCCATTCCAGGTTGTGCTCGGCGTGCACCAGTTGCACTGGCTCGCCCGACTTGCGGAACCGGAAGCTGACCCGAAGGTTGGCGTGCCGGTCCAGCACGTCGCGCGCGGCCCGATGCAGCCGTTCCGCGACCAACGGGCCGACCAGCGTCACCGCGGTCTGGGTCAGGTACAGACCGCGCGATTCCGGTTCGTACAACGCGTGGAACAACAGACCTTCCTGCAACGGAGCCAGTGGCAGGATATCTTCGATTGTCGGCATGGTTGCCCTTCCTCAGAAGGTTGAGAATTCGGATTCGGTGGGTGTGGCGATCCGGTGTTCGACGGATGCGGTCGATGTGCTGGGTAGCCGCTCGAGCTGGCCCGCGATCCGCCGGAGCTGGCTGAACCACAGTTCGGCCAGTTCGGGGCAGACCTGGCCGTCGACCGCGTGCGTGGCCCAGCGCCACTCTGCCGTCAGCACCAGACCGGCGCCCCGATCGAGCGCGAAACAGTTCAATTCCACCGCAAAGCCGAGCGGCATCGCGGCGTCGAAGTGATCCATCGCGACATCGTGATCGGAATCGATCGCCCAATCTTCGTCGGATGATTCCGCGAATCGGCCGAGGTAGTTGAACAGCAGGTCCGGGTAACTGTCGCCGGCCAGCGCGGCGGCACCAGCGGAGTTGAGGTAGCGAAGTTGCCCGTAGCCGATTCCGCTGGCCGGGATGGCGGAAAGCTGCTCGCCGATCGACGTGATCGTCCGCCGCAACGCCGGCAGCGATGCACTGGCCGCGAGACTGTAGGCGGGCAGCCGGATGGTTGCCGGATACAGGCTGGTGAACCAGCCGACCGTGTGTGAGAGGTCGAGCCCTGCGGCCAGTTCCTCTCGACCGTGCCCCTCGAACGCGAGCCGGATCTCTTCGGGGTCGGCACCGCCGGGCCCACGACGCCGGGCCGCCAGGGCGAGGACCATACCGGCGACGAGGACGGTGTGCACGTTGGTCTGCAGCAGTCCCGGTGCGCGATTGAGCAACACGTCAGTGACCTCGGTCGGCAGCTCAAGACGGTAGCTCGACGCGGTGCCGATCGTGTCGATCCCGGGGTCGAGGCGTCGTCCGGCCAATTCCGGCGGCGCTGATCGACTGGCCGCGATCCAACCGTCGAGCTCGGGCTGCCGTCCGGCGCCGATGGCCTCGTCACTGAGCAGCCGGGCCCACTGGCCGAAGGAGACCGGCACCGCAGGCAGGCTCGCCCGTCCGGTCTGCTGTAGAGCCCGCCAGGCCGTCTCCAGGTCGGCCTGCAAGATCCGCAACGACACGCCGTCGACAGCCAGGTGGTGGATCATCAATGCCAGCCGGCCCTGCTCGGCCCGGTCATGGTGGAACCACACCGCGGCGACCATGTTCGGGGCGCCGGCTCGTAGACGACGGCGAGCCTGATCGAGTCCGGCTCGGATCCGCAGCTGAAGATCGGGGCCGGCACTGCCGCCGGTGTCGACCGTCTGGAGTATCTGGGCAGCCGGCACCGAACCGATCGGCAAGCTGCGCAACTGCCAGTGCGGGGCCGCCGGCAGCCGGGTGGCCGTGGTCCGGAGGGCATCATGCCGGTCGATTATCGCCTGCAGGCACTGGATGATCTCTGACTCCGTCGACCGGGGCGGCGTGCGCAGGACGACCGATTGGGCGAAGCCGTCGGTCTCGGTGGCCAGCTCGGCGAGCCAATGCATGATCGGCGTGGCCGGGAACGGACCTGGTTGGTCGGGCACCGGAACCCATGC
>CAZZZW010000436.1:0-3279 GCA_964658795.1 Phormidium nigroviride PCC 7112
GTGATCGAACGCGGCGGGATCGAACGTGCCGCCCTGGCGGAGTTGGCCAGGACCCATCGGCTGATCCCGATCACCCGCACCCTGTTCGCCGACGCCGAGACGCCGGTCGGGGTGTACCGCAAGCTGGCCGGCAACCGGGCCGGCACCTTCCTGCTCGAGTCGGCCGAGCCGGGCGCGTCGTTCTCCCGGTGGTCGTTCGTCGGCGTGCGCGCCATCGCCACCCTGACCGCGCACGGCGGCGACGGTGAGTGGAGCGGCGACGTCCCGGTCGGCCTGCCCACCGAGGGCGACGCCCTCAAGCTGCTGTCCGAATCATGGCGCGCGGTCCGCGGCCCGCGGCTGCCCGATCTGCCGCCGTTGACCGGTGGCTTCGTCGGCTACCTCAGCTATGACGTGATCCGGCGGCTGGAACCGATCCCGACCATCGCACCGGACGAGCTCAACCTGCCGGAGCTGACCATGCTGCTGGTCACCGACCTGGCCGCGGTCGATCACCACAACTGCACGATCACCCTGATCGCCAACGCCGTGGTGCACCCGGAGATGTCCGAGGCCGAGCTGGACGGGGTCTGGTCCGATGCCCAGTCCCGGCTCGATGCGATGCAGCACGACCTGGCCGCACCGAGTGAATCGACCGTCGTGCCGAACCTGACCGTGCCCCCGAAGTCGGCCCGGTCCCGGACCGCGCCGGGGGACTACGAGGCGGCGGTCGAGACCTGCCTGGAGGCGATCCGGGCCGGCGAGGTGTTCCAGATCCTGCCCGGGCAGCGCTTCATCGCCGAGACCGATGCCAGTGCCTTCGACGTCTACCGGGCGCTGCGCACGCTGAACCCGTCGCCGTACCTGTACTACCTGCACTTCGACACCTTCGACATCGTCGGCTCCTCGCCCGAGGCGCTGGTGACGGTCTCCGACGGCGCGGCCACCATCCACCCGCTGGCCGGTACCCGTCCTCGCGGGGCGGACGCCGAGGCCGACGCCGCACTGGTTGCCGAGTTGCTGTCGGACCCGAAGGAACGGGCGGAGCACATCATGCTGGTGGACCTGGCCCGCAACGACCTCGGCCGGGTCTGCAGCCCGGGGTCGGTGCGGGTGGTGGAGTTCGGCGTGCTGGAGCGCTACAGCCACGTCTGGCACATCGTCTCGACCGTGACCGGCGAGGTGGCAGCGGGCAACGACGCGTTCGACGTGTTCACCGCGGCGTTCCCGCACGGCACCGTCTCGGGCGCACCCAAGGTCCGGGCCATGCAACTGCTGGAGGAGATCGAGCCGGTCCGCCGCGGCATCTATGCCGGCGCGGTCGGCTACTTCGACCCCGCTGGGGACATGGACCTGGCCATCGCCATCCGGACCGCGGTGATGACCGACGGCGTCGCCTACGTCCAGGCCGCGGCCGGCGTGGTGGCCGACTCGATCCCGGCCAACGAGGAGGCCGAGACCCGGAACAAGGCCCGCGCGATCCTGCAGGCGATCGCCACCGCGGAGACGTTGCGGCCATCGTGACCGAAACTGCCGGGACCGACGGAGCGGAGTCTGTGACGAGCCGTGACCGTGACGACGCCGAGCCGGACTACCGCCGCGAGCTCTACGGCACCGCGCTGCTGATCGCCGTCGGCTCAGCCCTGGTCTTGTGGCTGGCCGGACGGACCTGGGTCACCGCCAAGGTTGATCGGCAGCCACCCTTCGGACCGTTGTCGTTGGGTGTCAGCGGGCGACACATCGACGCCGCCCTCACCGGGCTGGCCGTGGTCGGGCTGCTGGCCGCGGTGCTGATCCTGATCACCGGACGCCTCGTGCGCCGCCTGCTGAGCCTGCTCGTGGCCGGCGTCGGGGGGTGGATCCTGCTGTACGCGATCAGGTTCCTGTCCGGCTCGTCCGGCTACCGCAACCGGGACCTGATCGGGGATCGGGCCGGCCTCGGTGCGCAGGCCCAGTCGCTGGCCCGGCACCCGGCCTGGGCCGCTGCGAGCGCCGTCTGCGCGGTGTTGATCGTGGCTGGCGCTGCCCTGGTCCTGGTCCGCTCGGGGCGGTGGCCGGGCGGCCTGTCCCGCCGTTACGCGGCCCCGGCCGAGGCCGCGGAGGCCGGCGATCCGTGGCGGCAACTGGACCGCGGTGAAGATCCGACGATCGACAATGGTTAGCATTCACCAAGACGGTCTGTCCATAGCGACAACGAGCCGTCACTGGGATGGCCGATCAGAGCCGCAGGATCCGTGCGAGCGAGGGGAGCCGGGGTGACCGTCCTCGACGACATCATCGACGGTGTCCGCGAAGATCTCGCCGTCCGGCAGGCGCAGGTCTCGCTGGATGAGGTCAAGGCCGCTGCCCGAAAAGCGCCACCCGCACTGGATGCCTACGCCGCGCTCTGTTCCCCCGGTGTCGGGGTGATCGCCGAGGTCAAGCGCAGCAGCCCGTCCAAGGGGGCGCTGGCCGACATCAGCTCACCGGCCGAACTGGCCGGACAGTACGAGGCCGGCGGTGCCCGGGTGATCAGCGTGCTCACCGAACAACGTCGGTTCTCCGGCTCCCTGGACGACCTGGACGCGGTCCGGGCGGTGGCCTCGATTCCCTTGCTGCGCAAGGACTTCATCGTCAGTTCCTACCAGGTGCACGAGGCTCGGGCACACGGCGCCGACGTGGTGCTGCTGATCGTGGCGGCCCTGGAGCAGAACGCCCTGATCGGCCTGCGCGAGCGGGTCGAGTCCCTGGGCATGACCGCGCTGGTCGAGGTGCACGACGAGGACGAGGCCAGCCGAGCCCTGGACGCCGGTGCCCGGGTCATCGGGGTCAACGCCCGCAACCTCAAGACGCTCGAAGTCGACCGGTCGGTGTTCGAGCGGATCGCGCCCGGACTGCCCAGCAACGTGGTCAAGATCGCCGAGTCCGGAGTGCGCGACGCCCACGACCTGATCACCTACGCCGCGGCCGGCGCCGATGCCGTCCTGGTCGGCGAGGGCCTGGTCACCTCCGGCAACCCGCGACAAGCGGTCGCCGATCTGGTCACGGCCGGCTCGCACCCGGCCACGCCGCGCACCGCTCGCTGACGGTTCAGATCCGTTCGGCCGGCCGCCTCGGCGACCGCACCACCAGTCCCGCGTTGACCCCGGCCAGCACCATGGCGGCTGCGACCAACAGCAGGCCGCCGACCAGATCGTCGCGCACCCCGCCCAGGGCCATGCGGATGAACTTGCGGTTGGTGGCCCGCGCGATGGACTGACCGAGCGAGGTCTTGCCCACGCCCGGAGGACCCACCAGGCACAGGATGGGCGCCTTCAGCTT
>CAZZZW010000437.1:0-3279 GCA_964658795.1 Phormidium nigroviride PCC 7112
CGCGCGTAAGGCCAGGAAAGAAAATTCGGGTTCGAGTCCCGTCGCTCACCCCACCAAGAGCACGGCCCCGGTCTCGTGACCGGGGCCGTGCTGACGTCAAGAATGGACGATTAGCCGCATATTTCGCGGCTCATCCTCCATTCTTGGCGGTGCGGACCGACGCAGTCAGGCCCTGACCGCGACCAGCATCGTGTTGCTGACGCCACCGGCGCCCCGGTCGTCGCCGGCGAAACTGACCCGCAGGCTGTGGTTGCCGATGGCCAGCCCGGACACCGCGATGGTCACCCGGCCGGTCGTCGCCGTCACCCCGCCGGCCACGTCCACCCAGGTGCCGCCGACGTAGTCCTGAACCGTGACGGTTGCGACCCGCGGCGCGACGAGGGCCACGCTCAGGCTGACCGGCCGGCCGCCACTGGTCACGCTCGGCGCGCTGCCGCTCACCTTGCTGGTCACGGCCAGCTCGATGCCAACGGTGCTGGCGTCGGTGTAGCCGGCGACCGCGTGCACCCGGGCGATCAGCGTGCCGTTCTCCTGCGGCGAAACCGTGGTGCTGAACGCCCCGCTGGCGTTGGTGGTGGCCGTGGTCAGCAACAGGTCGGCGCCGGTCGTGGTGTGCAGGTAGAGCCCGACCGGCACGGCTGGGGCGTTCGAGTTCCCCCCGTTGTAGAAACGAGCAACCGTGCCTGTGACCTTAACCCCGGCACCGGCCGTGAGCTGGCTCGCGCCGGCCGCCGCGGTCAGCGTGGTCGTCCAGGTGCCGACCGTGATCGGGCCGAGGTCGACCGAGGCCGCCGGTTGTCCGGCCACCCCGGCGTACACCGCCACGAGGTCACCGGCCGCGCGCGGTGCGACCGTGCTCCGGAAGCTGCCGTCGGTGCCCACGGTCGCCGACCCGAGGACCGTCGTCCGGCCGCTGAGCACGGTCCGGATGCTCACGCTCGAGCGAGCCAGCGGGCTCGTGGTCAGACCGGCCACCCGGTTCAGCGTGCCGGAGACGGTGAGCGGTTCCGCGTAACCGACGTCGAACTTGTCGGCTGCTGCGGTCATCGAGGTGGTCGGGACGTACACGGTGAGCGGTCCGAGATCGATCGAGGATGCGGTCCAACCGTTGGTAGCCGGTAGCACCAGGCTCAGTTCACCAGAGCTGATCGGGTGGGCCACGATGTGCACGGCGCCGAGCACCGACGCAGCCGCGGTGCCGATCAGCTGCGACCGTCCGTTACTGGTCTCGATCAGCTGGACCGCCGCACCGGGTAGCGCGACCGTGCTGCCGTCGGCCAGGGATCGGGTCACGTCGCCCGACACCTCCACCGGATCGCCGTAATAGCTGAAGGATTGCGCCAGCTGACCGGTGAGCTGGCTGGTGCACTTGGCCACCGTGACCGGCAGCGCGGGCGAGCTGGCCGCGGCGAACGGGCCGGTGATCGCGATCTTGGCGCCGTAGCTGACGGCCGCGGTCGCGTTGGTGGTGAAGCTGGCCGTCCCGTCCCCGACGGAGCTGGCCGAACCGGCCGTGGTCGCCGCCGCGGTACCGAGCTGGCGGGTGAACGTCACGGCCGCAGACTTGATGGGCAGCCCGGTCGCGGTGTCGGTCACGGTCGCCACCAACGGCGTCGCCGCCGAGGTGCACATGCTCTCGGCCGATCCGGATTGCCCGGCAACGTTCAGGCTGATCGTGACCGGCCGCTTGCTCGCCACCGCGGTGAAACTCAAGCTCATCGTGCTCGACTTGGTGACACCAGCCGAGTCACGGGCCGTTGCGGTGACCGTGGTGGTGCCCACCAGCCCGGCCGGGCAGGAGACCGTCGTGTCGGTACCGGTGGGTGCGCTGAAGGTGCAGTCGGTGCGCGCGGCCTTCCAGTTGACCGAGGCCAGTGCGTCGCCGTCCGGCAGCATCGGCAGCACGCTGACGCTGATCGGCAGACCGGCCACCACCGGTCCGGCCACCTTGCCGAGAACACCAAACTTGGCCGGCGTGCCGTTCACAGCGCCGCTCGCGCTGAAGGCCGCGGCCGAGTCGGGCGAGCCGAGGCCGGTCGGACCGTCCCAACCCGCGACCGCCGAGCACCACATGGCCGGCGAACACGAGCCGTTGCTGCCACCGCTGACGTCGTTCAACTCAGCGGCATTGGCGTAGGGGTAGCTGTTCGGATAGTCGTTCGGCCCCGGCGTGCCGGCCAGGGCATAGGTGGCCGCGATGATCGGCGCCGACGCGCTGGTACCGCCGTAGATGCCCCAACCGCCGCCGCTGTAGCTGCCGTAGACGTTGACGCCGGTGTTCGGGTTGGCCACCGCCGAGACATCGGACAGGGCCCGGCCGGCGCAGTTGGTCATCGTCTGGAAGGACGGCTTGCCCTCATAGGCCGAACAGCCGCTGCCGGCACCGGCCCAGGCCGCCTCGCTCCAGCCCCGGCTGGTGTTGGCCGATCGGAGCAGGGTGGTGCCGCCGACGGCGGTGACGAACGGCGAGGACGCCGGGTAGGACGTGCCGTAGCCGTTGTCGCCGGTGCTGGCCGTGATCACCACACCCGGGTGGTTGTAATGCACATCGTTGCCGGCCACGCCGTTGTATTCGGGGCCGCCGTAGCTGTTGGAGACGAACTTCGCGCCGAGCCGGACGGCGGTGTCGACCGCCGTGCCCAGATCGGCCATCGACGCGGTCTTGGCCTCGACCAGCAGGATGTTGCACTGCGGGCAGACCGCCGACACCATGTCGAGGTCGAGGGAGATCTCACCGGCCCAGCCCCGGTCCGGGCCCGGTAGCGGCGACGCGGCACCGGCCTGGTTCACCTTCTGGAAGCAGCCGTTGGCCACCGAGCATTCGGGCAGGCCGTACTGACTGCGGTACACCGCGAGATCCGTGGCCGCGCTCGGGTCGTCGTAGGCGTCGACGATGGCCACGGTCTGGCCGTATCCCTTGCTGGTGTCGAGCTGATAGGCATCGGCCAGGTCAGCCGGGCCGTACCCGCCGGACATGGCGTTCGGGCTCATCACCATGGCCGGTCGAGCGGTGGTCGGGGCGGTCTGCCGTTCGGCCAGACACCGGGCCTGACCGGGCGCGACCACGCCACACAGGTTCTCGATCGATGGCGTGGCCGCATTCGCCTCCGGCGACGTCAGGGCGATGACGGCCGCGCCGACAACGAGCGCACCGGCCATCAGCCCGACCAGATATCGGCCGGCGGCGGCCTGGCGGAGGCGCCGGACCGCGACGTCCGTCCGGTCAGCGGGTCCGTTCAGGACGACACGAAAAGGGCGTTCGGCACCCATCGACACTCC
>CAZZZW010000438.1:0-3268 GCA_964658795.1 Phormidium nigroviride PCC 7112
CGATCTGTGGTCAACCAGGCGGCCTTCGGCTTCTACATGGGGTGCTCATTCGCTCCGAACCACAAGGGCATGGCCACGGTGGCGGCCGAGGAGAGCCTGGACTTCCTGCGCAAACAGGTGCTCACCTCGCGCAACGTGCGCGGCAACCTGGTGACCGACTGGCTGCTGGGTGGCCTGAACTATCAGGTCGAGCACCACCTTTTTCCCAGCATGCCGCGGGCGTCGCTACGGATGGCCCAGCCACTGGTGGCATCATTCTGTGCCCGCAACAACATCCCTTATACCCAAACGACATTGTTCGGTTCGTATGTCGCCGCGCTGCGCCACCTGAACGCCCTCGGGGCGCCGCTGCGCCGAGGCAAGGTGACCGATCGGCTCAGCCGGCCCGGTCTCGGCCGCGAGCCCGCCGAGCCCTGATCAAGCCGGCCGCCGCCGCCTGCAGCCGGCGGCGTCGCGGTACCGAGATCCGGCGCCGGAAGATCTGGTAGTCGGCCTGCTCGATCCGATCGAGGATCTCGCCGTACAGGGTCAGTGCCGTCCGGATGCAATCCTGCGAGCTCGGCTCGAGCAGGTCGAGGCCGGGCCCGGCTTCCCGGTACAACCCCCGGGCCCGCTCGATCTCGAGCATCAACAGCCGCCGCACCGGAGCGTCGACGAGGCCGTTCCGCCTGGCCTGGACGAGCCGATCTCGATCCACACCGCATGCTCGCAACGACTCTTGCGGCAGATACACCCGGCCCCGGTCCAGATCCTCCCCGACGTCCCGGATGAAGTTGGTGAGCTGGAAGGCCAAGCCCAGGTCGATGGCCGCCCGGCGCGCGCCGTCCGCCTCGTCGCCTCGGTAACCGAGAACAGGCAGCATTTGCAGACCGATCACGGCCGCCGATCCCCACATATAGCGGGACAGATCCGCGTAGGTGGGGTATTCGGCCACGGTCAGGTCCATCGCCATCGACTCCAGGAAGTCGTCGAAGTAGCCGATCGGCAGCTGCCAGGTCCGGATGGTGTCGAGCACCGCAGCGACGATCGGATCACTGGAACGACCTTCGGTTGCATCGAGCACGAAGCGCTGCCGCCAGCAGTCGAATTCCCGAGCCCGTTCGGCCGAGCTGATCCCGGGATCCAGGTTGTCGACGATGTCGTCGGCGTAGCGGGCGAAACCGTAGAGCGCGTGCACGAAGGGTCGCTTGGCCCGCGGCAGCAACAGGGTCGCCAGGTAATAGGTCTTGCCGTGCTCGGCGTTGAGCGCCCGAGCTCGCAGATAGCCTTGTCGCAGCTGCACATCCTCGATTCCGGCCGCGGTCAGCTCGGCCGCGGCCAGCCGTGGCGTCACCGGGCGGCCCCGGTGATCCGTTCGGCGGCCAGACGTCCCGACAGCAAGACCATCGGGATGCCGACACCGGGTTGGGTGTTCGATCCGCAGAACACGAGGTTGGGCAACCGTCGGTCCAGCGTCGGGAAGCGGAACGGCCCGGACTGACCGAAGGTGTGCGCGGCGGCGAACGGAGCCCCGGCGGCCAGCCCCTGGGCCTGCCAGTCGGCCGGGGTCGCCAGCAGCTCGGTCTGGATGCCGGCCGCGAAATCGTGGAAACCCCGCTGCTGCAAGGTCATCAGCAGCTCGTCCCGGTAGCGCGGAGCGATCGCCGGCCAGTCCAGGCCGGCTCGGGTGTTGGGCGTCGGGAACAGGATGTAGTAGCTGTGACCACCCGCGGGGGCCAAGGCCGGATCACTCCGGCTCGGGTTGCTGACCAGGAAGGACGGGTCGCTCATGAGCCGGCCCTGGTCGATGATCTCGCGAAACGTCTGGCGCCAGGCGCCGCCGAAGGAGATGTTGTGATGGGCCAGTTCCGGATACGCGGTGGTCGAGCCGACATGCAGCAGCACACAGGACGGTGAGTACCGCAGCCGGCTGAGGCGGCGCGGACGGTACTCGGCCGGCAACAATTGCTCATACGCGGTAGGAAGATCGGCGTTCACCACCACGACGTCGGCGGCGATCCGCTCGCCGGCATCGGTGTGCACCGCAACCGCTCGACCGTCACGGACCTCGATCCGGTCGACCCGGGTGCCGTAGCGAAAGTGCGCCCCGTGGGCCGTCGCGGCATCGGCCATGGCCCGGGGAATCGCATGCATACCGCCCTCGGGAAAATAGACGCCGGCCACCGTGTCCATGTAGGAGATCACGGCATAGATGGCCAGCGCGTCCTGTGGTGCCAGGCCGGCGTACATCGCCTGGAAGGAGAAGATCCGGCGCAGCCGATCGTCCTTGAGGTATTGACCGATCTTGGGCGCCAGCCGGCGGAGCCCGCCCAGGGCCAGCAACTGCAGGCCGGCGCTACCGATCAGCTGGCTGGGATGGTCCAGGTTGCGGTCGATGAAGTTGTCGATCTCGAGCCGGTACAGCCGGCCCAGGAACCGCACCATCCGCTCGTAGCCGGCGGCATCGGCCGGACCGGCCACCGCTTCGATCTCGGCGGTCATCCGATCCGGGTCGGTATGCACGTCGATACTCGAGCCATCGGCGAACCGGGCTCGGTAGGCCGGGTCGATCGTGATCAGCCGCACTCGATCCGACAGCTTTTCTCCCACACAGGCCAGGGCATCGTCGATCAGGTCGGGCATCGTCAGCACGGTCGGACCGGTGTCGAACTGATAGCCGGCCTGATGCTGGACACCGGCCCGGCCACCCGGTACCTCGGCCCGCTCGAGCACGGTTACCCGCCGACCGGCACCGAGCAGTCGCAAGGCCGTCGAGAGCCCGCCCAGCCCGGCCCCGACGATGACGACATGATCGGTCGGTCCGCTGACCTGCCGCGGTAGCCGACTCATCATTTGCTCCACGACGGCTCGGCTGCCGCACCGGTCTCGGGCCGGTTCGCGAGCGCGCTGACCCGGACCCAGCACGACCGGGTGATCGTGATCAGGGCGACTCCGAAGACCACCACCAGCGCGGTGCTGGCCAGTTCGGCATAGGTCATCGGATCACCTCGCTCGCCTCGGCACGGGTCGGCGCCTGTTTTCCGGCCGGCCGACGACACCGGCCCACCGCCTCATACGCGGGCGCCGCGCACCCGGGAATCACCACGAAGAACAAGCTCTCCTCCAAGGGGCTCCCGGCTGGCCGCATGACCCCGACGATATGCCGTGGGTCGTAGGGGCCCTGACGGGCGTGCACCGCATACCGGTTGCCGGCCCCGGACAGCAGCGAACCGGTATGCGACCACCGGCCTTGGTCGCTGGTCCGGCGTAGTCCTGCCGTCGTGGCGGG
>CAZZZW010000439.1:0-3262 GCA_964658795.1 Phormidium nigroviride PCC 7112
AGAACGTTCCGGTCTCCGACCAGTTGCCGGCCTACACGCCGGAGGGCAAGCCGCACGAGTTCACGACCCGACGCGCGGCTCAGGTCAGCGCCGATCGTCCGTTCAAGCCGGCCCAGCTGTCCCGGATCGACGAGGCGCTCACCTTGGCCTCGCACGAGACCGGTCTGCTGTTCAGCGTGTATGTCGGGCCGCTCGGGTCGGACCCACGCGCGCGGGCCGAGCAGCTCTTCGGCCGGTTGGCCACCCAGCACGACGCCCCGGTACTGCTGGCCGTGTCGCCGGGCGAGCGCAAGCTTGAGATCGTGACCGGCGGTGCCTCGGCCCGGCGGATCCCGAACCGGATCGCGGGACTGGCCGCGCTGGCCATGCGAGCCTCGTTCACCGCTGGTGACCTGACCGGCGGCATCGTCAGCGGCCTGCGGCAACTGGCCGACGCGGCCGGTGGCGCGGTCTGAGCCACGCGAGCTGAGCCGGACGGCTCGGCAGGTTTCGCGTACTCGTCAGTAACGTCACGTCAGATTCGTTCGCCTGGCGAACTATCTGTGGATAGAGTATGTAGCCGATGACAACAATTCTTCCGCACAGCGCCACCCACGAAGCGGCCGTCGAACGGCTGCGGGCGTCCTACCTGGCCATCCCGGCCGGCCAGACCGTACGGCTGGCCAAGCGAACCTCGAACCTGTTCCGGCCCCGGACCGACCAGCCGGTGGCCGGCCTGGATGTGTCCGGCCTCGACGGGGTGATCTCGATCGACGCCGTCGCCCGGACCGCTGACGTCCAGGGCATGTGCACCTACGAGAACCTGGTGGCCGCGACCTTGCGTCACGGCTTGATGCCCAAGGTCGTCCCGCAACTGAAGACCATCACCCTGGGTGGCGCGGTCACCGGGCTGGGCATCGAGTCGACTTCGTTCCGCAACGGTCTACCGCATGAGTCGGTGCTGGAGATGGACATCCTCACCGGGACCGGCGAGCTGCTGACCATCAGCCGGAACGAACACCCCGACCTTTTCAAGGGATTCCCGAACTCCTACGGCAGCCTCGGCTATACGGTCCGGCTGCGGATCGAGTTGGACCGGATCCAGCCGTTCGTCGGTCTGCGTCACATCCGCTTCACTGAGCTGCCCGAATTGGCTGCTGCGATAAAGCAGATCTCGATCGAGCGAAGTTGGCAGGGTGAGCCGGTGGACTTCCTCGACGGTGTGATGTTCTCGCCGTCGGAGTCCTACCTGACGCTGGGACGCTGGGTGAACTCACCGGCCGAGGCCGGGGTCGACGGAGCCAGTGACTACACCGGGCAGCGGATCTTCTACCGCTCCATTCCCGAACTGGCCCGGGACTGCCTGCACGTCTCGGACTACATCTGGCGCTGGGACACCGACTGGTTCTGGTGCTCAGGTGCGTTCGGGGTGCAGCACCCGCTGGTCCGTCGGCTGTGGCCGGCCAAGTACCGGCGCAGCGACTTCTACCACAAGCTGATCGGTCTGGATCATCGGTTCAAGGTCGCGGACAAGATCGACCGGATCCGCAAACTCGGCCCGCGCGAGCGGGTGGTGCAGGACGTCGAGATCCCGGTCGAGCGGACGGCTGATTTTCTGCAGTGGTTCTCCGACAACGTGCAGATGACGCCGGTGTGGCTGTGCCCGTTGAAGCTGGCCGGTGACGAGACCTGGCCGCTGTATCCGCTGGAGCCCGACGAGGTCTACGTCAACGCCGGGTTCTGGGGTACCGTGCCGATCGCGGACGGTCGCGTCGACGGGGACATGAACCGGCTGATCGAGGACGCGGTGGCCGCGCACGACGGCCACAAGTCGCTTTACTCCGACGCCTACTACGACCGAAACACCTTCGACCGCATCTATGGCGGCGAGAATTATCAGGTTTTGAAGGACAAATACGATCCCGATCAGAGGCTGACCGGGCTGTACGAGAAAGCGGTGGGACGCCGATGAAGATCGCAGACCTGGTCTCGAAGCTGACAGTCGACACACCGCCGGTCCGGTTCACCGCCTACGACGGATCGAGCTTCGGACCGGCTGACGCGCCGATCACCCTGGAACTGACCAATGAGCGCGGACTGCGTTACCTGACCACCGCGCCGGGCGATCTGGGTCTGGCCCGGGCCTACGTGACCGGTGACCTGGTCTTGCACGGCGCACACCCGGGTGACCCGTACGAGGCGATGAAGCTGCTGGGTAGCTGGCGCTTCCGTCGTCCGACGGCCAAGGAGGCGGCGACCTTCCTGTCCGAACTGGGCTGGCGCAACCTGCTTCCGCCAGAGCCGCCGGCGCAGGAGTCGTTGCCGCGCTGGCGCCGTTCGCTGGAGGGACTGCGGCACTCACGCACCCGGGACGCCAGCGCGATCGGCAAACACTATGACGTCTCCAACCACTTCTACGAGCACGTGCTCGGCCCGTCGATGGCCTACACCTGCGCGGTGTTCCCGAAGCCGGATGCCTCACTCGAGGAGGCCCAGGAGGAGAAGTTCGACCTGGTTGCCCGCAAGATCGGTCTGGAGCCGGGCATGCGATTGCTCGACATCGGATGCGGCTGGGGCGGCATGGCGATGCATGCGGCCAAGCACTATGGCGTGAGCGTGGTCGGCGTGACCCTGTCCGAACAGCAGGCCTCGTGGGGTGCGGCGGCCGCGGCCGAGGCCGGCCTGTCGGACCGCGTGCAGATCCTGCACAGCGACTACCGGGACGCACCGGGTGCGCCGGGCAGCTATGACGCGGTCAGTTCGATCGGCTTGATGGAGCACGTCGGGGTGCACAACTACCCGTCGTACTTCGAGTTCATCAAGAAGAAGCTGCGTGATGGTGGTCGGCTGCTGAACCACTGCATCACCCGGCCGGACAACAAGCAGAAGGCGCTGCCGGGTCACTTCATCGACCGCTACGTCTTCCCCGATGGTGAGCTGACCGGGTCGGGCCGGATCATCACCGAGGCCCAGAACGCCGGCCTGGAGGTGCGGCATGAGGAGAACCTGCGCGAGCACTACGCGCTGACCCTCATGCACTGGTGCGCCAACCTGCAGAAGAACTGGGACACCTGCGTCGCCGATGTCGGCGAGGCGACTGCGCGGGTCTGGGGTCTGTACATGGCGGGATCGCGTTTGGGCTTCGAACAGAACGGGATTCAGCTGCACCAGGTACTGGCGGTCAAGGTGGCCGAGGACGGCAACGCCTCGTTCCCGCTCCGTCCCACCTGGGGCTCCTGACCCCGTCGTTCCTGGCCATCCGCCGGACGGGACCGAACCGGAC
>CAZZZW010000440.1:0-3256 GCA_964658795.1 Phormidium nigroviride PCC 7112
GGGAACTCCCGTGATGGGGTGGTCGGCAACCGGCCGGGCGCTCGCCTCGGACGCGGAGGACACGTGGGGGCGGCGTTGACGGGTCTGGAACTGGCGGCCGCCCTGCTGCTCGCGGCAGCCGGTCTGGGCAAGGTCCGGCGGCCCGGCGGTGTCCGTTCTGCGCTGACCGCGGCCCGCCTACCCGGTGCGTCGGCGTTGCCCGTGCGGACGGTCAATCGCATGGCCGGCACGGTGGAACTGCTCGCTGCGTTCGGGGTAATCCTGCTCGGCGGCCGACCGGCCGGGCTGCTGCTGATGGTCGTCTTCGGTGGCCTGGCGGCCGTCTCGGCGCGGATGGTGAGCGTCGAGCGCGGCCAGGACTGCGGCTGTTTCGGCAGGCCGACTCCGGTGACGCACTGGCACACGGCGGTGAACCTGTCCGCGGCTGCGGTCGGCGGGATTGCCTTGATCTGGCCGGGTGAATCGCTCCTGGCCGACCTGACCGGCGCACCCGCACGCAGCCTGGTGGTGCTGGCCGGCGCGTCCGCGCTGGCCTATCTGGGCTTCCTGGTGATGACCGCGCTGCCCGACCTGCTCGCAACCGTGGCCGATCTGGAGGCAACCCCGTGACCGTTCTTGTCGTGCTGGAAACGGCAATCCTGATCGTGCTGTGCATCCTGGTCGCGGGCCTGCTCCGCGGCTATGCCTCGGTCCTGCGACGGCTGCACGAACTCGACGCCGGGGCATTGCCGGCACCAGGTAACCCGCCGCCGTTCCGGACCGCCGAAGGCGTGGTCGAACCGGCCCATCAGATCGAAGGCCGCGAGGAGTGGGCGGAATCCCACGACATCGACGGGGTGACGTTGCGCGGCGAGATCGTGTCGGTCCGTACCGTCGGCGTCGTCCAGGACACCATCGTCGCGTTCCTGTCGGCCGGGTGTGAGGGCTGCGCCGGCTTCTGGCACGAACTGTCTGAACCAGGGTTGTGGAGCCCGCCCGAGGGGAGCCGCCTACTGGTGGTCACCAAGGGGCCGGACGAGGAAAGTCCTTCTGTCCTCTCCCAGTTGTGCCCGCCGGACGTGGACCTGGTGATGTCGAGCGAGGCCTGGACCGACTTTGCGGTGCCGGGTTCTCCCTACCTGGTGGTGGCCGATGGTCGGACCGGACGGGTCAAGGGCGAGGGCTCGGGAAGCTCGTTCAGTCAGGTCAGCGGCCTGATCCGGCAGTCGATCAGCGACGCCCGCCATCCGGCGACCCGATCGGCCGTGGGGGTCAAGCCTGATTCCGACCGGCGCCGGGAGCGGGACGTGGACCGCATCCTGCTCTCGGCCGGCATCGGGCCGAACGATGCCAGCCTCTACGGCAGCGATGAGCCGGTATGAGCGCAGCCGGCACCATACGGAGACTGGCCGGCCACGGCCTGTCCGTCGGACTGCTGCCTTCCTGGGAAGGGCGGATCTACCGTCGCACGGTCGGATCCGACGGGGCGCAGCCGGCCCGACCGGCGGCGGCCGGATGGCCCGGTGAGGTCAGCCATCCGGTGCTGCATCTGGCCAATTTCGCGCTGCCGCCCAACCGAGGAGACTTCGGCACCGGGGCGATCGAGCGGATGGGCCCGGCCGGCATCTTCGTCGCACTGCTCGAGTTCGGGCCGGATTGTCTTGGTACCGCGCTGTATTCGCCGTCCGGCCTGCCGAAGATCGGTCCCGGCCAGTTCAGCCCCGGTGGCATGCAACGACAGGTGGCCGGGCAGGCCGGTTTCCAGTATTTCCTCACCGCCGGCAACCGGCCGTTCTGCCTGTACGTGGTGATCGGTTCGCACCGCAATGTGGTGGCGATGACCAAGCAGGTAAATGTTGTTCTCGACCAGCTTGAGGTGACCTCGTGACGACGGCGGTGCGTGCGAGCTTGGCCGAGCGGGTGGTCAACAGGGTCGCCACCAAGGTGACCGGGCTGCGGACGAGCCGTCGAAGCTTCATCGGTGGCGCCGCGGTCGTCGGAGCAGCCTTGGCGGTGGACCCGTTCGGCTACCTGACGCGGCCGGCCAGTGCCTATGACGCGGTCTGCGGCTCGGACAACACCTGCGCCGCGGGATACACGGTGTTCTGCTGCACCATCAACGGCGGCCAGAACACCTGCCCACCGGATTCGTTCATCGGTGGGTGGTGGAAGGCGGACAACTCCTCCTTCTGTGGTGGGAACGCCCGCTACTACATCGATTGCAACGCCTACCGGGACGGCCGCTACACCTGCCATTGCAACACCACCACCTGCGATCAGCGCAAGGTGGCGTGCAACCAGTTCCGCTACGGGCAGTGCAACACCCAGATCCCGTGGTCGAACACCGGGCCGGTGCTGTGCCGGGTGGTGTCCTGCACACCGCCGTGGGTGCAGTACGGCGGCACCTGTTCGGCCTCCAGTGCCACCGACAACAACACCGCCACCCACTCCGCGCCGTGCCTGAACGGGAATGTGCCGGTGGGATCGGTGGATCGGATCACCGAGAGCGGCGGTGTGGTCCGGATCCAGGGTTGGACCTACGACGCCGACTCGCCGTCCACCTCGCTGGTCGTGGCGATCATGCAGGACGGCAAGCTGCTGATGAACGTGAAGGCGAACGTGCCACGGGCGGATGTGAATTCGGCCCGGCACATCAGCGGAAACCATGGGTTCGACGTCTCGTTCCGGCCGACGCCGGGTCGGCGGACCTACGCGGTCTACGCCTACAACGTCGGCCCGGGCAGCGGCAACCCCCGGCTCGGCAGCTATACCGTGCTGGTGCCCGATGTGCATGCGCCGAAGGGGCATGTCGACTCGATCGGCCAGGCCGGCCAGTCGGTGGTGATCAAGGGTTGGGCCTATGACCCGGACTACCCGAGCACGCCGACGGTGGTTCAAATCTATCAGGACGGTCACGCGCTGCCGCCGTTCCGGTGCTCGCTGGTGCGATCGGACGTCAACGCCGCCTATCACCTGACTGGTGCCCACGGCTTCACGACGACCTTCAAGCCCGCGCCAGGCACGCACAACTACAAGGTCTGGGCACTCAACGCCGGCCCGCAGGGTGGCAACACGCTGATCGGCAACACCACGCTGGTGGTCCGGTCGGTGGCGGCAGCTGCTCGGGATGCCGGCTCCGTCGAACTGGCGGCGGCGGCCCTGGCCGGGGGCAGTCGTGCGGTCGGAGTGCTGGAATCCGCTGTGGTCACGGGTAATGCGGCTGAGGGTCATTCGGTTCGGCTGACCGGATGGGCTCTCGACCCGGCCCACCCTGAGG
>CAZZZW010000441.1:0-3251 GCA_964658795.1 Phormidium nigroviride PCC 7112
CCCGTTTCGGGCCGCACAATGCCGGTTGCGGGCTGATCAGGACAGCAGGTCGTCCAGGTCGCCGTTCATGCAGTGCTCGACCACCGGGCGGACGGTCTCGAAGGTGCACTCCTTGGCGTTACCCGGGGTGCAGGCGTCACCCAGCACGTGGTTGGTGATTCGGTCCACGTCCTCGGCATCGCCGGAGATCACCGGGGCGTTCTCGTAGAACTTGGTCGGGCCGGTGCCCAGCCGGTTCTTCGAGTACGAGTCCGCGGTGACGTCGACGAACCGCTCCGGAATACCGACGTCGCGCAGCAGCCGGATGGCGGCCGCCAACGCGGCATCGGCGGCCTGTGGCTTGGTCATGCCGTGGGTGTCGATGCCCATGGCCTCGGCGATGTCGGCGAAACGGTGATACACGGCCGGCATGTTGAACGCCCACACCCGGGGCAGTGCGATCGCGTTGTTCAAGCCGTGGTGGGTGTCGTAGAACGCGCTGATCGCGTGCGAGATGGAGTGGATGATGCCGAGGCCGCCGGAGTTGAACGCCTGGGCCGCGATGTACTGGGCGTACATCATGCCCTCGCGGCCGGCCAGGTCCTGACCGTTCCAGACCGCCGCCCGCAGGTTCTCCGAGGTCAACTTGATGGCCCGGATCGCGTTACCCAGCGACGGCTCGAAATTCAGCCGGGACACGTAGGGCTCGGAGGCGTGCGCGAGCACGTCGAAGCCGCACTGGGCGGTGTAGTCGACCGGGCAGTCGAAGTAGAGCACCGGGTCGTCGATCGCCAGTGTGGTCACCGAGGCGTCGTCGAAGGCCACGTACTTGTGCGGCTTGTCCGGGTCGGTCGTCGTGTCGGTGATGACATAGGCCCACGAGGTCTCCGAGCCGGTGCCGGCCGTGGTGGACACCGCGATATGCGGCGGGTTCTTCGGATTCTCGCTCTTGTTGAAACCCTCGAACTCGTTGACGTTGCGGCCGTCGTGGGCCACCGAGACCCGGGCGCCCTTGCACGCGTCGTGTGAGGAACCACCGCCGATGGAGACGAAGGAGTCGCACTGGTTCTCCTGGTACAACGCGACGGCGTCCATCACGTTGTAGTCCTTGGGGTTCGACTCGACCTGGTCGTACACCACCACCTCCAGACCGTGGTACTTCATCGACTCCACGATCTTGTGCACGATGTCCGTGCCGCGCAGCCCCGACGTCATCACCAACGTCTTCTTGAAGCCGAGCTTGAGTGCCTCGGGACCGATCATCTCGTGTGACCCCGGGCCGAGCAGAGCCCGCGGGAACGGATGGAACTCCTTGATCGGGAAAGGCTTGAGTAGTTCGTCTACCTGCATGTCCTAGACCTCCTGACAGCATCTGATCGAGCCCGGTCGGGCACGCCGCAGGCCGGACGCTATGGCGCTCGTGAACGCCGGCAACAGGCTTGAAACAACAAACCGTCACCCTTGGTCGGGCGCGCACTGGCCGGACGGTGCGACCGACCTGACCGGACGTGGCGACGGCCCTGTCCGAACGGAGGGTGCGCTGGCAATCGGCCATGAGTCCGGCTGGTGCGCTGGCCAATCAAGGCCCCATGGGTTTCACTGTTGGCATGGCCGACTCCCCGCGACAGCGCGCGGAGTCCCTGCGTGCGCACGAGAAGTTCCTGTCCTCGGGAGACCGGCCGGCGTCGGTCCGTAACGTGATCGCCGATTCCTGGCTGCGTTCGGTCGCGGCCGGGGTCGCGGTCGAGGGCGGCGCGGTGCCGATCACGATGGCACCCGACGAACTGCTCAACTATCGCTCCGAGCATCCGCTGTCCCGAGTTTTCCCTTTGCTCTACGACGTATTGGGCCGCGCCGCCGAGGACTGCGACAGCGTGATGGCGATCGCCGACGCGCACGGCCAGCTGCTCTGGGTCTGTGGTCGCCCGGCCGTGTTGCGCCGGGCCGAGTCGATCCACTTCGTCGAGGGCGCCCGCTGGGACGAGGACCATGCCGGCACCAACGCCCCCGGTACCGCGCTGCGGCTGGATGCGCCGGTGACCATTCGGGCCGAGGAGCACTTCGCGCGTCAGGTCCAGCGTTGGAGTTGCGCGGCCGCCCCGGTGCACGACCCGGAGACGCGCGAGATCCTCGGCATCGTCGATGTGACCGGCGGGGCTGACATCGCCTCGCCCCAGACCATCGCCATGGTCCGTGCAGCGGCCCGGATGGCCGAATCCGAACTGGCCCGGCTGGTCGTGGTGGAACGTTCGAACAAGCTGCTGCGGCCGACCGCGCTGAATTCGATGCTCGGACCGGTGTTGCGGCTGGAAGGTCTGGGCCGGCCGGACTGTGTGGCCACGATCGGCGATCAAACCGTACGGCTCAGCCCCCGACACAGCGAGATCGCGGTGATCCTGTCCCGCTACCCCGACGGCCTGTCCGGCGAGGAACTGGCGATCGAGCTGTACGAGGACGACATGACGTCCTCGACCTTGCGGGCCGAACTGGTCCGGTTGCGTGGCCTGCTCGGCAAGGACGTGCTCGCGTCCCGGCCGTACCGGCTGTTGGCCGATCTGGACTCGGACTGGGCGGCGGTCTCGGCCGAGCTGGCCACCGGCAACGTCGCCGAGGCGATGCGCCGCTATCGCGGGCCGCTGCTGCCGCACTCCGAGGCTCCGGGCGTCCGGCGGCTGCGCGACGAGCTGGAGCGTCAGCTGCGGGCGGCCATCATGGGTTCGGCCAAGCTGGATCTGATGGTGTCCTGGACCCGGTCTCGCTGGGGCGCGGAGGACCTGCCGATGTGGCGGGCCCAGCTGGCGTTGTTGCCGTCGAACTCGCCGCTACGACCGCTGGCCGACGCCGAGGCGGCTCGGTTGGACGCCGAATTGCGCCGCTAGCTTGACCGACCCGATCGCCCGTGCGCGTAAGGCTGTTCTGTCCCGGTTTCGTTGGCAGGACGGGCACGCCGACGTGTGGCGACTGTTCGACCACGGCCCATCCTTGGCCGCGATCGTCGCCGGACTGGCCGAGCCGTGGCGGGATCGCGGGCTGACCCGGGTGGCCGGCATCGAGTCCCGCGGCTTCCTGCTCGGCGCCGCCGTCGCGGTCGACCTGGGCCTCGGGTTTCTCCCGATCCGTAAGGGTGACGGCCTGTTCTCCGGGCCGAAGCTGCGCATCACGGCCGAGGCCGACTACCGAGACCGTCGGCATGAATTGCGGACGCAGGCCGTCCTCGGCCCGGCCGACCGCGTGTTACTGGTCGATGACTGGGCCGAGCGCGGCAGCCAGGC
>CAZZZW010000442.1:0-3251 GCA_964658795.1 Phormidium nigroviride PCC 7112
AACCCTGAACTCGGCCGGGACAGTGCTTCGTCGGCCGGGTCGCCGACGATCTCATCGCCGGTGGCCAGCTGATCGCCAGCCGCCAACGCCGGCGGCCCGAGTCCGGACAGCGTGTCGGTCGAACGTGAACCGAGCACCGGAGGCGTGGAGAATCCGCCACGAATCGCGAGGTAACTGCGCAATCCGACCGACGGTGGGCCGAGTCGAAGGCGGCGGCCGGCCGGCAGGCTGATCGCCACCGACCAGGCGACGCCGTCGCAGCGAGCCCCGGTAAAAGCGATGGTGGCGGCATCGGACAGCAGAATCTCCAAACCGCCCAACAGAAACTCGATCGTCGCGGCCGATTCGGCGTTCCCGACCAGCCGATTGGCCAGGCGGTGTGCGGCCTGATCGGCGGCGCCGGACCGGCTGACGCCCAGGTCTTGGTAGCCCGGACGGCCCAGATCCTGGAAGCAGGCGAACGGTCCGGTCGAGATCAGCTCGATTGTCATTGCTGTTGCTCTTCGCGCGAGCGCTGATCGCGGCCTCCGCTCCGCTCCGGTTGCGGCACGAACTTCACTCGGCGACCAGGCGTCAGCAACGCCGGTGGCTTGCGATCGAGGTCGAACAGGTCAGCGTTGGTATGACCGAGCAGCCGCCAGCCACCCGGTGACGAACGCGGATAGACCCCGGTGAACTCGTCGGCGATGGCCACCGAACCGGCCGGCACGGACGTCCGTGGCGAGGCCAGCCGGGGCAGCCGAAGTCGTTCGTCCAGGCCGGTCAGGTAGCCGAAGCCAGGGGAGAATCCGCAGAACTGGACGCGGTATTCCGCATTGGCATGGCGCCGGATCAGCTCGGCCCGGCTCATGCCGAGCTCGGCGGCGACGCCGTCCAGATCAGCTCCGTCGTAATACACCGGTAGCTCCAGCACATCGCCGGACGCCGGCGCGCGCTCGGACAGGTCCAAACGGTCCAGTAGCGCGCTGACGTCCGGCCGCGGGCCGGTGAACTCGACCAGCACCGTACGGGCGGCCGGCACGATTGCCCTGATCGCAGGATCACCCAGTTCAGAAAGGGCATCCCGGACGGTCAGCGGTCGTTCGGTGTCGATCAGGACCGCCTGGTCACCGTAGGCTGCGAACCTCATCCGAATCGGGCCACGTCGACACCGGCCCGCTTCAGCCCGGCCCGGACCGCCCGGGCGATTCCCACCGCGCCCGGGGTGTCACCGTGCACGCAGACCGATCCGGCCTGGAGCCGGATCACGCTGCCGTCCACCGCTTCGATCTCACCGGAGTGCACCAGCCGCAGCACCCGCTGCACGATCCGGTCGACGTCGTGCAGCACCGCGCCGGGCTCGGACCGAGCCACCAACGAGCCGTCCGGTCGATAGGCTCGATCGGCGAATGCCTCTGCCACACAAGGTAATCCGGCCTCGGTAGCTTGGCGGGCAAGTTCGGAACCGGGCAGGGTCAGCACCGGCAGCGGTTCCGACCAGGCCAGTAGCGCCGCCACGATCGCACCGGCCTGGGCGCGGTCGCGCACCGCGGTGTTGTACAACGCCCCGTGCGGCTTGAGATAGCGGACCCGGTCGCCGGCCGCCCGGGCGAAGGCCGACAGCGCCCCGAGCTGGTAGAGCACGTCGGCGGTGAGCTCGGCCGGGGCGATGTCGATCCGGCGCCGACCGAAACCGGCCAGGTCCCGGTAACCGACCTGGGCGCCGATGGCCACCCCCTGTTCGACCGCCCGACGGCAGACCTGCTGCATGATCGACGGATCGCCGGCGTGGAAGCCGCAGGCCACATTGGCGCTGGTGATCACCTCGAGCAGCGCGTCGTCGTCGCCCAGCGACCAGCGGCCGAAACCCTCACCGAGGTCGGCGTTGAGATCAAGTCGCGCCGGCATGGCCCAACGGTAGCGTGCAGGACGTGCAGACCGACCCTTCCACGTTGACCATCGGCATCGTCAGTCCAGGGGCGATGGGTAGCGCGCTCGGCCGGGCCTGGGTCGCGGCGGGTGCGCGCGTGGTGGCGACCGTGGCCGGTCGTAGCGCTCGAACCCGCGAGCTGGCCCATGGCCTGGAGCTGCGGCCCGACCAGGATGCGGTGCTGGCCGAGGCCGATCTGATCTGTTCGGTGCTGCCACCGGGCCGCGCTCTCGACGTCGCCACCGAACTGGCACAGGCGTGCCTTCGGCTGGGGGTCGCGCCGGTGTACGCCGATCTGAACGCGATCGCTCCCGACACCGTTCAGCAGATCCAGGCCACGGTCACCGCCGCCGGTTGCGAGTTTCTGGACGGGTCGATCAGCGGCGGCCCACCACCCCGCCCGGATGGTGCGACCTGGCTCTACCTGGCCGGCCGGTCGACCGAACTGCTGGATCAGTTGGATGCCCCGGGCGTCCGGACCATCGTGGTCGGCGATCGGCCCGGGTCGGCCTCAGCGGTGAAGATGTCGACCGCCTCGATCTACAAGGGACTGTCCGGCCTGCTGAGCCAGGCCCTGCAATCGGCAGAGTTCTACGGGGTCACCGGATTGGTGCTGACCGATCTCGCTCGCGGGCTACCGGACTACGTGTCCAACGCGGCCCGGGAGGTGGCCGCTGCGGCCAGCAAATCTGATCGGTACCCGGACGAGATGCGCCAGATCGCCATTGCCCAGGGTGCCGCCGGCGCCGAACCGGCCCTGTTCGACGCGATGGCCCAGGTGTACGAGGCCATCCATCGCAGCGCGTTGGCCCGGCTCACCCCGGAGCAGGTCAACCAATCGGTCGACCTGTCCGAGGTCTTGCGACTGCTCGCCGATCGCTGACCAGCCCGCTCGCCGATCGACGAGCGGGGCCAGCCACTAGATGTGCAGCAGCTGCACCGTGGAGGGTGTGGGCTGGGCCGAGCCGCCGGCCGGTTCGACCGAGACCCCCATCTGGACGAAGCCGTCAAGGTCGCCACTGGTCGAGTACGTGACATCGCCGGCCTGATCGACCTGGAACAACCCACCGGACACGGCCTTGCCGGTTTGCGGAACCATCCACAACTGGTAGGTCTTACCGGCGGGCAGCGCGGGCAGGTCCCGGCCGATCAACACCACCTTGTGCTCGTCCTTGGCATAGATCACGGTGCCTGAGCCCTGCCGGAACGATGTGGTGTGGGCCGAGGTGTCGGGCTCGGCCAACAGCGAACTCACCATCGACGCCTCGGCGGCGGTCGAGCTGCGATCCACCTTGCCGTGCTGGGAGAAGCCCCACGCGCCGGCGCCGATGGCGATGGCCGC
>CAZZZW010000443.1:0-3219 GCA_964658795.1 Phormidium nigroviride PCC 7112
AATCAGTTGCACAATCAAGGAGGTTCGCGGATCCAGGGTAGTGAGTTCGTCCAGCTGGACGAGCAGGTGCGGCGGTCCTTCGCGCTCGGGCACCGGTCGCGCTCGGATCCGGAACCAGCGCAACTCGTCGGCCAGCATCGGCGCGATCCGATCGCCGGATCCGGACGCCAAGAGCTCCAGCACGGTGGGCCGAAGGTCGGCGGGGAGACTGTCCGACCAGGTCGAGCCCGGCATCGGTGATGAGGAAAAGCCAGTGACAGCATGGTAATTGTCACTGACCCTGACGAGAGTGCCGGCTTCGGTCAGGATCACTCTGGCCGTGGCGCTACCGTCGACATCCTGCTCGTCGAAGGCAGTCGGAGCTGGCCACAGCGGCTCGATCAGCCGCCGCGACGCCGGGTGTTGCTGACCAGGCGGATCCGGCACGACACCCTCCAGGTGAGCGGACCACTCGATCCTCTCACCCGGACGAACAGCGGAGAAGATGTTTCTCCTGACCAGCCGGGTCCGGTGCCGATCATCCGGCGAAAACAACGGAGCGTCCGATGCTCGTGCGAGCATCGGACGCCCCGGACGTTGAAGCAGAGACTCCAGCCGACTCAGCTCTTGAAGACGTCCTTGATCTTCTCGCCGGCCTGCTTCAGGTTTCCGCTGGCCTGGTCGGCGTGTCCTTCGGCTTCGAGCTGTTCGTCGCCCGTCGCCTGGCCGGCCTTCTCCTTGCCCTTGCCGACGACCTCTTCGGCCTTGTTCTTGGCCTTGTCGATTGCACTCATAGCATTCTCCTTCTGTCCTAGACCGCTTCGACGGTGCCCAGGGGTTCCGGCAACGCCGATCCGGTCGTGGTTGCGCTCAGTGCGGCGGCCGCCGCGCTGAGCGTCGTCAATCGCTCGATCGCCAGGCGTTCTGTCAGCTCCGGCAGCGCTCCGAGGGGTGAGCCTCGTAGCTGCTCGCGCGCATCGCGAACGACCGCCACGATGTCCTTGAGGGACAGGCTGGATTCGAATCGCAGGAACAACCGCTCGATGATGTCGGCGAAAGACGATTCATGAGACTCGAACTCGTCTTCCGCGGTTGCGACGATCAGGGTCACGCAAGCACCTCGTTCTGATGGAGTCACCAGCGGCACTTGCTCATGAACCTGGTCGGTCCGTGCTGTCGTATGCGAGCAACCAGGCTCAGCGTGCCCCGCTTGGTTGTCGTTCTTCGCGGGCTATTTCGCTGCAGCTGTCTTTGTAGCTGCTGACCTGACTGTAACCCGAGCCAGGGCGACATACGAATTAGAATGAGGTTAAATCACGGCGCGTCTTTTAGTTCAAGCGCTGCACGAACAGCCGCGGTCACGTCGTCCGGGCCGCCGTCGGCTGCGACCTCGACCAGCAGGTCACGCTCGCGGTAGAAGTCGATCAGCGGCGTCGTCTCACTCGAATACACCGCCAACCGCCGTTGGAAGACCGCATCCGTGTCGTCGGCCCGGTGCTCCTGGGCGGCCCGTCGCCGCATCCGTTGCACCAGCACGGCCGGATCGGCCATCAACAGCACCACATGATGTACCGCGGCCGGCTCGCTCAGGGCTTCGGCCAACCGACGGGCCTGCCCCAGGGAGCGCGGGAAGCCGTCGAGGACATAGCCCGAGGCCAACCCGGCCGCCTCGACCAGCGGCAGGGCAAGTTCCAGGATGAGCTCATCGGGCACTAGCTCCCCGCCGGCCTGATAGTCCTTCACCCGACGGCCGAGGGTGGTACCGGCCGCGACCTCGGCCCGTAACAGGTCACCGGTGGAGATGTGGGTGGCTCCTTCGGTCTCGACCAGCCGCTGGGCCTGAGTGCCCTTACCCGATCCGGGCGGGCCGAGCAGGATCAGTTTCAGCACCGTGTTCCCCTTCCGATTGGGCGACAACCGTCTCGCGCCCGATGGCTCGGACCGGCCTTGCCGGGTGTCGTCGATTGACGCTAGCGCCCGGCCCGGCATGATCGGAGGGTGCACCCCGACCCGCAGCCGACGCGACCGGTCTCCCGGGCCTGGACCGCACGCTTCTCGCTGGCCTGGTTCGGTCTGTGGATGGGTTATCTGGTCCCGGTCCAGTTGGCGCTGCCGGACCAGTTGGACGCACTGGACCATGCCCACCGAGTTCGCGATTTTGGTTTGATCAACGGTCTGATCGGCATCGCGGCGCTGATCACGCTGCCCCTGTTCGGAGCCCTGTGCGATCGCACCCGGTCGCGTTTCGGCCGCCGCCGTAGCTGGATCGTGGGCGGCACCGTCGTCTTCGCCATCGGGCTGGTCGGGACCGGGTTGGCCGGGGGCGCGGTCAGCATCGGGGCCGGCTGGCTGGTCGCCTCCCTCGGGGTCAATATGGCCACCGCCGGCTTGACCGCGACCATCGCCGACGAGGTCCCCGACCAGCAACGCGGCATGGTGTCCTCGGCCATCTACGGACCGCAGGCGCTGGGAGTGGTGGTCGGACTGATCGCGCTCGACCCGGTCAAGTCGGCAGCGCCGCGCTATGCCTTGCTGGCTGCCGCCGTGCTGCTGCTGTTGTGGCCGTTCGGTTTGCATTACAAGGATATCCCGGCTCCGATGCGCACCGACCCGGTCAGCTTGCGGGCCATCATGTCCGGCCTCTGGATCGGCAATGCCGACTTCGGTTGGGCCTTCGGCGGGCGGCTGCTGGTCAACCTCGGCAACGCCTTCGGCACCACCTATCTGCTGTTCTTCCTGCGCGACTACCTGAAGGTGAAGGACCCCGACGGCAGCCTGATCGTGCTGACCCTGATCTATCTGGTGTTCACGTTGGCCGCGACCTACGGCGGTGGCCTGCTCTCGGACCGATTGCACCGGCGGCGGGTCTTCGTCGGGGTCGCGGCCGCGCTGCAGGCGGTCGCCGCCGTCCTGCTCACCATCGATCCGACCTACAGCAACGCGCTGATCGCGGCGGCCTTCCTCGGCGCCGGCTACGGCGCCTACATGTCGGTCGATCAGGCCGTCGTCACCGAGGTGCTGCCGGATGCCCGGGACCGGGCCAAGGATCTGGGCATCATGAACGTCGGTTCGGTCGGCCCCCAGGCCTTCGGGCCCCTGGCGGCCAGCCTGGTGATCGGCGCGCTCGGCGGCTACCGGGTGCTGTTCGGTCTGGCCGGCGTGACCAGCGTGCTGGGTGCCTGGATGGTCTATCGGATCAAGGCAATCCGCTGACCTCTGGCGCCTGATCTCAGGCGCCTG
>CAZZZW010000444.1:0-3216 GCA_964658795.1 Phormidium nigroviride PCC 7112
ACACGGCCGAGACTGAGCAGACCCAGCCCGACACGGCCGAGACCGACACCTCCGAGACGGGGGCGGCCGTGGAAAACGACTCGGTGGCGTCGAAGGAACCGGCGACCGACCGCACCGGCAAGCCATGGTGGGGTCGGGCGGTGGCACTCGGTGTCGCGGCCGTGGTGTTCATCGGCCTGGGTACCGCGTTCGAGCTCCGGGCCACCTCGCTTCGCTCCCAGACCCCGGCCAAGAACCATGCGCTGTCGGACACGGCCGCTACGTCCGAGGTGATCAGCCAGGTGAGCGCGGCCCTGAACAAGGTGCTCAGCTACGACTATCAGAACCCGGCCGGCACCGAGCAGGCCTCCAGCCAACTGCTGACCGGAGACGCGGCCGGCCAGTACAAGACGCTGTTCGCCGCGTTGCAGCAAAAGGCTCCGGGCGAGAAGCTGACCCTGCACGCGAAGGTCGTCGTGGCCGGGGTGACGCAATTGCATGGCGACACGGCAGAACTGCTCGTGTTTCTCGATCAGTCCTCGACCAGGGCCAGCGACAAGCAGAGCAGTACGTCAGCCGCTCAGCTGGACATCTCGGCGGTCAAACAGGGTGACGTCTGGAAGATCAGCGAGCTCCTTCCGCTGTAGTGCAGGCTAGTTGGCGCTGAGCAGCCGCAGCCGCGGAGCGGCGTCACCGTCGTGCTTCTGCAGCCAGGTAGTCAGGTCGCGCGCCGCCATCGGCCGGGCGATGAAGTAGCCCTGGGCCACGTCACAACCCATGGACCGCAGGATGTTCATGGTCGCGACATCCTCGATGCCCTCGGCGACGATACGCAGTCCGAGGGCGTCGCCCAGGCCGATGATCGCCGCGACCAGGGCCCTGGTGGTGTCGTCGTCGCCGGACAGGCCGGTGACGAAGGACCGGTCGATCTTGACCTCAGCCACCGGTAGCCGCTGCAGGTAGGACAAGCTGGAGTACCCGGTGCCGAAGTCGTCCAGCGAGATGCAGACGCCGAGCTCGCGCAGCGCATGCAACACCGGCAACGTCTGATCCGGATCGCCCATGACGCTGCTCTCGGTGATCTCGAGAACCAGTCGCGAGGCCGGGATCTGCGTCCGGCGAAGCACATTCGCGATCCGGTTCGGCAGCTCGGGGTCACTGATGTTGCGCGCGGACAGGTTCACCGCCACCGTGATCGGCGCGCCGCCGGATTGGGCATCGCGACATTGGGTCAGGGCCAGGTCGAGCACCAGCGGAGTCAGCGACTCGATCAGACCGGTGGACTCGGCCAGTGGGATGAACCGATCGGGTGAGATCACACCAAGGGTCGGATGGTTCCATCGAACCAGCGCCTCGACACCGATGATGGCCCCGGTGCGCAGATCCAGTTTCGGCTGGTAATGCATGATCAATTGCTCGGGGTTGGTGGTCAAGGCAGCCCGCAGATCAGCCAGCAGGGCCAGCCGCTCGATCCGGCCGGAATCCATGTAGGCGCCGTAGACAGCGATCTGGCGCTGTTCGTTCTTGGCCTCGTACATCGCTGTATCGGCTTGACGGATCAGGTCGATCTCGCCGTCTTCCGGCTGGCTCACTGCCACCCCGACACTGCACTCGGCGGTCAGGGCCGCCTCGGCGAAGCGGATCGGTTCGGCCAAGGCCCGGTTCAGTTCCTCGGCCACCGCGACCGCGGCATCGGCACCGCCGACCAGGTTCGGCAGCAGCACTCCGAACTCGTCCGAGCCGATCCGGGCCACCGTCGCGCCGGCCGGAGCGGAGTCGGCCAACCGTTCGGCCACGACCTGCAGCAGCCGGTCACCGGCCTCGTGCCCGAGGATGTCGTTGACCTCCTTGAACCGGTCCAGGTCGAGCATCAGCACACCGGTGGCCGACTCGCGAACCTGTTCCTCCCGGACCAGCTGGGTCAGGTGACTGCGATTGACCAATCCGGTCAGGGAATCGTGCGTCGCGTCGTAACCCAGCCGCTCGACCAGCCGGGTGCTGCGCAGAGCAACCCCGAAATGGCCGGTCAGCGTTTGCAGCAGGGTGAGGTCCTCGTCGGTGAAGGTGGCCGTCTCCCCCAGCCGGTCGGCCACCATCAGGGTTCCGGTGGCGCCGGTGGATTCCGGCAAGGGCACGACCAACGCGTCGCGCAGATCCTTGTCGGCCAGCCAGCGCTTGAGCGCACGATCCTTGGTCGTTCGTGGGGCCAACGTCGGTTCCTGCTGGGCCAGGGCCCGAACCAGCACCCAGTCGGCCGAGTCCAATTGTGCCTCGGCGACCACCAACTGCTCGTCCTCGCCGATGGTCAGCACCATCGCGGCTTCGGAAGAGTTCAGCCGCCCGGCCGCCAGGTCGATCGATTCCGCGATGACGACTTGCACGCTGGCCGCGCGCAGCAGGCTGCGGATACGGGCCAGCAGTTGCTCGGCCAGCGACAGCAGGGATTCGGCGCCCACGCCGCCGGCCACGAACTCGTGCATCAGGGCCAGGGCCTGGTGCCGACGTCGGGTGGCGGCGTAGCTGCGGTAGATCGCAGTACCGAGGATGACCAGCAAAGTAACCAGGATCGCTCCGATCAGACCGTCCTCGAGCAGCAGGACGACGATCACCGCGAACGCGGTGGCGACCAGGCTGAGCAGGCCGGACGAGATCAGTACCTCACCCAGATCCCGACGGCTGACCGGCCCACTGTGCAACCGGATCAGCATCAACACCAACATGCTCATGAACTGGTCGATGCACATCGCGGCCAGCATGATGCCCGAGACCACGCCGATGCTCAGGTGATGTTGGGTACCGAGCATCGTCCACAACACGTAGCTGAAGGTGGCCGCCTCGAAGGCGTAGGCGGCGATGTTGTAGCAGGACTTGACCAGGCCGATCCGCTGATAGATGAAGGCGATCAGCGTCCCGGCCAGGCGGGTGATGATGAAGACGTGCGAGGGCAACAAGAGCGCGCCGAGCACCAGCGGCACGCCGGCCAGGGTCAGCGAATGCGCCTGCCGCCGGAACTCGACGTTCATCAGGAACAGCTCGGCGATCAGGAACAGCGCGACCAGCAGCGGCACGATCAGCAGGTGCGGGATGGGCAGGGTCATGATGGCCGGGCTGGAGGCACCGATCGACAGCGCCAGGGCAGCACTGCCGAGAGTGCCGCTCAGCGCGAGCGTCCACTCCCCTGCGGTCAAGCCTCGTTTCATGTCAGTTCCAGCCGGAATCCGACCAACGGGCCGACGA
>CAZZZW010000445.1:0-3209 GCA_964658795.1 Phormidium nigroviride PCC 7112
TTCCAGCCGGAACGGAGCTGGTCAATCGGGCTTCTTACCCACATTGCGCAGATCGTTACCAGCAGTGGCCAACCGACCTCACCGTGTGAGTATCTGGTTAGTTTCGTGGAGCATTTACGGGTGTCGCGTGTCTGGTCCGACGGCACAGTCGGGGGCGACCGCCCGGTCGGCTTGCGGTGCGGGTGTAGGAAGGAGACAGCGTGAGCATGGCTGATTGGGAGGCTGAACATGCAGTATCGAATGTTGGGCAACAGCGGAACCGTGGTGTCGAATCTGGCCTTGGGCACCATGACGTTCGGATCCGAGACGGACGAGTCCGGCGCCCATGCCCAGCTCAACCGATACCTGGACGCGGGCGGCAACCTGGTCGACACCGCCAACGTCTACAGCGCCGGGGTCAGCGAGGAGATCATCGGCAACTGGCTGACCTCGCACGCCGGCGTGCGCAGCCGGATCGTGCTGGCCACCAAGGGTCGTTTCCCCTTGCGGGACGGGGTGAATGACCTCGGGCTGTCCCGTCGCCACCTGGCCCTGGCCCTGGATGCGTCACTGCGTCGGCTGCAGACCGACTCGATCGATCTCTACCAGGTGCATTCGCATGACCCGTTGACGCCGATCGATGAGACCTTGCGGTTCCTGGACGATGCAGTATCTGCGGGCAAGATCAACTACGTCGGGCTCTCGAACTTCACCGGCTGGCAGCTGCAGCAGGCCGTGGACGTGGCCCAGCACCGCGGCTGGTCGGTACCGATCACCCTGCAGCCGCAGTACAACCTGCTGGTCCGCGAACTCGAATGGGAGATCGTGCCCGCATGCCTGGCCAACGGAGTCGGCATTCTGCCCTGGTCGCCTCTGGCCGGCGGTTGGTTGACCGGCAAGTACAGCAAGGACGAGCGACCGACGGGAGCAACTCGGCTCGGTGAGAATCCGGACCGGGGCGTGGAGGCCTACGATCGACGCTCGAGCCGTCAGCGCACCTGGGACGTGGTCGACGCCGTGCGCCGGGTTGCCGACGACAGCGGGGCGTCGCTGGCACAGGTCGCACTGGCCTGGCTGGCTGCACGCCCGGCTGTCACCTCGGTGATCCTCGGGGCTCGGACCACCGAACAGCTTGAGGACAACCTGCTGGCCGCCGACTTGGTGCTGTCGCCTGAGCACACCGAGCTGTTGGACCAGGCCAGCGACCCAGAGCCGGCCGACTACCCGTACGGCGAGCCGGGCATCGCCCAGCGCGGTCGTAGCCTGACCGGCCGGTAAGGTTTCATCTTTCTTTGCTTGGCTGGCTAGCTCGAGGCGCCTCCCTGACCCTGCAGCACGGCGAGTAGTTCGGTGCCGTTCGGCACGCCCAATCCGGTGCAGGCGTCCCAGCCGGCACCGGCGCGGAATGCTCCGTTGTTGCCCTCGGTGACGTCCCGGAACCCCGGCGCAACCTGTCCGGCCGTGGTGGTGCCATACAGCAGCGGATGGATGAGTCCGAACCTCTTGCCGGTCGACTGGGCCAGTCGAGCGATGAGCGCGGCCCACAGCGGGGCGACGGCGCTGGTTCCTCCGATGACCGTGTCGGTGCCATCGACCCGAACCTGATAGCCCGTCTGCGGGTCGGCGTCGCCGGCCACGTCCGGCACGCCTCGTCCACCGGACCCCGAACCGGCCGGAACACCGGCGTGCTGCTGGTAGCTCGGTAATGCGAATGTGTCACTCACACCGCCTCCGGTGGCTCCGTTGCCGACGCCGTTGTTCCAGACAACCTCGGAGGAAACCTGGCCGGAGGTTGCGTCGGCCTTGAGTGAGGTCCCGCCGCAGGCCAGGGCGTGCGGGCTGGCGGCCGGGAAGTCGACGTGTGACTTGCCATCAGTGGCGCGATCGGTGCTTCCGTCGTCACCGGAGGCGACGGTCACGGTGACTCCCAGCGCGGCCGCGTCGGTCAGTGCCTGGTCGAAGGCGTTGCGGGCCTGCGCGGTCCACTGATCCTCGCTCTGCCCCCAGCTGATGCTCATCGAGACCGGAGTCGGGTCGGCATGCGCCGCTTGGCTCACCGCATCGACGAATCCGCTGTCGGTGTTCGGGGCGAAGTAGACGAGCACGTTCGCGCCCGGAGCCAGGCCGCCGATCACCTCGATGTCGAGCAACACCTCACCGTCGGCGCCTTGCGGATCCTGACCGGGCTTGTTCGATGCGCCGTCGACCCCCACGGCTGTGACCTTGGGTGACGTCGTGACGCCGATGCCGGTGAAGTAGGTGTCGAGGTCGGCCTGGTCGAAGCCACCGCCGAGTTCGATGATCGCCACCGTGTGGCCGGTGCCGTCGGTGTCCTGCGGGAACTGATAGATGGAGCCGAGCTGGGGCGGGGTGAAGCTGGCGCCGGAGGCCTTCGAGTCGGCGAGGCGAAATTGGGCCCGGGTCTGTGGTCGGTCGTCCAGGCCAAGGACCGCGGTGATGATGCCCGCGAGCTCGCTGGGCACGCTCAGGCCGCCGGTTCGGTGCCGGTGGGTCGCTGGCCGGCCGTCGGGGGCGGTGCTGGTGGCCAGGTTCAGGTCGGCTCCGAAGATCTGGGCCAGGATGCCGGTCGGGCCGCTGACCCGGAGCCGGCGACCGGCCGGATCTGTCTCGGTGATGGTCGCGCCGAGGCGCGTGAGGGTGTCGGTGACCAGCTGGACGTCGGCCGGGTCGGCCCCGTACAGCGTTGCGAACTCCTCGCGGGACATCGGTGCGGCCAGGGCGTCGTCGGGCACGTCAGCCCGCCGTCGCAGGATCACGGTGATCGTGATTTCCCTGTCCGGGTCGAGGGATTGTGGGGCAGCGGCGGGTTGGGCATCCGGCGCTGCCGCTCGTTCACTGCCGGGCAGCGGGGTCAGGTTCAGGTGACTCAGGTCGGGTGTGTTCGGGGTCTCGTTCGTCATGGTTTCAGGTCTACCCGCAGGGACTGACATTTTGCAGATCACGGGCGGATTTCTCAGCCGGACGGGGACCGCTCCTCAGCTTCTGCCAGAATCGGTGGCGGTCGCGGGCGTCCCGAGGATGTCCGCGCCAAGGAGGGTTCGCATAGCGGCCGAGTGCAAGCGCCTTGAAAGCGCTCGACAGGAAACTGTCCGTGGGTTCAAATCCCACACCCTCCGCAGCGATGAGGACGGCCCACGCTTTTCGGGTCGTCCTCATCGCTTTGGACTGAGCGGGGTTTGGGAGGAGCTGGCCGGACGAGGAACGAGTTC
>CAZZZW010000446.1:0-3199 GCA_964658795.1 Phormidium nigroviride PCC 7112
GTAGGAGAATTTGTAGCTGGGCAGGCTCGGGTCGCTCGCCTTGGTGTGGTTGGGCTGCCAGGTGGCGGTGAGCCGGCCGAGGCTGTCGTAGGTCAGGTCGGTCCGCTTGAGGTTCTCATCGATCGTGTCCACGGGTAGTCCGTGGCCCGGATCGAGGTCGGTCGTCTGGGTCTTGTTGAAGGGGTTTGTCGTGACCGTCTTGATAACCGGGCCACCGGTGTAGGACGCGGTGTATGCGGTCTTGTTGACACGGCCGAGGATGTCGGTGACCTGAGTGCTGCGGCCGTTGGCGTCATAGACGGTGGCCGTGTTCTGGATGTAGTTCAACTTGGCCAGGACGGGGTCCCAGTCGTGGATGACCTTGGTCGAGGTGACGTTGCCTACCGTCGGCGCAACCGCGTAGGCACCCCCGTCGTAGTAGTAGACGGTGTCGTTGATCGAGTCCTGCGGATACACCGGGGCCGTGCCGCAGGCCTTGGCGACGGTGTAGGTCCGCGCGATCGAGTCGACCATGTACTTGGCGGTGTTCGGGTTGGTGTAGAGCGTGGTCGTGCACTGGTCATCGGTGCTGTCGGCCATATCGCCGCTGTCGGCGACCTGGGTCGGCAGGCCGTAGGAGTTGTAGCTGGTGACCGTTTTCGCGGTCCGCCAGCCGCTCGAGGTGCGGGTGTGGACGGTCGTGGTCTCCGGGAGCACGAACCGGGACGAGCCGGCCAAGTACTTGGCATCGGAGTTCGTGGCGGTCACGACGTCGTGGTAGTCGATGATCGTCGAGGTCATCGCCTGGCCGATGGCACCGGTGCTCGACATGTTGGAGTAGTCGACGGTCTCCAGGGAGCGGCCGGCCATCTCGACCGGGTCGGCGTGATCGACGTTCTGGCTGTCGGTGATGTTGACACCGAGGCCGCGGAAGAACGTGTTGTCCGAGACCTTGCGCTGGTCGTCCGGGTTCTGTGCCGTGTCGCCGGAGATAGTGCGCACGGTCTGATACCCGCGCCACTGGTTGTACAGGCGCTTGTTGGTCGCGGTCATCGGGTCATCATCGAGCGCCCAGCCGGGCGTGCCGAGGTATTGGTAGTTCGTGACGATGTCATCGACCCCGTAGGACACCGGGGAGTCGACGACAGATTCGACGACGTACTTGCGGAACCAGTCCGCTTTCGTGTCCGAGTACGGCGCGTACCAAGCGGGGTAGCAGCGGGTGCCGTTGCTGGAGGCCACGATGTTGTTGTTGTCGATGTCGGCCGGGTCGCAGTCCTGTGCCGGGGAGCCTGCGCCATGCCAGCCGGAGTAGTTGACCGACAGGATCTCCCCGGACTCGGTCTTGATCGAGCTGATCCGGAACTTGTCCATCGGCGGCAGGCCGTCGCCGCTCCGGTTGACCCGGTTGGGCATCGCCACGCTGGTGAACGCGACGCTGTTCAGCGAGATGGCGGTGCCGACCCGGCCGGTGTGCTGGATGCTGTCCAGCCACAACGACGCGTTGCTCTTGGGCGCGGTGCCGAAATTTGGGTTCGGGAAGCTCTGTCCGAAGGACCAGGTGTCGATGCTTTGCATCGCGGTCGAGCTACTGGCGATCTGGGTGGTGATCGCGGTGAGCCGCTTGGTGATCCAGAACGTGGGCGACAGGTCTGAGCAGGAGGTGACCGACGCGGCCGGGTTGCAGTACTGGTCCAGGGGGACGTCCGGCCAGTTGGACCAGTTCGCTGAGGCGCTGGTGCAGGTCGTGCCGGGTGTCACGCACCGGTCGGCGAAGCCGAACGCGACCCGCTGCGGCGGGTTCGTCACGCCATGTTCGGAGCCGTCGCGCAGGCCGTAGTCGATGTGGGCGAGGAACGATCCGATGTCATAGACCGACTTCTTGGTCGGGGATCCGTCGCGGCCGTAGGCGCTCTGCTGTTTGGTGTAGTAGTAGACCATCGAGTTGCCGTGCGGGTCGATGACCCGGTCGAGGTTCCACCGCCACGCCTGCTGGCAGTAGCCGGCGTCGAACGTAGACGCATGGCAAGGTTCGTTGGCGTTGTTGCCGAACACCGGAACGGTCAGGACCGAGTTGGTGTCGGCGTCGCCGCTGACCCATCCGGGCAGCCGGTTGACACCGAAGATGTACTGGGTGCCGTCGGTGCTGGTGACCTTCCAGTACTCCCCGACGCCGTCGACACCGGCCGTGCCGGAGTCGCCGTTGGTGGCCCCGGTGAGCTTCTCGATCTTGGAGCCGTCGTCGTCTTTCATGTGCCAGTTGCCGCTGCTGTCGCGTATGAGCTCGCTGGACTTGCCGTTGAGGACGAGAGAGGCGTTGTCGGTGAACCAGCATTCGTCGCCGGAGGCGGCGTTGCCGTCCTCGGAGCAGCCGCGGTAGCGACGCTCGACGTAGTTGTTGGTCAGGTCGAACCCTTCACCGACCCATGAAGGCTGGTTGTTCGTCGACGCGGTTTCACCGTCGACGGCGCTGGAGGAATAGCCGAGCGCCAGTTGTGGTGTCGGGCCGCCCTGGGTCGGGGGCATCGTGATCGGGTAGCTCCAGCTGAAGGCGCCGGAGGAGTCACCGGCCTGCCAGGTCGCTGATCGGCTCAATGAGGTTGCGGTGGAATCGCCGGCGTTGCCCGACCCCGAGGCCGCCAGGGCGACTGTCATCAGCTGCGGGGACGCGGCTGCGGTCTTGGCCGTCGCAGTGTTGCCGGCCTTGGGCGCGAGGACCGCAGTGGTCGCCGGCAGATCAGTGATCGTGAGTTGCTGGGTGGCGGCGTTGTTGTGTGAGGTGAGCTCGCGGCGTCCGCTGCAGTGCGGGGCCACAGCTGTGACCGACGTGCAGCCGGTGAGCAGCGTGGCGTGCAGGCGCCCGGCCCAGCCATCGCCGTAGCTGGCGGCGAGGCTTGCGTAGTCGACGGTGAGGGAGGCTGGGCCACTGGCGCCGGGCGTGACCTGGACGGTCGCTCCGACGACGCCGAGGCGTTCGGACACGTCGCTGGAGGCGACCGTCACCGGCCAGCTCGCGCTGGACTTGGTGCGGGCGGCGGCGCGGACGGACAGGCCGCCGACTGCGGCCGAGGTGGCCGATATGCGTCCGGTGCCCCCACGCAGCCGGGTGCCGTGCACGGGCACGACCGATGGCGTCGTGTGCTGCGCTGGCGTTATCGGTTTGCCGGCGGTTGTGCGGGCCAGGATCGTGTCTTTCGGCGCTTGCTGCCAGTGCGCTCGG
>CAZZZW010000447.1:0-3198 GCA_964658795.1 Phormidium nigroviride PCC 7112
CCGAGGCCGAACTAGTTTTCGGCTCTGATGTCGAGCCATTCGTGCAACTCCGGGACGCCAACTAAGTACAGGCGTCCGTATTTCTTCGCCATCAAAGCACCCGAATGGATTGCGCGCTCGATGACCTGTCGCTCTAGCCCGAGCGCGACGGCCGCGGTGTCGAGACCGTAGGCGATGCGGGCGTCGTCGTTGATCAATCTGCGTCCGGCAACCGCTCGAACCAAGCCCGGAGTTCGATCGCCCCGACCCGGTACTCCCGGCCGTACTTTTTAGCCTTCAGACGGCCTTCGCGGATCTCGGCCCGCAGGCTGGTGATCGAGAGGCAAACGGCCTCGCCAGCCGTCGCCAGGTCGTAGGCAATCTGACGAAGAGGTCGCGATTCATCCTTCACGATGAGGCCGCCGCGTACTTGGACTGAAGTCTGTCCCGCAGGTCGCGGACGTTAGCGGCAACGAAGCCCCACCCTTGGCCGACGCTGGGCTGATAGCGGAGCGGTTCCCAGACCGTGCCTCGACGGTCCATCTGCTCGATCTTCCGCAGCAGTTCCGACGGCTCGCGGCGCCCGTCGCCGGACTCGTCGAGCCCGTGGAGTATCTCGATCAGTCCGTTGAGATAGGCGATGGTGTCGCTGAGTTCCTCGGCTCGAATCGCGATATCTTTGCTCAATGCATTCTCCGTTCTAGGTGTTGCCATCCTGCCATCGAAGTTGGTCACACGCCTGGTCACAAAGGAGCAGGTGGAGCCCGTGCCGGGCCGGGATGACACGAGGCCACGCATCGACTTTTACCTGATGAAGAAAGGCCCCCCGGGATCAGCTGTGATGGAGCGGGACTGTCGTTTGCGGACTTAAAATCCGCCGAGTGTCGGTTCGAGTCCGACCGGGGGCACCCCCGTATTTGCTGGTCTGTATGGCCCTCGCGCTGGTCACTGAGCATCTTCAAGCGCGTCCCTGGTCAGATCTTGGTCACCGCGGGCCGCTGAAGGCCTTGCTGCGCGGGAGACGAGGGCGGTTGACCGCTCGGCCGCCTCGCGGCCAACGCCCTCGAGCAGATGGCCATACGTATCCGAGGTAATCGCGATCGTCGCGCGGCCGGGCAGCTTCGACACCAGGGCGATATCGACGCCCGCAGCCAGCAGGAGACTCGCCCGTCGGTCCGGTGAACAAACTGCAAGCTCAGATGGAAAACCTCGTCTTCAACAGCAAGTTCGCCAACGCACAACCGAGCAAGTCGTGATGACCGGCAAATTTGGCACCGCAACCGCCTCGACCGCTTCGGGCGCACTGTCTGGACTCGCCGGCTTGGGCGGAAGCACGGTCGTCAACCTGACCGTGAACGTCGCCGGCAACGTCAGCGCCGAGAAGGACCTCATACAGACGATCGAGACCCAGCTACAGCGCGGAGCATTCCGTGCGGGGTCGCTTGACCCCATCGTCAAGGTAGCGGCTGGACGGATACGTCGCTGAACTCAGCCGTTGTTAAGCCGATGTAGATCCTCGATGGGTATTGTCGTAGGCACGTCACATACTCATGCTGTCGATAAACCCCCAGCACTAAGAGAAGGAGTGACCGATGCCAACCGTCGAGATCCTGTCACGTACCGAGATCGAGCGTCGGCGTGAGGAGCTGCTGCGCTCTCTCGAAATGACCGAATCAGAGTTGCGTGAGCGTGCCGCGTCATATGCTCTGAGCGCCCATGAATCGGGTGTCTTGGCCGAGATCGACGGGCTGGACTTCTTGCTAGACGACTAGAGGCGGCGAGTGGTGGCCAAACCCGAAGAGGAGCGCCTTCGGGAACAGGCTCTCGATTTTGCCCAGGATCTGACGAGCACGGTACAGGCTGTTGTTCCTACCGCGGCCGGGTTTCGGGCGGTAGGAACCGGGTCCCGCTTCGTTGTTCAGCAGGACCCCGCAGAGGGAATCGTCCTACATGTGGCCGGTACCCCCATGTTGAGACTTGAGGTCCGGTTTCAGTGCACTTTCGATCATCGGGACTCGTTCCTCGCCGTTGAGTGGTCCGAGATGAAGGTGAGTGCGATAGCCGGGCCGAGCGAGCCGCTTGTCCGCTGGGACTACCTCCGCACGCCGAGGTCCGGCATGGCCAGCGCTCACGTCCAAGTTCACGCTCACCGCGACGCAGTCACCTACGTCTTGACCCGGTGCGGATCATCGACGGTCCGAGCGAAACGTCGGCGCAAAGAAATCGAGGGGGGTAGCCGAGTCCCTCAACTGTCGGATCTGCACCTGCCGGTCGGAGGCCCGCGCTTCCGCCCTTGTCTGGAGGACATCCTTCAGATGTTGATCGACGAGTTCGGCATCGAAGCAGCAGATGGGGCCCAGGAGGCGTTAGCCAGCGGGCGAGCTGAATGGCGTCGCAAGCAGCTTGCAGCTGCAGTACGAGACTGTCCGGAGCGCGTCGTCGAAGTCCTGGAGTCACTCGGTTACCGCGTGACTTTGCCGGAGACAGGTCATGCGCCAGAAAGGCTAGAGAAGCTGACGGCGCTTTAAGCGGGGAATTCGATATGTCGAGCACCAACAAATCATCGACTCGTTGAACGCGCACGACACCATGTTCGATGACTTGCACGCATCCTCGGTCGCGTTTGGTCAATGTGCTGGCGAGTTCGCTCGAGCGGTGGACGGAACTACCTCGGAAGTCGAACCAATCGCCGCAGCTGCGGATGCAGTGCTGCGGGCCCACGAGATGACAATTGTCGTTGAGCGAGCAAAGGCGTTTCCGCAGACCCCCATGCCTGGGGTGCGACAAGACTGGACCGAAACGGAGATTCCTCTTAGGTTTACTGTCAAATCCTCACCACGAAGTCGCGCGGCGGGGCGGATCGCAGCCGCAGGCCAATTTCGGTCGGAGACTCGCGACTCGACGCGGCGTGATCCAGCGGTACGGCACTCGCCACACCACCCGCCAACCCCTCGTCCGTCATGTGCAGAACCCTGCGAGGTACGACGACACTGCTTCGGAACGGAGATAACCCTTATGGTTAAGGCCGAATCATCACCACGACAAGGCGACCGCCGTCGTCCGAGCGAGCGCAGTGCACGTCCGTCCGGATGCTCCGAGCCTGCAGCGGCGCGGCAGAGCAGCCATCGCCGACGCCTCGCGTGATCGTGCTGCGAACCGTCGGAGGGCCGGAAGATCAAGGCCGGCCGTTCGACGCCAGCCGGTCGAATCAGCTGAAGC
>CAZZZW010000448.1:0-3196 GCA_964658795.1 Phormidium nigroviride PCC 7112
ATCTGGCCCGACGTGATGCCCTGGTACCGCGGCGTCAGGAACTTGTCCTTCGACGGCAGATTGACCCATAGCTGGAAGCCGTGGAACAGCCCGCCGGACTCGACCAACTGCTCCGGCGGCGTCTCGATGTGCAGCAGTCCGGCGCCGGCCGTCATCCACTGGGTCGAACCTTCGGTGATGACACCGCCACCACCGTGGGTGTCCTGGTGGATGAACTGTCCCTCGATCAGGTAGGTGACCGTCTCGAAGCCCCGGTGCGGGTGCCAGTTGGTGCCCTTGGGCTCACCGGCGGCGTAGTCCACTTCACCCATGTGATCCATCATGATGAACGGGTCGAGATAGGTGTAGTTGATACCGGCCATGGTCCGGCGGACCGGAAAGCCCTCGCCCTCGAAACCCGACGGGGCGGTCGACACGGCGAGCACCGGTCGCTCGGTATCGCCGAGCGTGGCACCGGCCACCCGCGGCAGGGTCATGGTGTCAGCGGAAACGGCAACCATCTGAATCGTCCTCCTCATGTTGTTGCGTGTGCAACTATACCGTTCAACGAGGACGATGCTCACCGCATTCCCGGACGCTGCACCCAGCGATGATGCTGCAAAGACTCGTGGTCTACCTGATCGGGCCGGACGGTCAGCCGGCTGGGCCGGATTTCGGCGGCCGAGCTCGGGTCATCAGGCCGGCGATCAGCATGGCGGCCAGTGGGATCAGCACCGCCGTCCCGATGACGTTCGGCCACCAGGGCACCGAGAACGGATGCGGGGCCGGAAAGTCGTTCGAGATCAGGGCGGTGTGGTGGGCCCGTCGCCGCTGGTTGATGATCACGATCAGCGGTGGGATGAAGCCGATCGCGGTGCCCAGCAGGACGCCGATCAACGCGACCACGGCCGAGCGGGCCACGCTCAGCCGGCGTCGGACACCGGGCCCGGCACCGATCGCCCACAAGGTCGCCAGGTCAGGCCGGGAATCGACCACGGCCAGGGCGGTGGACAGCGCGGTCGCTCCCATCGCGATCACCACGGCGGCGATCAGGGCCGCCAGGATCGCCGTGCGGTACTGGTCGGTGAAGCCGTGCTCGAGCTGGACGCCGAGGTCGTAGTTGGCCAGTTCGCCGGCCAGCTGCTCCTCCTGTTTGCTGGTCGGCGGTTCGGTCAGCCGGGCCAGGGCAAAACCGGGTTTGACGTCGTAGTGCAGGCCGGCGGCCACCGAAACCGGTAGTACCGCGGTGAATTGGAAATCGCTGGGATCGGTCAGCACGGCCGCCGGTAACACCCGATCGTCGGTGACATCGGGATTGTTCGGGTCCGGTATTCCGATCGTGACTCGGCCCGGTGCCGACAGGTCCAGCCTGCTGCGCAACAACACCTTGCCCTCGGCGAAGGCCTGTTGGTCGGCCGGGCTGAGCGTGTTCGTCACCGCGCCCAGTTGATCGGGTCGGAGTACCAGCTGGTCGTATCCGGAGAAGCCGTACCGGGAGTCGGCGCAACGCGGATCGGTCCGACTCATCGTGACCCGGCGGCATTGGTTTGCCTCGGGCCGTTCGACCGAGCCGTAGGCGCAGGCATTGCTGCTACAGGTGTTGATGTCGATGAGGTCGACCCGACTCGTCGGCAGGTAACGCTTCAGGTCCTGCCTGACGGCAACCGCGATGTCGGAATCCGGCCGGTACATGTCCACGATCGCGACGTCGCGGGGTAGTTGAGGCTGGTACGCCAGGCGATCCTTGGCCGAGATGCTGGCGGCGAAGATTGCGATGCTGACGCTGGCGGTGGTCGCAGCCAGCACGGCGGCCAAGGCCGGCACCGCCGCCGTCCGGTTGCGTGAGGAGTCCCGCAGCGCGATCCGGAAGGCGACCGGCAACCGGGGCGCCAACGCTCCGGTCAGGCTCAGGATGCCGGGAGTGAGGGCGAGAATGCCCAGTTCGCACAAGGCAAAACCCGGCAGGATCAGCAGTACCGAACCAGTATTGGTACCGACGATGCCGACGATCAGACCGATCGCGACAGCGCCGACCCCGAGCACCGTGGCTCGCCACGGCGGCTTGGTCGCGCCGCGTCGACCAGCCAGGGCGGCAACGACGTCGAGCCGGGAGGCCCAATGGGCCGGCAACATCGCCCCGGCCAGGGCCGCCAGCACGCCCAGGGCGCCGATCCCTGACAATTCCCAGGGTGCTATCCGGATCGGGCCGAGTGTGCCGTCCTGGATGTGCCTGTAGATCAAGGCAAATCCGAATCCGAGCCCACAGCCCAGCACGGCGGCGAGCAGCCCCAGGACCAGACCCTCAGCCAACAAAGTCCTGCGTAGCACTGGGCGATCTCCACCGGCGGCCGCGATCAGGGCCAGGTCGCGTTGCCGACGGCGGGCGCTGACCGCGAAGGCCGGACCGGCCAGCAGGGCCAGCTGCAGGACGGCCATGCCGACCGCGACCGCAATGGTGACGAGCGCGGTCTTGGTGACGTTGGTACCGCTCGCGTCCTCGACCGGCGGAACCTCTGACTTCGGCGGCGGGTGGAACAGCACCTCACGGGAGAAGACCGTGATGCCGATCTTGTTCAGGGCCAACACATCGCTCCAGTGGACCCCGACCGGCCGAACGATCAGCCAACTGGAGACGTCCGCGTTCGCACCGAGACCTCGGTACAGCGCCGGCGCGACGCCGAGGAAGCGGAAGTAGTTCTGGTACTTCGAGTGCACGATCGCGACGACCGTCACCGTCGCCGCCGGATGCCGCAGGGTGAGTGTGCTGCCCACCGTTACCTGGGCCGACCTGGCCAGCTCGTCGTCGATCACCGCCGCCTGCGTGTCGCCACTGGTGGGCCAGGCACCGGAGCGCAGGGTCAGCGCCGGACGCAGCCTCGGGTCACTGAGGTCGATCCCGTGCAGCTCGGCCTGGACGGCGCCGGCCGGGGTTTTGACCAGCGCGCTGTCGGCCAGCTCCGGGCTGATGATCGCCCCTGGCAAGAGCCGCTGCAGTTGCGACACCGCGACGGGTTTGGCCTGATCGGCCACGGATGGGACCTGGCTGACCGGTGCGCTGGACAGTCCGTCGATCGCCTGGGTTATCGGCTGGCCGCCACCGTAGGAAGTCAGTTCGGCGTCGGCGCTGCCCAGCCGCTGTTCGACATTCTGCTGCGTCGACAAGGGATTGCTGCGGTAGACGACCTCGCCCATGGTCACCGCGGCGACCGGGAACGCG
>CAZZZW010000449.1:0-3187 GCA_964658795.1 Phormidium nigroviride PCC 7112
AGGCACTTGCGGCGGCCCGGGCGAGCGCGCACGCCGCCGACGAGCGGATCGAGGACCTGACCGCGGCGCTGCAGCAGGCTCGCGCCGACCACACGGCCGCGGCCAAGACGGTGTCGGCAGCCGAGCGTGAGCACAGCCGGGCCGCCCGCGCGGTCGAGCGGACCGAGCAGGCGGTCCGCAACGCCCGGTCCGACCTGGACGGCTAGTGGATTCCGTCCAGTCGAGGTCTCAAGATCACCCCGCCGGTGCCGATAGTTGGAGTTGCCGCCGATGTCGACGGCCCGGGGGATCGAGGGACGAACATGGTCGACCGCGAGGTCATCGCCGCTACCGAACAGCAGTGGTACGAAGCTCGGGTCACCATGCGCCGGCTGGGCCTGCAATCGGCCGGGCTCGCGGTCACGCTGATCACGCTGGTGGCGATCCCGACCAGCTACTGGGCTCAGCGGATCGCTTCGGGCTGGACCGGAGCCCTGATGACCTCGGCGATGTCGCTGATCGTGGCCGTCCCGATGACCGTGATGGTCTGGTATCGCGTCGATCACCAGCAGAAGTTGGCCAACCGGTTGATGAAGACCCTGCGAACCCAGCTCAAGAACGCCATCGAGGATCTCGAAACCGAGAGCCGGGGCCGGCACGAACAGGTTCGGCGACAGGACTTCGAGCGCAGCCTGCACACCGCGCTCGAGATGGCCGGTGACGAGCCCGAGGTGGTCGACGTGGTCGAGCGTGCCCTGGCCGAGGTCGTGCCCGAGGCCGCCTCGGAACTGCTGCTGGCCGACAACAGCCACGCTCATCTGCTCCGGGTGGCCACCACGTCACCGACCGGGACGGCGCCGGGTTGCTCGGTCGACTCACCCGACCAGTGCCCGGCCGCTCGCCGCTCGCAGTTACAGACCTTCGCCGACAGCGATGCCCTGGACGCCTGCCCGAAGCTGCGCCGACGCGAGCAGGGCCGGTGTTCGGCGGTCTGCGTACCGGTCTCGATCATGGGCCGGACGGTCGGCGTCCTGCACACCGTCGGAGCGCCCAACCGGCTGCCCAGCGTGGAACAGTCGACCGACCTGGGCACGCTGGCCGACAAGGTCGGTGCCCGGATCGGCCTGCTCCGGGTGATTGCCGAGTCGCAACTGCAGGCGGCGACCGACAGTCTGACCGGATTGCTGAACCGGCGCTCGATGCAGAACCAGGTCCGCGAACTGCGTCGCGACGATCCGCAGGTGGCGGTCATCGTGGCCGACCTCGACCACTTCAAGCAGCTCAACGACACCTACGGCCACGAGACCGGCGACCGGGCGCTGCGGTTGTTCGCCAGCACCCTGTCCGCGGCCCTGCGAAAGCAGGATCTGGTCTCACGGCACGGCGGCGAGGAGTTCGTGGCCGTGTTGCCGGACTGCTCGGCCGACGACGCCCGGCTGGCCGCCGACAACGTCCGGACCCGGTTGGCCGCCGCCGTCGCCGAGCACGGATTGCCCGCGTTCACCTGCAGTTTCGGCGTCACCGAATCCGATCATTCCGAGGAACTGGCCGAGATCATCGCCCGGGCCGACCTCGCCCTGTTCGAGGCCAAGCGGGACGGCCGGGACCGCGCCCTGGTCTACGACCCATCCCGGCACGAGGCGACGCCCAAGCCGCTGTCGCTGGCGCTGTAGGTCGGCCCAGCTGCGCTGACCAGCTCAGCCGCCGCTGACCAGCTCAGCCGCGATAGGCCGTGGCCAGCTCGATGTTGCGGGCGTGCACCTCGGCCATGCCGTCGTTGTCCCGGCGCCCGTCGGCCGGATCGCTGCCGGCCACCAGCGCGTCCAGGTATCGCCGGTCGGCGTCCAGACGTTTCCCCGGCTCGGTGGTCGGGGTGCCGTGGCCCGGGATCAGCACCGCGGCCCGCCCGACGTAGGGAGCCAGAATCTCCAGCCCGTGCAGGTAGGAGGTCAGATCGTCGGGGTTGTGCGGCAGGGGCAGTTCCAGATCGCTGAGCATGTCGCCGGCGATCAGCACCGACCGTTCGGGCAGCCACAGCGCGGTGTGGCCCGGGGCGTGACCGTCGTGCACGACCAGCACGATCGGATCGTCACCGGTACTGAACGGTTCCGGCCGGGCGACCTGCACCCGGCCGAACACCGCGGCCAGGTCGGCCGGCCAGTCCGAGCCGAGATTGGCCAATAGTTGCTGGTGATACTCATTTGCCAGCGCGACCGTCCGTGGCGAGCCCCAGCGGGTCGCATCACCGAAGCGGGGATGCCAGAGCAGGTGATCGTGGTGCGCGTGCGTGCTCAGACCGGCGGTCACGGTCAGGCCCCGGGCGGCCAGGGCGTCGGCCAGCCCCTCGAGTTCGTCCGGATCCCAGGCCGGGTCGATCAGTACCGCTCGATCGTCGCTGACCACCACCGTGCTGGTGGTCGCGTAGCGCCGGAGAGGTTATAGGCGGTGGAGCCTGCCGGGGTCGCGACCAGCACGCCGTCGGCCACCTCGACAAGTTCGCGCATGGGCTCAAGCCTAGTTTGACTTCCTGCTACATGCTGTGTGCAATATATTGCATGCCCGTACCCGCCGATTCCGGCCTGCTCGACAAGGCCCGGCTGCGCGACGCCGCCTACGTGGCGATCCGCGACGCCATCGTGGACGGCCGGCTGGAACCGGGGGAGCGGCTCAACGACGCCGAGCTGATCACCTGGCTCGGGGTCAGCCGGACGCCGATCCGCGAGGCACTGAGCCGGCTCGAGCTGTCGGGCCTGGTGCAGAGCAAGCCGGGTCGGTTCACCATCGTCAGCCCGGTCGACCGCCGCCAGACCCGCAACGCCCAGACGGTTGCGGCGGCCATGCACGAACTCGCCGTTCGGGAGGCGGTTCCGGTGTTCACCAAAGCCGATCTTGAGGCGATGCGCGAGGCCAATGGCCGGTTCAAGGCCGCCTTGGCCGCCCGGGACGTCGATGCCGCGCTGGCCGCCGACGACGAGTTCCACGAGGTCGCCGTGACCGCCTCGGCCAATCTGAGCATCAGGTCGGTGCTCGAATCGGTGACCCCCCTGTTGCGTCGGGTGGAACGGTTACAGTTCGGATCCTTGACCGGTCGCCGTTCGGTCACCATGCACAGCCAGATCATCAGCCAGGCCGCCGCCGGTGACGCCGAGGCCGCGGCCCACACCGCCCGGGCCAACTGGCTCACCCTGCAACCGCTGCCCGAAGACCG
>CAZZZW010000450.1:0-3176 GCA_964658795.1 Phormidium nigroviride PCC 7112
GCCGACCGCGACGTAGGAGTCTCCTCGAAAGGCCAGGTTGGCCCCATGCATATGACGGTGTCCGGGCACTGCGTGATACTCCGACAGGTAACGCTGACGGGTCACATCCGAGTGCTCCCGCCAGTCCTCGACGCAGACCGTACCGACGACCACGTCCGCGCCGGCACCGGCATGGTCCAACTGACGGTGGAACCAATCGACCGGCACCACCGAATCGGCGTCGGTGGTCGACAGCCACGCCTGGCCGGACCGGCGGAGCTGTAACAGGTAATCCACGCCGGTGGCCCGCGCCGCCCCGACCCCAGGCCGCTCCGAACGCAGCTGGGTCACCTCGGGATACATCGCGGCAATCAGTGCGCTGTCGTCGTGACAGCGATCGAGTACCACGACGATGTCGACCGCGGGCCCGACCTGCTTCGCGGCCGCACACAGCGCCGCCAGGCAGCGGCCCAGCAACACCTCTTCGTTGTGGACCGGCACGACAACACCGATGGAGTCGGGAGAAACTGCAATCACAGGCGATCCGCTCGGCGGTCGGTGCGGATGTCGGCCGCACCGAAAAGAAGGCTGGTGCTGAGCCGTGCCTCCACTCTAGCCACCGGCTCACCTTCGGGGTTGGTCGCTGGCGCTAATCGTCCCGGCCGGGTATGCAGAAAGGACAGGGCGAACAGTGCCCTTCGCCGCGATCGGTTCGATCGCGCAATCCGTCTGGAGGAGCCGCGATGCGCGCTCTGGTCTATCACGGTCCTGAATCCGTCAGTGTCGACGAGGTCGACGACGCTCGTATCGAACGTCCGACCGATGTCCTGGTCAAGATCACCACGACCAACATCTGTGGTTCGGACCTGCACATGTACGAAGGTCGCACCAGCGTCGAGGAAGGCAAGGTGCTCGGGCACGAGAACCTCGGCGAGGTGGTCGAGGTCGGTGGCGGGGTCGAGCGGATCAAGGTGGGTGACAAGATCTGCCTGCCGTTCAACATCGCCTGCGGCTTCTGCCGGAACTGCGAACGAGGCTTCACCGGTTTCTGCCTCACCGTGAATCCCGGGTTCGCCGGTGGCGCCTACGGATACGCCGACATGGGGCCGTACAACGGTGGCCAGGCCGAGCTGCGACGGGTGCCCTTCGCCGACTTCAACGCGCTCAAACTCCCCGCGGATGTCGAGGAGAAGGAAGCAGATTACGCAATGTTGTCCGACATCCTGCCGACCGGCTATCACGGCGCCGAGCTGGCCGGCGTGGGCACTGGTGACGCCGTGGTGATCATGGGCGCCGGCCCGGTCGGGCTGATGGCCGCCCTGTCCTGCCAGATCCGTGGCGCCGGTCTGGTCATGGTGGTCGACCGGCAGACCGATCGACTGGCCCTGGCCGAGAAGTTCGGGGCGGTGCCGGTGAACAGCGACAACGGCGATGTGGTCGAGCAGGTCATGGATCTGACCCACGGCAACGGCGCCGATCGCGGGGTCGAGGCCGTGGGCTGGCAGGCCCACGACCAGGACGGCAACGAACAACCCGCAGCGACCCTGAACACGCTGGTCGCCGCGGTCCGGGCCACCGGTGGGATCGGCACCGTCGGGGTGTTTCCGATGGAGGACCCCGGCAGCCCCGATGAGCTCATGCAACAGGGCAAGATCGCTTTCGACTTCGGCGCATTCTTCACCAAGGGGCAGCGGATGGGCACCGGGCAGGCCAACGTCAAGGCCTACAACCGTCAGCTGCGCGACCTGATCGCGGCCGACAAGATCCATCCGTCGCTGATCGTGTCGCACCACATCTCACTCGACGAGGCACCGGCGGCCTACCGGCACTTCGATGACCGCGACCGCGGTTGGACCAAGGTGCTGCTGCATCCGTAGCCGGCGGCCGGGCTATGGTGGAACGACGTTGAAGGATCAGCGTCGCCCAGCAGGTGCAGGAGCGAGAAATGTCAGCTGAACTAACCGGAAAACGAATCGCATTTCTGGTCGCCAACTCCGGTGTCGAACAGATCGAACTGACCACACCATGGGACGCGGTCAAGCAGGCCGGGGGCACCCCGGTTCTGCTGGCACCGGAGAAGGACACGGTGCAGGCGGTCAAGGAGGACATCCACCCCGGCGACACCTTTGACCCGGATGCCGCAGTCGGCGAAGTGTCGGTCGGCGATTTCGACGCCCTGGTGTTGCCGGGCGGGGTGGCCAACCCGGACACGCTGCGGACCGTGGCCGAGGCGGTGTCGTTCGTGCGGGCCTTCGCTGCGGCGGGCAAGCCGATAGCCGCGATCTGCCACGGCCCGTGGACGCTGGTCGAGGCCGGCATCGTGGACGGCAAGACCCTGACGAGTTGGCCCAGCTTGCAGACCGACATCCGCAACGCCGGGGGCACGTGGGTGGACGAGCAGGTCTTCGTCTGCCCGGAACAGGGATTCACCCTGGTCACCAGCCGGAAGCCGGACGATCTCGGGGCCTTCGATACCGCACTCGTCGAGGCTTTCGCCGGCTAAGAGCGGGTTTGAGAGGATTTTCAGAGCTGAGCTGGACAGGCTCGAAGGACGGGGACCCTCACCCGACCGAACAAAGGAGAATCATGTCCAGCACGACGCGCACCGAGACCCGCACGACCACCGGGGTCGAACAACGGGTGTTCGCCGCCCTGGCCGGCCTGGCCGCCCTGGCTGTCTTGTTGCAGGGCCTGTGGGCCGGAATCTTCTTGGAACACGACGGTCAGCGCGACGACTCCGGCAACTGGATCGACGTGCACGCCCGCGGCGGCGAGATCGCTCTCGTCCTGACTGTTGTGGCCCTGGCGTGGGCCGTCTGGAAGCTTCGCAATCGCCGAGACCTGATCATCGGCTCGGTCGTGCTGCTGGTGCTGCTGATCGCCGAGAGCTACCTCGGCGGTCAGATCCGCGATGACGGCAAGGACACCTTGACCGCAGTACACGTGCCGCTGGGCATGGCGATCATGGCCGTGGCGACCTGGCTGCCGATCCGGTCACGCCTGGGGGCGCGTTCCTGATCGATCCGCCAGCGGAAGGACGATCTCGGCCGAGGTCGAACCCGGTCGACTGGCCATCGTGATCCGGCCGTGGTGCGCGCTGACCACGCCGGCCACGATGGCCAGGCCCAGCCCGGTGGTGTTGCTGGCCCGGTTCCGGCGGACGTCACCCTTGACGAACCGCTCGGTGATCCGGGGCA